>NZ_MAUD01000089.1 GCF_001700515.1 Streptomyces lushanensis
CCCTGCTGATGGCCGACGCCCTGCGTGCCATGGGCGTCGGCATCGAGGAGGGCCTCTCGTCCAGCTCCACCGCCGCCGGCGTTCCCGCGCCCGGCGGCGAGGCCTGGCGCGTGATCCCGTCCGGGCTGCACGGTCCGGCGGCCGTCGACGTCGGCAACGCCGGCACGGTGATGCGCTTCCTGCCGCCCGTGGCGACGCTCGCCGACGGGGCCGTCCGCTTCGACGGCGATCCACGCTCCTACGAACGTCCGCTGCACAGTGTCATCCACGCCCTGCGCGCCCTCGGCGCCCGTATCGACGACGACGGCCGCGGCGCGCTCCCGCTGACCGTGCACGGCAGCGGGGCGCTGGACGGCGGCACGGTGGAGATCGACGCCTCCGCGTCCTCCCAGTTCGTCTCCGCGCTGCTGCTCTCGGGCGCGCGCTTCAACCAGGGTGTGGAGGTACGGCATGTGGGCGCCGTGCTGCCCTCCATGCCGCACATCCGGATGACCGTCGACATGCTCCGCGCGGTCGGCGCCCAGGTCGACGAGCCCGAGACCGGCGGTGAGCCCAATGTCTGGCGGGTCTCCCCCAGCGCCCTGCTCGGCCGGGATCTGACCGTGGAGCCGGATCTCTCCAACGCCCAGCCGTTCCTGGCCGCCGCGCTGGTCACCGGCGGCCGGGTGACCGTCCCGGACTGGCCGGAGCGGACCACCCAGCCGGGTGACGCGCTGCGTGAGATCTTCACCGAGATGGGCGGCTCCTGCGAGTACGTCATGACGGCGGAGGGCTCCAGCCTCACCTTCCGCGGCACGGGCACGATCCATGGCATCGACGTCGATCTGAGCGAGGTCGGCGAACTGACACCCGGTATCGCGGCCGTCGCCGCGCTCGCCGACTCGCCCTCCACCCTGCGCGGCGTCGCGCATCTGCGGCTCCACGAGACGGACCGGCTGGCCGCGCTCACCAAGGAGATCAACGAGCTGGGCGGCGATGTCACCGAGACGGCGGACGGACTGCACATCCGCCCGCGCCCGCTGCACGGCGGCGTGTTCCACACGTACGACGACCACCGGATGGCCACGGCCGGTTCGATCATCGGCCTGGCCGTCGAAGGAGTGGAGATCGAGAACGTGGGCACGACCGCCAAGACCCTGCCCGACTTCCCGCGGATGTGGACCGACATGCTGACGGGAGCGGGAGCCTGACGCGATGCGGCGCTACGGCAAGAACCCCGACGAGGACGACATCCGCTCCCGCCCCAACCCCAAGGGCAACCGGCCGCGTACGCACATCAGGCCCAAGCACGAGGACGCCTCGGAGGGCATGGTCCTGACCGTGGACCGGGGCCGGATCACCTGCCTCGTCGAGGACCGCGTGGTCCTGGCGATGAAGGCACGCGAACTGGGCCGCAAGGCGGCCGTGGTGGGGGACCAGGTCGGTCTGGTCGGTGATCTGTCCGGCAGGAAGGACACGCTGGCGCGGATCGTACGGATCGAGAAGCGCCACTCCGTGCTGCGGCGCACGGCGGACGACGACGATCCGTACGAGCGGGTGGTCGTCGCCAACGCCGACCAGCTGGCCGTCGTCACCGCGCTCGCCGATCCCGAGCCGCGTCCCCGGCTGATCGACCGCTGTCTGGTCGCCGCGTACGACGGAGGTCTGGAACCGCTGCTCGTGCTGACGAAGTCCGATCTCGCCCCGCCCGACGAGCTGTTGGAGACCTACCGGGCGCTCGGCATCCGCCATGTCGTCACGCGGCGCGACGAGTTGGCGAGCGGCTACGCCGCCGATCTCGTACGCGAGTATCTGGACGGCCGGGTCACCGCCTTCGTCGGTCACTCGGGCGTCGGCAAGACGACGCTGGTCAACGCCCTGGTACCGGAGGACAGACGGCGGACCACCGGTCTGGTCAACGCGGTGACGGGCCGCGGCCGGCACACCACCACCTCGGCGCTGGCCCTGCCGCTGGAGAAGGCGGACGGCTGGGTGATCGACACCCCGGGCATCCGTTCCTTCGGACTGCACCATGTCGATCCGTCCCGGGTCATCCTCGCCTTCCCCGATCTGGTGCCGGGTACGGAGGGCTGCCCCCGGGCATGCAGCCATGACGAACCGGACTGCGCGCTCGACGCGTGGGTGGCCGAGGGACACGCCGATCCGGCCCGGCTCTACTCCCTGCGGCGGCTCCTCGCCACGCGTGAACGGCGCGAAGGGGACTGACGCGCACACGTTTGCGATCCCGCGGTGCTGGTAAGGGCATAATCCAACCAGGCGGGACGAGCGGTCACTGATACGGGGAGGCCTCTGACATGGCGTGGCTGCTGGTTGTGGTCGCCGGAATCCTGGAGACGGGATTCGCCGTCTGTCTCAAACTCTCCCACGGCTTCACCAGGCTCTGGCCGACGATCGCCTTCGCGGCCTTCGCGCTCGGCAGCTTCGGTCTGCTGACGCTCTCTCTGAAGAAGCTGGACGTCGGTCCCGCCTACGCGGTGTGGACGGGCATCGGCGCGGCGGGTACCGCGATCTACGGCATGATCTTCCTCGGCGACGTGGTCTCCGTACTGAAACTCGTCTCGATCTCCCTGGTCATCATCGGCGTCATCGGGCTCCAGCTCTCGGGCTCGGCGCACTGAGCGGTACGGACGGGGCCGCGGGCAGCGGCGCGGTGACCGCCGTACGGACCAGCGGCCCGACGGACTCCCCACCGGGCGCGACGAGATGGGCGAGCGCGAGCCGCAGGGCGAGCTCACAGCGGTAGAGCAACTCGGCCCTGCCGGGACGGGGCCGCGGGTGATCCGTACGGTGCCGTTCCAGCACGGCCACGGACCGGTCCCGTACCAGCGCGACCAGATCACCCGTCGCGGGCGGCCCCGCGTCGGCGCGGCGCTGCGCCGGGACGCCGGAGGGCGGCGCGGAGATCCGTGCGGGAGAGGGCGCGGGCAGCCACCGTCCCCAGCAGCCGGTGAGCAGCGCCCGCAGCAGAGGCCGTGCCCGCGCCTCGGTGACGGTCCACTCGGCGACGGCCACCAGCCGGTCCGCGATCTCCCTCCGCTCGCTCAACAGCCGTTCCGCACCGCGCAGATAGAGATCGACCTCGCGCCGCACGAGCGCGCGGGCCAGCCCGTCCTTGCCGCCGAACTCGTTGTAGAGGGTCTGCCGGGAGACTCCGGCGGCCAGGGCCACATCGACCATTCTGACCGCGGACCAGGGCAGCTCGGCGAGTGCCGCCAGACCGGCGTCGAGCAGGGCTTCACGCGCAGCAGGCATCGTCGCCTCCGGGGCCGAGCGGCTCTGCGCCCAGAGTTGACGGGCCGTCGTCGGCTGTCAAGAGCAACGGCGGGGGCCGTCCGCGGCTTCTCGCCGGTACGAACCCCATGGCCGGGGCTTCCTCCCGGTGGATACTGTGACGACCATGCCCGACTACCACGATGATCTGCGTCTCGCCCATGTCCTCGCGGACGCCGCCGACGCCGCGACGATGGACCGCTTCAAGGCCCTGGACCTCAAGGTCGAGACCAAACCGGACATGACTCCGGTGACCGAGGCCGACAAGGCGGCCGAGGAACTGATCCGTGGCCATCTCCAGCGGGCCAGGCCGCGCGACGCGATCCTGGGCGAGGAGTACGGCATCGAGGGCACGGGCCCGCGCCGCTGGGTCATCGACCCCATCGACGGTACGAAGAACTATGTCCGCGGAGTACCCGTCTGGGCGACGCTGATCTCACTGATGGTGGCCGCCGAGGGCGGTTACGAGCCGGTCGTGGGCGTGGTGTCGGCGCCCGCGCTGGGCCGGCGGTGGTGGGCGGCGAAGGGCGGCGGCGCGTACACCGGCCGCAGCCTCTCCTCCGCGACCCGGCTGCGGGTCTCGAAGGTCTCGCGCATCCGGGACGCGTCGTTCGCGTACTCCTCACTGACCGGCTGGGAGGAGCAGGGCCGGCTGGACGGCTTCCTCGATCTGACCCGCGCCTGCTGGCGTACGCGCGGCTACGGCGATTTCTGGCCGTACATGATGGTCGCGGAGGGCTCGGTGGACATCTGCGCGGAGCCGGAGCTGTCCCTGTGGGACATGGCGGCGACGACGATCGTGGTCCAGGAGGCGGGCGGCAGCTTCACGGGGCTGGACGGCCGCGTGGGCCCGCACAGCGGCAACGCGGCGGCCTCGAACGGCATCCTCCACGAGGAGCTGCTGGGGTATCTGAACCAGCAGTACTGAGCGGGCCCGGGGGTCCGGCGACCGCCCCGCACGCGACCGCACGCGACCCCGGCCCGCGCTGAGGAAGCGCCCCGCGCCGCAGGCGCGCGCACCGTCATGCCCCGCGCCTCGGGCGCCCCCTTGTTGAGCTGGCTCAATGGTGTCACTCTGAAAGTCCCCCCATTTGTGAACTTGTGAATCGTTTCTCATTGGAGGGTCTCCACAGGACGGTTTACCAAGGAGGTGCGTTCACCCCATGCTCGTCCGTGACGCCATGAGTTCGGTGGTCCTGACCATCGGGCCCACGCATACGCTCCGCCAGGCGGCCCGGCTGATGTCCGCGCGCCGCGTCGGCGCCGCCGTCGTTCTCGACCCCGACCACTGCGGCATCGGCATTCTCACCGAGCGCGACATCCTGAACTCGCTCGGCGAGGGCCAGAGCCCCGACACCGAGACCGCCTGTACGCACACCACCACCGCGGTCGTCTTCGCCGCGCCCTGCTGGACGCTGGAGGAAGCCGCGGCGGCCATGTCGAGCGGCGGGTTCCGCCATCTGATCGTGCTCAACGACCGGGAGCCGGTCGGCATCGTCTCCGTACGCGACATCATTCGCTGCTGGGCGCCGGACCGGCGCGAGGCGGCGGTGCTGGCCGGCTGACGCCCGGCCGGGAGGACGGCAGCGGGGGCCGGATCCCGCAGGACCCGGCCCCCGCCGTCCCGGACTGGATCTGAGTCTGGGTTTGAGTCTGGGTCCGGATCTGGACCCTAGGCGCGCAGGGCCTGGACCGCGGCGTCCAGCCGCTTGCCGAAGTCACCGTCCGCCTGGCGGAAGTTGTTCACCGCGCGCTCGGCGATGTCGTCGCGTGAGACCTTGGAGATGAAGCCGGCCAGGTTCTCGATCAGCCGGCCCTTCTCGTCCTCGGACAGCAGCCGGTAGAGGTTGCCCGCCTGCACGAAGTCGTTGTCCTCGGCATGGCTCGGGGCCTCGTGCTCCCCCGTCGCGCCGCTGACCGCGACCGGGCGCCAGAGCGGCCGGTCCGTCTGGAAGGGGCCGCCGAAGCTGTTCGGCTCGTAGTTCTTGGCGCCCTTGTGGCGGCCGTCGTACAGGAAGCCGTCACGGCTGTTGGTGCGCGCCTCGGTGGCGTGCGGACGGTTCACCGGCAGGTGGTCCGCGTTGACGCCGACGCGGTAGCGGTGGGCGTCGCCGTACGCGAACAGACGGCCCTGGAGCATCTTGTCCGGGGAGGGACCGATGCCCGGCACGAAGTGGGCCGGCGAGAAGACGGACTGCTCGACCTCGGCGAAGATGTTCTCCGGGTTGCGGTTGAGCTCCAGCCTGCCGATCTCGATCGGCGGGTAGTCCTCGTGCGGCCATACCTTGGTCAGGTCGAACGGGTTGAAGCGGTAGGTCGCCGCCTCGTCCGCCGGCATGATCTGCACCTGCACGGTCCAGGACGGGAAGTCACCGCGCTCGATGGACTCGCGCAGATCGCGCTGGTGCGAGTCCGGGTCCTCGCCCGCGAGCACCGCGGCCTCGGCCGAGGTCAGGTTCTTGATGCCCTGGTCGGTCTTGAAGTGGTACTTGACCCAGAAGACCTCGCCGGCCTCGTTGTTCCACTGGTACGTGTGCGAGCCGTACCCGTTCATGTGGCGCAGCGTCGCCGGGATACCGCGGTCACCGAAGAGCCAGGTCACCTGGTGGGTGGACTCGGGCGACAGCCCCCAGAAGTCCCAGACGTTGTCCGCCTCCTGCGAGCCGGTGTACGGGTCGCGCTTCTGGGTGTGGATGAAGTCGGGGAACTTGATGGCGTCCTTGACGAAGAACACCGGGGTGTTGTTGCCGACGAGGTCGTAGTTGCCCTCCTCGGTGTAGAACTTCAGCGCGAAACCGCGCGGGTCGCGCACCGCGTCGGCGGAGCCCAGGCTGCCCGCGACGGTGGAGAAGCGCAGAAACGTCTCGGTCCGCTTGCCGACCTCGGAGAGGAACTTGGCGCGCGTCCACCGCGAGACATCGCGGGTCAGCGTGAACGTGCCGTAGGCGCCGGCGCCGCGCGCGTGCACGATGCGCTCCGGGATGCGCTCACGGTTGAAGTGCGCGAGCTTCTCCAGCAGTGCCTGGTCCTGGACCAGCACCGGACCACCGACGCCCGCGCTCTCGCTGTTCTGGTTGTCGGCGACCGGAGCCCCGGCCTCCGTGGTGAGCGGTCCCTGCGTCACGTGCGCCTCCTGCGTCATTCGCTGCCGGTCCTGTCCCTCGGCGGCTACCGCCATCGATCCTACGATGGACTTTGTCCAAGTCAAGCAGACATCCAAAGTCATACACGTTCGGGACCTGGTTCCCCTCACTGTTAGGCTGGTCGTCATGAGTGACCTGTTGGAACGACTTCGCGGACGAGGCTGGCGCATGACGGCCCAGCGGCGTGTTGTGGCCGAGGTGCTCGACGGGGACCACGTACATCTGACGGCCGACGAGGTGCACGCGCGCGCCGTCGCCCGGCTGCCGGAGATCTCACGGGCGACGGTCTACAACACCCTGGGCGAGATGGTCATGCTCGGTGAGGTGATCGAGGTCTCCACGGACCGCCGCGCCAAGCGGTACGACCCGAACGCGCACCGGCCGCACCACCATCTGGTCTGCGCCCGGTGCGGCACCATCCGCGATGTCCGTCCCACGGGCGATCCGCTGGCCGATCTGCCGGACGGAGAGCGTTTCGGCTTCACGGTCTCGGACGTCGAGGTGACCTACCGCGGCACCTGCCCGGACTGCGCCTCGGCCTGACCGCGCCGAAACGGGCGAGCGCGGAACAGACGAGCGCGGAAGACGGGACGACCCGAGGCCCGGCAATACGAAACGACCCGAGGCCCGGAACTCTTTCGAGCTCCGGGCCTCGGGTCTGTCAGTAGCGGGGACAGGATTTGAACCTGCGACCTCTGGGTTATGAGCCCAGCGAGCTACCGAGCTGCTCCACCCCGCGTCGGTAAACGCAACATTACGTCACGCCCGCCGACCGGTGCAAATCCCTTTGCGTGGGCCGCGCACCCCGGCGCGACGCACGACGGCGGCGCCGGTCGGCCCCGTACGCCGTTTCCTCCCGCCCGGCCGCTTCGTTAGGCCGGAGACAACCGCGTCATCACCTCTCCTCCGGAGGAATCCCATGCCACCGTCCAGCACCTTCGTGCGGTCCGCCGTGACCGTCACCGCCGCCGTCGGGATCGCGGCGGGAGCCGCCGCACCGGTCTCCTGGGCCGTACCCGTCGAGCCCGCCCGTACCACCGTGAGCGGCAAGGCACCGGTCTCGCCGCAGCCCACCCCCGGCGCCCCGGCGCAGCAGCCTCTCGCGGGGCTGCTGGGAGGTCTGCCCCTGCTGGGCGATCTCCTGGGCGGCCTGTCGGACCGCAACGCGAAGACCGATGTGACACCGGTGCGCTGGGACCGTTGATCATCGACACCGTGCGTCGCGCCGTCCGCCGACTGCGGCCGGCGCGACCGGACCGCTCCCCGCGCGCGCGGGCCGATCATCTCTCCCGCGCGCGGGCCTCGGCCGGTCCTGCCGGGCTGGCCTCCGCCGCCACCCCGGACACCACCGGGCCCGCCGACGCTCTCAACGGCTACGAGGTCCTGGACGAGGTGCTGCGTCTGCCGGTCGGCACCTGGCGCTACCTCTGGGACCCGCCGCACGTCCGGCATCTGGGCCCGATGGCCCAGGACTGGCACGCGGCCTTCGGACTCGGCGCCGACAACGTCACCATCTCCGCCACCGACACCAACGGTGTCGCCCTGGTCTGCGTCCAGGCACTCCACCGCCATATCGACGACCTGCGCACACAGATCACCGTTCTCCAGGACCGGATCGCCCGCCTGGAGGAGCCCCACCGGTCCGGGACGTCCACGACGCCGTAGTACGCAGTACGCGGCGGCCTGCGACGGCGGTGACGACGCGGCGGCCGGGTCAGGCCGTCAGTTCCTGGTGGAGCGCCTCGCGCAGACGCGCCGCGCGCTCCGCCACCTCGGCGGGACCCAGCTCGACGGCACGGGCGCACCAGCGCTGGCCCTCGGTCAGCTCGCCCCGGCGCGCGGCGAGCAGCGCGAGGCGCAGCGCGGCCCGGCCGTGACCCGCCTGGGCGGCCCGGGTCCACCACAGGGCGGCCTCCCGGTCGCCGCCCTCGCGCACGAGCAGCAGCCCGAGGTTGAAGGCGCCGTTGCGGCTGCCCGCCTCCGCCGCCTCCCGGTACCAGCGCGCGGCGTCGGAGAGGTCACCGCGGGCGGCGGCCAGCATGCCGACGCGCACCTGCGCCCGGCGGTGCCCCTGCTCGGCGGCGCGCTCGTACCACTGCTCGCACTCGCTCTTCACCCCGTACGGCTCGCCCAGCGCGGGCGGGCCGGGCGGCGGCTGGCGCGAGTCGAGCAGAGTGGCGAGCCGGAACGCGGCCTCGGGGCTGCCGCCGCCCGCGGCGCAGCGCAGATGCCGCTCCGCCGAGCGCTCGTCACCGTCGCGCAGACAGGCGATGCCGACCTGGAGCGCCGCCTCCGTATGGCCCGCGGCGGCGGCGCGCTCGTACCAGCGAAGCGCCGCGCGGTCCTCGTCCCGCCCGGCGTACAGGATGCCCAGATTGAACGCGGCGTCCACGCTGCCCGCCTCGGCCGCCTTGGAGAACCAGGGCTCGGCCCCGGTCGGGTCGTCGGCCTGCAACAGCAGCACGGCGAGCGCGTTGGCCGCCTCGCGGTGGCCCGCGTAGGCGGCGCGGCGGTACCACTGCTCGGCCTGGACGGTGCGGTCCTGGGCGGCGCAGAGCAGTCCGAGGTTGTACGCGCCGTTGACATCGCCCGCGTCCATCGCGGCGCGGTACCAGCGCTCGGCGGTCTGCGGCTCCCCTCGGGCGGCGTGCAGCGCGCCGAGGGCGTTGGCCGCGTTGCCGTTGCCCTCCTGCGCGGCGCGCAGCCACCAGATGGCGGCGCTCTCCTCGTCACCCGCGTCACGCAGCAGAAAGCCGAGAGCGCAGGCCGCCCGCGCGTCACCGTCCCGGGCGGAGGTCAGATACCAGCGGCCTGCCTCCTTGAGCTCACCGCGCTTCTCCAGAATCGCGCCGAGGTGCAGCGCGGCCCTGCGGTGGCCACGGGCGGCTGCCTGCCGGTACCACTGGGCGGCCTCGGCGAGGAGCGCGGGCGCGTCGAAGCCGCCGGTGGCGTCCGGGCCGGTGCCGGTGTGCCGCGTACCGCTGTGGCTCCCGGTGGCCATCCGCGTACCGGTGCCGTCGCGGTGGGCTCCGGTGCGTCCCGTCCGGTGGCCGCCCGTACCGCCGCCGCCCTGGGCCAGGGGGCCCGTACCTCTGCGGTGGACGGGGCCGGCTCCGGCTCGGGCCGTCTCACGGGCCCGGCGCTCCAGCGTCCTCGCGAGCCGGTACGCCGCCTCGCGGTGCCCCTGCTCGGCCGCGGCGCGCAGCCAGCGCTCGGCCCCGACATCACTGCGGTGCTCCAGCAGATCGGCGAGTGCGTAGGCGCCGAGGGCATGGCCCTGCTCGGCGGACTGGCGCAGCCAGTACTCCGCGGCCGGCTCGTCGCCCAGCTCACGGTGGTGGCGGCCCAGGGCATGGGCCGCGGCGGCGGATCCGGCGACGGCGGCGATACGCCACCAGCCGGCCGCCTCGTCCGGATAGCCGCGCTGGTGCAGCAGAACACCCAGATTGTTGGCGGCGGCGCGGTCGCCCTCGGCGGTCGCGGCCCGCAGATACGTCTCGGCTCCGTCGAGGTCGCCGCGGCGCAGCAGCAGCGCGCCGAGCACGCTCATCGACGCGACATCCCCGGCGTCGGCGGCACGGCGGTGGCGTGCCTCGGTCTCGGCGTCGGCGGTGTCCTCCGAACAGGCCGGGTGCGGGGCCACACCGGCCGGGTGCGGGGCTCCGGCGCTCGTGGCACCAAGAGAATCCGCGGCGTTCGCGGCGTCGGCCGCGCCTGCCGCATGGCGCTGCACAAACCGCCCTGTCTCCAACAGAGTTGTCCTATCCCCCATAATTTCCATCGTCGCACCACCTGCCACCCGCGTACAGCAGGTATACCGCGACCCACAAGGTCACTTCAGCGTTTTGTCGACATGCCCACAGAGAGACAAGTCAAACACGCTCGGGCCCAAGTCCCGCGTCGTGAAACACCGTTCGTGGGCCATACGCGCCGGACATACGTCAAGGGCCCGGATCCTGTTGGATCCGGGCCCTTGACTTCGCGTAGCGGGGACAGGATTTGAACCTGCGACCTCTGGGTTATGAGCCCAGCGAGCTACCGAGCTGCTCCACCCCGCGTCGTTGTGTCCCAACCGTACCACGACGCGGAGTGATGCCTGCTCAGCCGCTCTCGGAGCCGCCGTTGGCCGCGGCGCTGTCCGACGAGGCTTCGCCCGCGGAGCTGTCCGGCGAGGCACTGTCCGAGGCGGAGCTGTCCGGCGACGGGCTCTCCGACGAGGCGCTGTCCGAGCCGCCCGCCGGGGTGCTGTCCGCCGCGGCGGCACGTCGCAGGGCGTCCTGGAGGGCCTCCTGCGCCTTGCCGTACGCCGCCCAGTCCTGCTTGGCCAGCGCCGCCTCACCGTCGTCGTACGCCTTCTGCGCGTCGGCGATGGCCTGCTGGAGCGCCGTGTCACCGGTCGCCGGCGGCTTGGTGGTGTCGCCGTCGGACGGTGGCGGTGTCGTGACCGGCGGCTCGGAACTCTCCTCGCCGAACACGGCGTTGAGCGCCTCGGCCAGGCTGTCCTTGAAGACGGGCTTGCCCCCGTAGGAGACGGCCACCTTCTTCAGCAGCGGATAGTTGGCACTGCCACCGCGCGCGTACACCGGCTCGATGTAGAGGAAGCCGCCCTCGAGCGGGACGGTCAGCAGATTGCCGTACTCGATGTCCGAGTCGGTGCCTCTCAAGTTCCTGACGAACTCGGCGACTTCCGGCACACCGTTCAGCTCGCTCTGCACCTGCTGCGGGCCCTGGACGGTCGAGGTCACTCTCAGCACTCTGATCCTGCCGTAGTCCGTGCTGGTCGCATCCGCGTCCACCGCCATGAACGCACCGAGATTGGGGCGTCCGTTGGGCGTGAACGTCGTCGTCAGCGAGAACCTCTGATCGTCCTGACCGGGCATCTTGAGGCTCAGGTAGTACGGCGGGACCGCGCTGCTGTTCTTGTTGGTCGGGTCGTTCGGCACCTGCCACGCGTCACTGCCGCTGTAGAACTGCGCGGGGTTGGTGACGTGGTAGCGGGTGAGCAGCTCGCGCTGCACCTTGAACATGTCCTGCGGATAACGGAGATGGGCCAGCAGATCGGGCTTGATCTGGTCCCGCGCCTTCACCGTGCCGGGGAATGCCTTCATCCAGGTCTTGAGCACCGGGTCCTCGGTGTCCCACTGGTACAGGTTGACCGAGCCGTCGTAGGCGTCGACGGTGGCCTTCACCGAGTTCCGGATGTAGTTGACCTGGTTCTGCTGGGCGACGACCGCGCGCTGGTTGTCGGTCAGCGAGTCGGCCGTGGTGTCGCCGAGCGTCGTGCGGGAGGCGTACGGATAGCCGTTCGTCGTGGTGTACGCGTCGACGATCCACTTGATACGGCCCTCGACCACGGCGGGATAGGCGTCGCCGTCGATCGTCAGCCAGGGTGCGACCGCCTCGACGCGCTCCTTGGGCGTGCGGTTGTAGAGGATGCGCGAGCCGTCGCCGATGGCGCCGGAGTAGACCATCTGCGGCTCGCTGAAGGCCACGGCGTAGGCCGCGCGGTTCAGCGGGTTGGAGAGATCGACTCCGCTCCTGCCCGCGTAGCTGGTGGTCTGCTCGCCGTTCTTCTCGTAGTCGAGCTCCTTCTGCGGGCCGCCCACGATCGAGTACTGCTCGGTCTTCTCGCCGTAGTAGATCCGCTGCTCGTACTTGTCGAGCTGCCCGCTCGTCGGCAGGCCGGACTCGGTGAACTCGGGAGCACCGACCGTGCCCCTGTTCTCGTCCGTCACGGTGTTCGTGCCCTTGGACGCGATCGCTCCGTACCCGTGCGTGTAGGTGAAGTGGTCGTTGATCCAGTTGCGCTTGGGAATACCCGTGATGTTCAGCTCGCGCAGACCGACGACCGTGTCCTGGATCCTGCCCTCGGCGTCGGTGTACCGGTCGACGTCCAGCGTGGCGGGGAACTGGTAGTACTTACGCTCCTGCTGAAGCTGCTGGAACGCGGGCGAGACCACATTGGGATCGACCAGCCGGTAACTGGCCGCGGAGTCGGCCGCCTTGCGCTGATCGGCCTTCTTCTCCGGGTCGCCCTTGCCCTCGTAGTCCTGCACATCGGCGTCGTCGATGCCGTACGCCGCGCGCGTGGCGTCGATGTTCTTCTTGATGTACGGCGCTTCCTTGGCCTGCTCGTTCGGCTGGACCTGGAACTTCTGCACGATCGCCGGGTAGAGGCCGCCGATGAGGATCGCGGAGAGCACCATCAGACCGAAGCCGATCACCGGCAGCTGCCAGGTGCGGCGCCAGAGCGTCGCGAAGAACAGCAGGGCGCAGATGACGGCGATGCAGAAGAGGATCGTCTTCGCCGGGAGATAGGCGTTGGCGTCCACATACCGCAGTCCGGTCCAGCTGCCCGCGGCCTTGAAGTCACTCGCCTTCACGGCCAGCCCGTACCGGTCCAGCCAGTACGCCACGGCCTTGAGCGAGACGAAGACGCCGATCAGCACCGAAAGATGGCCGGTGGCGGCGGCCGTGGCGCGCGCGCCCGGGCTGGTGATCCGCAGCCCTCCGTACAGATAGTGGGTCAGTGCGGCGGCGATCAGCGACAGCACGGCGGCGGCGAAGCCGAAGGCGAGCAGGAAGCGGTACCAGGGAAGATCGAACGCGTAGAACGACACGTCCATCTTGAACTGGGGGTCCTTCTGGCCGAAGGGCACTCCGTTCACCCACATCAGCCAGGTGCGCCACTGGCCGGAGGCGGAGGCGCCGGCGATCAGCCCGACCAGGGCGGTGATCGCCAGGAGCACCCACTTCTTGTACGGTGCGATCCCCATCCGGTACCGGTCGAGGTTCTGCTGCTCCATCGACATCGCGCTCAGCGGCGGGCGCAGCCGGTGCGCCAGCCAGATGTTCAGACCGACGGCGAGGGCCATCAGCACACCGAAGACGGCGAACAGGCCGACCTTCGTCCAGAGCGTGGTCGTGAAAACCGATGAGTACTTCACCGAGCGGTACCAGAGCCAGTCGGTCCAGAACC
Source organism: Streptomyces lushanensis (assembly GCF_001700515.1). Taxonomy (GTDB): domain Bacteria; phylum Actinomycetota; class Actinomycetes; order Streptomycetales; family Streptomycetaceae; genus Streptomyces; species Streptomyces lushanensis. Next base: position 13,393 of record NZ_MAUD01000089.1, read on the forward strand.
CGGCGAACATGACGAAGAGCATGGCCAGCACGGCCAGCACTCCCAATGTCATGAGCAGGGTCCGGGCCCGACGGGACGGCCGGCCCACTCTGATCCGTGGCCCGGTCGGGCCTCCGCCGCGGTCCGGCATCTGGAAAGCCAACGTGCGCACCTCGAAGTTCGCGGTCGTGTTTCAGCGTGTAGAACGGGCCCCGCGATCGTAAGGGCCCACTCATGCAACTTACTGAGGCTTTACCTAGTTCCCGCACCGGGGTCCGAAGGAGGCAGGATATCGACCATGTCCAACGTCTCTCCCTCAGGTACACCCATGGCCGCGAGCCCGCTGACCCGCGCGGTGCTCGAAATCGACGAGTACGCGGCGGGGCTCGGCTGGGACCAGCCGGCCCGGCTCTTCGCGCTCGTCGACACCGCGCGGCTGCGCGCCGACGAGCCGGAGCTGGCCGCCCAGCTCGGTCTCGACGACGGCGGGGCGGTCGCTCCGCTCACGCCCATCGAGCAGGACGAGATCCCGTCCGGCACTCCGCTGGACGAGTTCCTCGGCACCATCGCCTGGCCCGGGGCGGTGGCGGGCTGCGCGATGACGGTGGAGCGGCTCATGCTGCCGCCGTCGGCGGAGGCGTCCGTACCGGACGGTCTCGACGACGCGGGGCTCGCCCGGTGGGTCTCCGCCCACCCGGAGCGTCAGGAGGTCAGGATGACGGTCGCCGTGCTGCGTGACGGCGCCCGTGAGTCGGCCCTGCGGCTGCGCGAGAAGGACTCGCCGAGCGAAGTGCTCACGGGCTCGGGGCTGGTGCCGGGTCTGGCCGAGGCCCTGGCGGCCACGTTCGAGGTGTAGGCCGCCGGACCCCCGGCGCGTGGAGGCGGTCGGTCAGCCTGCCGAACAGCTCGGCAGACCGGCCGTGTCCCCGTCACGGATCTTGTTCAGCGACGTCCTGGCGTCGTCGATCGTCCTGACCTTGACCAGGGTGAGGCCGGCGGGGACGTCGGAGGCAGCCGCCGCGCAGTTCTGCTCCGGCGTGAGGAAGTACTCGGCGCCCGCGCCGCGCGCGCCGACCAGCTTCATCTCGATACCGCCGATGGGGCCGACCTGTCCCTCGTCGTCGATCGTCCCCGTACCGGCGACGAACTTGCCGCCGGTGAGCGCGCCGGGCGTGAGCTTGTCGACGATGCCGAGGGCGAACATCAGCCCGGCGCTCGGGCCGCCCACATCGGCGAGCTTGATGTCGACGTCGAACGGGAAGGTGTGGTCGGTCCCCGCCGTGATGCCGACGACCGCGCGGTCGCCCTCCT
>NZ_MAUD01000009.1 GCF_001700515.1 Streptomyces lushanensis
CCAGGGGCACCGTTCATCCGGAGGACCTGATTCATGAGCTTCTACCGTGGCGGCCGTCGCCGCTGCAAGGACGACTGCGACTACGACTACAACTACAACAGCAAGTACGGCTACAACTACCAGCAGGGCTACGGCCATTACTGCAACAGGCACCGCGGCGGCTCGGGCTGGACGATAGCCATAACCCTTTGCATCGGTGTCTGGCTGATGGGAAACGGCTCCAAGCAGGTCACTCCGCCGACACCGCCCGCCTCGGAGGCCTTCGACAGCTCCGGCCCCGAATCCGGCTCCAACTCCGGCTCCGGCCCCGACTCCGCGCACCGCGTCGCACCCGCCGCCGCCCCGCTGTCGTCCGCCGCTCCGGTCGCGCTCCGGATCCCCGGAATAAAGGTGGACACGCCGCTCCTGGGGCTGGGACTGGACCGCGACGGCAGCCTGGACGTACCGCCGGCCGGAGTCCGCAATGTCGCGGGCTGGTACAAGGACGGCCCGTCCCCGGGCGCGAAGGGCACCGCGATCATCGCCGGCCATGTCGACAACGCGCGCGGACCCGCCGTCTTCTACAAGCTGGGCACCCTCAGAAAGGGCGAGCGCATAGAAGTGGCCCGCGCGGACGGCCGTACCGCCGTCTTCTCCGTCGACGCCCTTGAGGTCTACGAGAACGCCGACTTCCCCGAGCGAAAGGTCTACGGATCATCCGGCCGGCCGGAGCTACGGGTGATCACCTGCGGCGGCGGCTTCTCGAAGAAGACCGGCTACAAGGGCAACGTCGTGGCGTACGCCCATCTCACCGGCGTGAAATAGCCCCTGCGCGCCCCTGCCCACGGGGTCCACGGGGTCCACACGCCCCCCGGGACTCACCCATTCGCACACCCCGTCCGTACACACCCGCACGCCCCGGACTCACGCGGTCCACTGGTCGAAGGCGAGCTTCGCGACCAGCGAGAGCACCACTACCAGCAGTACCCCGCGCACGAATTCGCTGCCCTTCCTGAGCGCCGTCCGCGCGCCGAACATCCCGCCCGCCAGATTGAACACCGCCATCAGCGCCGCAAGCCGCCACATCACCGTGCCCTGGTGGGCGAACATGGCGAGCGCCCCGGCGTTGGTGCAGACGTTCACGATCTTCGCTGTGGCGGAGGCCGTCACCAGATCGAGATGGAGCACAGCAGTGAGGGCCAGCACAAGAAACGTTCCCGTGCCGGGTCCGAACAGTCCGTCGTAGAAGCCGATCCCGCCGCCCACCAGCACGATCGCCATGACGGTACGCGTCCGGGTGACGGGACCGTCCGGGCGCGCGGCCCGGCCGAAGGACGGCCGCAGCACCACGAAGGCCGCCACTCCCAGCAGCACCACCATGATCACCGGCCGGAACACCTCACTGCTGATCCCGGCCGCGAAGAAGGCTCCGGTCATCGAGCCGGCGAGGGCCGCGAGGCCGATCCGTACCGCCGTCCTGACATCGACCGGAGCCTTCCGCAGATAGGTCACCGCCGCGCCCGAGGTACCGACGATGGCGACCGCCTTGTTGGTGCCGAGGATGTGCGCGGCGGGGACGTGCGGCAGGCCGAGCAGCATCGCGGGCAGAAGCAGCAGCCCGCCGCCTCCCACCACGGCGTCGATCCAGCCGGCCGCCGCGGCGGCGAGGCAGAGCAGAACGAGCGTGGTCAGCGGTATGTCGGGCACGGCCGTCAGCCTATATACGGGCGTTCGCGACCGCGCTCGTGCCCTCGGCCCGATCACGAGCCGCTGTCCGGACGGCGACGAGGCCGCCGTCCGGACAGACGAGCAGACGGATCGGACAGACGGATCGGCGGACGAGCAGACGAGCAGACGGGCGAGGTGCGAGTGGGTACAGGCGCCGACCGCTACCGCGAGCCGCTACGACAGGGCGAGCGTGCAGGCGGCCCCGTTCAGGGTGAAGGCGCCCGGCGCGGTGTTGCCGCCGCTCCAGGCCCCGTTGAACCCGAAGCCGGCCGAGCCGCCGGGCGCGATCGCCGCGTTGTGGGCGACGTTCACGGCGGTGGCCTGCGCGCCGGACTGGCTGACAGTGGCGTTCCAGGCCTGGGTCACGCTCTGGCCCGAGGGCCATGTCCAGCGCAGGGTCCAGCCGTTGACCGGCGAGTTTCCGGTGTTCCTGACCGTCACGGCGGCGGTGAAGCCGGTGTTCCACTGACTCTGGACGGCATAGGTCACGGCGCACCCGGTGGTGGGTACGGGATCACCGGGGTCGCCGCCGCCTCCGTCCCCGGTCCAGCCGAGCGCCTCCGCGATCCCGTAGTACGCCGGTTTGGGCTGGAAGCCGGCGTCGTACGGCGTGGCCGCGCCCTCTCCCGGGAAGACGTCCGGGATCCAGGAGTCGGAGTCGGTGAAGCCCCAGACGGTGACCCCCTCGCAGCGCGCGACGGCGAGGCAGGCGTTGGTGACGGCCTTGAACTCGGTCTTCTGCTGGGCGAGCTTGGCGGCGGTGGCGGGCAGCGTCATCCGGATGTCGAGTTCGGTGATGGCCACCTCCACACCGAGGTCGGCGAAGCGCTGGAGATTGGCCTGGAGCGTGGCCGGTACCTGGCCGAGGATGAGATGGCCCTGGAAGCCGACGCCGTCGATCGGTACGCCCTGCGCCTTGAGCCGCTGGACCAGGGAGTACATCCCGTTGCTCTTGGGGCCCGTGCCGTCGGTGTTGTAGTCGTTGATGTACAGCTTCGCGGCGGGATCGGCGGCGCGCGCGGCACGGAAGGCGTCGGCGATGTACGACTCGCCGAGCTGCGTGTAGAACTTGCTGGTCCTCATGGTGCCGTCTTCGTTGAGGGGCTCGTTGACGACGTCCCAGTGGTCGATCCGGCCCTTGTAGCGTGTGACCTCGGTGGTGACGTGGTCGTTCATGATCGTGCGCAGCTCGGTGTTGCTGAAGGAGCCGTTGGCCAGCCAGTTGGGCATCTGGCTGTGCCAGACGAGCGTGTGCCCGCGCACCTGCTGCCCGTTGGCCTCCGCGAAGTTCACCACCCGGTCGGCACCCGCCCAGCTGAAGCTGCCGCGGTTCGGCTCGACCGTGCCCCACTTCATCTCGTTGGCGGGAGTGATGGAGTCGAACTGGGCGCCGGTGATGGCTCCGTACGTACCGCTGAGCTTGGAGGACGTGACGGCGGTGCCGTAGTAGACGCCCTTCGTCGCGGCGAGGTCCCGCAGGACGGGATCCGCGGCGTGCGCGGGGGCGGCGAGTCCGACCAGGGCGACGGTCGCCGCGGTCAGGGCCGAGACGGCTGTCACGACTCCGGACAAGATCCGAGGTTTTCTCACGATCGTCCCTCTCTCATGTGATTTCGGAAAGTTCACAGAAAGTTTCGAGAGCGCTGTTCGGAACGTAGAGGCGGAGGTGGTGTTCGTCAACGGACGTGGCACGAGTTCGCGCATCCGGGTACCGCACGTGTTCCTGCCGCCCCACCCGGGCAGACCGACGCCGTACGCCACATCAGGACATGCCCCCTCCGTACGCCACTCCGGGCCGTGGCGATCCGGGGCCCCATGCCTCGGCTTCGCCTCACCACCCGTTCAACCACCGGCCATGCGCGGCCCCTAGGCTCCTGCGGCGTGCGACCCCGTGGCGCCGTCCGGCGCCTCGGGACGGTCACCACACCCCCATGGAGCGACCAGTGGAACGTCGCAGTTTCCTGCGCGGAGCGGTCATCGGCACTTCTGCCGCCGCACTCGGCGGCACGTTGTGGCGCGGAGCGGCCATCGCCGCGCCCGCCCAGCCGGGCGCGGGCCCCTATGGAGCACTCGGCGCGGCGGACGCCAACAACATCCGCCTCCCCGCCGGCTTCACCAGCCGGGTGATCGCCCGTTCCGGGCAGCCGGTCACGGGCACGTCGTACACCTGGCACAGCGCGCCCGACGGCGGCGCCTGCTACGCCGACGGCACCGGCTGGATCTATGTCTCCAACTCGGAGATCGACCCGTCGGGCGGCGCGAGCGCGGTCCGTTTCTCCGCCACCGGCGCGATCACCGGGGCGTACCGGATCCTCTCCGGCACCCGGCAGAACTGCGCGGGCGGCAAGACACCGTGGAACACCTGGCTCTCCTGCGAGGAGGTGGACCGCGGCTATGTCTACGAGACCGACCCGTGGGGCGCGAAGGCGGCGGTACGGCGGGACGCCATGGGCCGCTTCAAGCACGAGGCCGCCGCGGCCGACCCGGTCCGCAAGACGATCTATCTGACCGAGGACACCACGGACGGCTGCTTCTACCGCTTCACCCCCACCATCTGGGGCGATCTGTCGTCGGGCCGTCTTGAGGTGCTCGTCGCGGGTACGGCCACCAGCGGCCCGGTGACCTGGAAGACCGTGCCCGACCCCACCGGTGCCACCGCCACCCGTAACCAGGTCTCGGGCGCCAAGCGCTTCAACGGCGGCGAGGGCTGCTACTACGCGGACGACACCTGCTGGTTCACCACCAAGGGCGACAATCGCGTCTGGCAGTACAACGTGGCCGCCGGGACCATCGAGCTGGCCTACGACGACTCGCTGGTGTCCGGTACGGCGCCGCTGACCGGTGTCGACAATGTGACCGGTTCCTCGTCCGGCGATCTCTTCGTCTCCGAGGACGGCGGGAACATGGAGATCTGCGTCATCACACCGAACGACGTCGTGGCGCCGTTCCTGCGGATCGGCGGCCAGTCCGGCTCCGAGATCACCGGACCGGCCTTCTCGCCCGACGGCAAGCGGCTCTACTTCTCCAGCCAGCGGGGCACCAGCGGCAGTTCGTCGGCCGGTATCACCTACGAGGTGACCGGGCCGTTCCGCGCGTAACGCCCGTCGCTCTTCCGCGCGGAGCGCCCGTCCGCGGTGGCGCCGCCCCTCAGCAGGGCGGCGCCCAGTGGTGTGAGGGTGTGCAGTACGGCATTGCCGTGGCGCAGGGTGACCACGAGCCCCGCCTCGCGCAGCACGCAGGCGTGCTGGCTCGCGGAGGCGAGTGACACCCCCGTCCTGCGGGCCAGTTCGCTGGTCGTGGAGCCGTGTCCGATGGCCCGCAGGACCGCCGAGCGGGTGTGGCCGACGAGCCGGCCGAGCGAGGGCCCGGGGCGCTCATTGACGGCCGGCGCGTCGGAGTGCGTCACGGGATAGACCAGCACGGGCGGCAGCGTCGGGTCCCGGTGGACGACGGGTGTGCCGCGGCAGAAGAAGGACGGCTGGAGGAGCAGCCCCCGTCCGTCCAGGCGCAGTTCGCGGTCGACCGGATAGTCGGCCTCCAGCACCGGGGAGCGCCAGCGCAGCATCGGGGGCAGCGTGCCGAGGAGTTCGTCGGCGCCGCCGTCGAGCAGGGCCCGGCCGCGCAGCGCGCGGTCCGCCTCGGTCCTGGCGCGGATGTGCGGCCAGTACGGCTCTATCGCGGCCCGGTGGTACGTACGCAGCGCGTCGACGAGCGCGCCGAGCCGGGCGGCCCCGGGCCCGGGGCCGCCCCCGTGACCGTCCCCGTGGTGGCCGGCCCCGGCCCGCTCGACCGCGAGCAGGGCGAGCTCGGCGCGGACCCGTTCGGGCGGGGTGGCGCGCAGCGCGTCGAGGCCCGTCTCCAAACCGGCCCGCCCTTCGGCGGGCGTCAGGAAATCCGGGAAATAGCCGCGCCGTGGCACCAGGGCGGAGATCGGTGCTGTTTCGCCTTTCAACCTGGCCCGCGTTTCCTTGCGCCATTCCCCGAAGGCAAGAGGACCTCGCCGATCCCTTATTCGATGAAAACTGAGAATCGTTTCCCAGAGCGGATCGGGACCGGCGGCCATCCGGACCCCGCCGAGGTCCTTCCCGGTGAAATGAATACGCAGCATCGAATCCCCACCTGTTTGCATCCACAATCTCCCCCGACACCGAGTATGCATGCCATCACAGCCGGTTACCACGGTGTTTCAGCCACAGTTGAAACGCATCGCGGCCGGTACGTCCCAACCGAAAAGCTGTACCGCGTCGGGCATGAAACCCGGACGGCCGAATAGGCGCGGCGAAGGCCGTGGGGGGCTTTGCCCGCCCGGCGGCGGTCGGTCGGGGTTGCGGCTCCATGTCCGGCTCTCGAAAAGGGAGCGCGGTCGGTGGGTGGGGATCCACCGGCCGTGCTCCACCGTGCCGGAGGAGCCGCCCGTAAGGCATTACTCAATGTGCTTGAAGAAAACGTGTGCCCGCCGAATGGGCGGAGAATCGACGAAGGGACGGGCGCCTCCGCACGGGCACCCGCCCCTTCATCGTGTTCCGGAGCCGCCCGCCGGGTCGGCGAGGGTCGGGTGACCGGCGACCGGCTCCGGGGTCCGTGTCCGGCGGCGACCGCCTACCGCGAGTCGCTGCCCGCCGAGGCCGCCGCCGCGCGGCCCGCCTCCAGCCGCGCCACCGGGATACGGAACGGCGAGCAGGAGACGTAGTCCAGGCCCACCTCGTGGAAGAAGTGCACCGACTCCGGGTCGCCGCCGTGCTCACCGCAGACGCCCAGCTTCAGTCCGGGCCGGGTGGCGCGCCCCGCCTCCACCGCGCTCCGTACGAGCGCGCCCACACCGTCCCGGTCGATCGTCTCGAACGGCGAGACGCCGAAGATGCCCTTCTCCAGGTACGCCGTGAAGAAGCTCGCCTCCACGTCGTCGCGGGAGAAGCCCCAGACGGTCTGGGTGAGATCGTTCGTGCCGAAGGAGAAGAACTCGGCGGCCTCCGCGATCTGCCCCGCCGTCAGCGCGGCACGCGGCAGCTCGATCATCGTGCCGAGCGCCAGGGTGAGTTCGACGCCGGTGGCGGCCTCCACCTCGGCGATGACCTGCTCGGCCTCGTCGCGGACGATCTCCAGCTCCTGGACCGTACCGACGAGCGGGATCATGATCTCGGCCCGCGGATCCCCCTTGGCGTTCTTGCGTTCGGCGGCGGCCTCCGCGATGGCCCGTACCTGCATGGCGAACAGCCCCGGGATGACCAGCCCGAGCCGTACCCCGCGCAGACCGAGCATCGGGTTCTGCTCATGGAGCTTGTGCACGGCCTGGAGGAGGCGCAGATCGTTCTCGTTGTGGTCCTTGCGGGCCTCGGCGAGCGCGACCCGTACGGACAGTTCGGTGATGTCGGGAAGGAACTCGTGCAGCGGCGGATCGAGCAGCCGGACCGTCACGGGCAGCCCGTCCATCGCCTCGAACAGCTCGATGAAGTCCTTCTTCTGGAGCGGCAGGAGCGCGCCGAGCGCCGCTTCGCGCTCGTCGTCCGTGTCGGCGAGGATCAGCTTCTCGACCATCTCGCGGCGCTCGCCGAGGAACATGTGCTCCGTACGGCACAGTCCGATGCCCTGGGCGCCGAAGCGCCGGGCGCGCAGCGCGTCCTCGACGTTGTCGGCGTTGGCGCGCACCCGCAGCCTGCGACGGCGGTCCGCGTAGGCCATCATCCGGTGGACGGCCTCGACCAGTTCGTCGGCGTCGTCGGCGCCGGCGTGCATCCGGCCCTCGAAGTACTCCACCACGGGCGACGGGACGACGGGCACCTCGCCGAGGTAGACCTTGCCGGTCGAGCCGTCGATGGAGACGACGTCGCCCTCCTCGACAACGGTCCCGTTCACCGTCATCCGGCGGGCCTTGGTGTCCACCTCCAGCTCCTCGGCGCCGCAGACACAGGTCTTGCCCATGCCCCGGGCGACGACGGCGGCGTGGGAGGTCTTGCCGCCGCGCGAGGTCAGGATGCCCTCGGCGGCGATCATGCCGTCGAGGTCGTCGGGGTTGGTCTCCCGGCGGATGAGGATGACCTTCTCGCCCGACCTGGACCATTTGATGGCGGTGTACGAGTCGAAGACCGCCTTGCCGACGGCCGCGCCCGGCGACGCGGCGATCCCGCGTCCGAGCAGTTCCCGCTTGGCGTCCTCGTCGAAGCGCGGGAACATGAGCTGGGCGAGCTGGGCGCCGTTGACGCGCTGGAGCGCCTCGGCCTCGCCGATCAGCCCCTGGTCGACGAGCTGGGTGGCGATCCGGAAGGCGGCGCCGGCGGTGCGCTTGCCGACCCGGGTCTGGAGCATCCACAACTGGCCGCGCTCGATGGTGAACTCGATGTCGCACAGATCGCGGTAGTGCGTCTCCAGCGTCTCCATGATGCTCATGAGCTGGTCGTACGACTTCTTGTCGATGGCCTCCAGATCGGCGAGCGCCACGGTGTTGCGGATGCCCGCGACGACGTCCTCGCCCTGGGCGTTCTGGAGGTAGTCGCCGTACACGCCCTGCTGGCCGCTGGCCGGGTCGCGGGTGAAGGCGACGCCCGTGCCGGAGTCGGGGCCGAGATTGCCGAAGACCATGGAGCAGACGCTGACGGCCGTGCCGAGATCGCCGGGAATGCGCTCCTGGCGGCGGTAGAGCCTGGCCCGGTCGGTGTTCCAGGACTCGAAGACCGCGCGGATCGCGAGATCCATCTGCTCGCGCGGGTCCTGCGGGAAGTCGCGGCCCGCCTCCCGGGTGACGATCTTCTTGAACCGCTCGACCAGCTTCTTGAGGTCCTCGACCGCCAGATCCACGTCCGTGGCGGCGCCCTTGTCCTGCTTGGCCTCCTCCAGCGCCTCCTCGAAGAGCGCGCCGTCGATGCCGAGCACGGTCCTGCCGAACATCTGGATGAGTCTGCGGTACGAGTCCCAGGCGAAGCGCTCGTCCCCGGCCTGGGCGGCGAGACCCGCCACGGAGGCGTCGGAGAGGCCGACGTTGAGGACGGTCTCCATCATGCCGGGCATGGAGAACTTGGCGCCGGAGCGTACGGAGACGAGCAGCGGATCGTCGTGCTGTCCGAGCTTCTTGGCCATCGTCCGTTCGAGGGCGTCGAGGTGCGCGCTGACCTCCTCGCGCAGGGTGGCCGGTTCCGTACCGCTGTCGAGGTAGATGTTGCAGGCCTCGGTGGTGATGGTGAATCCCGGCGGAACAGGCAGCCCGAGGTTGGTCATCTCGGCGAGATTGGCGCCCTTGCCGCCGAGCAGGTCCTTGAGATCCTTGTTGCCCTCGGTGAAGTCATAGACGAATTTCTCGGCTGAGGCTGAGTGGGGATCAATGTTTTCCGACACGGGTCTCGACTCCTCGAGGACGCGGTGGCTGCCCTGACGGCGAGGAACATACCCAGATCGAAGGTACCTGGGTACGTCCACTTGCCTGTCATACGGCCTTAACCACCCGTCCGCCACCAGATCGAAAGTGGCCCGGGGCCGGGTGGCCCTGTCCCGCGTCTTCACCCCTCGAAGCGGACATGACCCGCCCATGACACGAGATGCTCATATGAGCGAAGACATCGACGTCTGAGTTCAGAAAGTGAACACGAAAAGGGTGGCGCCAGGCGCCACCCCTTCCAGTAGTGCAGCCACCCACATCAAGCTCATATGAGCCGAGCGCCGATCAAACGTGGCGAGAATCACGCTTCGGTCGGCACTGTGATTCCAGGATCCGGACGGTCTTCCGGTGCGATGAACACACCCGTGACGGATGGCCCGTTACGAACGGTCCGTCACCGGTGCGGGCCGCGCCCGGGAGCGCAGCCGCTCAGCACACCGAGGTCGACCTCCTCCAGGCTGTCCGCGAAGTACCGTCCGTCGGCGGGCTCCACGGGCAGCAGCGAGGGCACCACCAGGACCGCGCAGCCGGCCGCCTGGGCGGAGGCGCTGCCGTCGGGCGAGTCCTCCACGGCGACACACGCTCCGGGCCCGACGCCCAGCCGTTCGGCCGCCGCGCGATAGGGATCGGGGTGCGGCTTGGTCCGTACGGTGTCGTCGGCCGAGAGCGTGAAGGCGAAGCCGACACCGGCCAGCGAGCCCGCGACCACCGAGTCCACCACGGCCCGCGGTGACGCGCTCACCAGGGCGAACGGCACCCGGGCGCCCTCCAGCTCGGCCAGCAGCCGGCGGGCGCCCGGCCGCAGCGGCACGCCCGCCTCCACCCGCCGGAAGAAGGACCCGGCCAGTTCGGCGGCGACCGTCTCGGCGCACCCGCCGCCGCTGACCGTGACCAGATGAGCGGCGGTGTCGGCGACCGCCCGGCCGACGACCTGCGGCGCGTCCGCGTCGGTGAGCCGGTGGCCGAGACCGGCCGCGACCTCGTCCGCCGTCTCCCACCACAGCACCTCGGTGTCCACGAGCGTGCCGTCCATGTCGAAGAGCACCGCCTCGGGCAGCACCGCCCCGGGCGGGCTCACCTCGTCCGTGCTCACCTCGCCGTTCGTGCTCACCTCCGGCGTACTCACGCGCCCTTGCCCGCGGCCGGCACCACGAGTACCGGGCGCCGCGCCGGCGCGACCGTCGCGCGCACGCCCGGCGTCAGCGCGCCGGCGTCCCGCGACGGTACGTCGGACTTGACCGAGCCGCCGCCGGGCAGATCAAGCAGCACACGCGTGACCGAGCCGAAGAAGGACGCGGAGACGACCGTGGCCGTACCGGCCGGATCGGCGGTGGCGAGGATGTTCTCGGGCCGTATCAGCACCTCCACCTCACGCTCGGCCGGGATCTCGCCGTCCACCGGCAGTTCGGCGCCCGCGACCTCGACCAGTCCGCCGTCGGTGAGCCGGCCGGGCAGCCGGTTCATCGCACCGACGAACTCGGCGACGAACGGCGTGGCGGGCCGCTCGTACAGCTCGGCGGGCGGCGCGCACTGTTCCAGTCTGCCCGCGTTGAGCACCGCCACCCGGTCGGCCATGGAGAGCGCCTCCTCCTGGTCGTGGGTGACGAAGATGGTGGTGATGCCCAGCGAGAGCTGGAGCCGGCGGATCTCCTCGCGCAGAGTGAGCCGCACCTTCGCGTCGAGCGCCGAGAGCGGCTCGTCGAGCAGCAGGACGCGCGGGCGCAGCGCCAGCGCGCGGGCCAGCGCGACACGCTGCTGCTGGCCGCCGGACATCTGGTGCGGGAAGCGGTCGCCGTGCTGGGGCAGTCCGACCAGATCGAGGAGTTCGGCGGCGCGGGCGCGCCGCTCGGCGGCGGACACCTTCCGTACCCGCAGCCCGAAGGCCACGTTGTCGCGCGCGTTGAGGTGCGGGAAGAGGCTGTACGACTGGAAGACCATGCCGGCGTCGCGCCGGTTGGCCGGCACCCGGGTGATGTCCTCGCCGTCCACCAGCACCTCGCCCGCGTCCGGCTGCTCGAAGCCGGCGAGGACCCGCAGCGCCGTGGTCTTGCCGCAGCCCGACGGTCCGAGCAGGGCGAGCAGCTCGCCCGGCCTGGCCGTCAGATCCAGGCCGTCGAGGGCGACGGTGGCACCGAAGGCCCGGCGCAGTCCGCGGAATTCGACCAGGGCGCCGGTGGCCGTGGCCCGCTCCGGCCGCTCGGCGGTCGCTGTGGAGGTGGATGACATGGGGGTCTACTCCTTGCCGGAGACGGAAGAGGCCGCGGGGGCCGGAGCGGTGGAAGGGGCGGAGGCGGCCGGAGGGGCCGGAGCGGCGGCCGAGGAGGCACGTGTTCCCGCCCGGGAGAGGACCAGCAGCAGCGCCCAGGTGATCAGCAGGCTGAGCAGGGACACGGCCACCGACATCCGCGCCTCGGCGCCCGAGACGGTGACGATCCACACCGCGAAGGGCCGGAAGCCGAGCAGCGAGGCGATGGTGAACTCACCGAGCACCAGCGCCAGGGTGAGGAAGGAGGCACCGGCCAGGGACGAGCGGAGGTTGGGCAGGATGACCCGCAGGATCACATACGGCCTGCTCGCGCCGCAGTTGCGCGCGGCCTCCACCAGCGTCGGTACGTCGATGGCGCGCAGCCCGGCGTCCAGCGAGCGGTAGACGAACGGCAGGGCGAGCACCGTGTAGGCGAGGACGAGCACCACGGGGAACGACTCGTTCTGCACCGCGAGGAACGTCTGGTAGAGCGGCGTACGGGAGAGATGGTCCGGGCCCCAGCGCAGCACCGTGGTGACTCCGGTGACCAGCGCGATCGGCGGCACCACCAGCGGCAGCATGCAGACGATCTCGACGAGCGGCGCGAGCCTGGGCGCACCGAGCCGTACGGCCACCAGGGCGGGCACGGTGAGCAGCAGCGCCAGAAGGATGGTGGCCGCGGCGAGCCCGAGCGAGAGCAGCAGGCTCTCGGTGAAGCCCTCGGCGGAGAGGATCCCGGTGTAGGCGTCGAAGGTGAGGCCCTGCCCGGGAATGCGCACCGTGAAGACGAACGAGGACAGGAGCGGTACGAGAAAGTAGAGCCCGGCCAGGAAGAGCACGGCACCGCGCCAGACGCGCGGGCGGCGCCGGGCACGCGCGGCCCCGCCGTCCCGTGCCTTCCTCGGAGCGGCGGGCGCGGGCGCTGCCGGGGTGGCGGTGGGGGTCAGTGCAGCCATCGGGTGCTCCGTCGCTGGAGGGGCAGATAGACCGCCATGACCAGGCCGGCGATCACGATCATGTCGAGGCTCAGCGCGAGCGCCACATTCTCCTGACCGACCAGTACGTTGCCGGAGAGCGCGTCCGCGATCTTCAGGGTGACCAGCGGGACCGAGCCGCCGACCAGCGCGGCGGCGGTGGCGTGCGCGGCGAAGGCGCTGCCGAAGAGCAGGACGAATCCGCCGAGCAGCGAGGGCGCGAGGACCGGCAGTCCGACATGGCGCCAGAACTGCCAGGAGGTGGCTCCGGCGTTCTGCGCGGCCTCCCGCCACTGCGGGCGCAGACCGTCCAGCGCGGGCACGCTGACCAGCACCATCAGCGGCACCAGGAAGTAGAGATAGATGATGGTCAGTCCGGTGAAGGAGTACAGATTCCAGCCGAGATCGTCGAGATGGCCGAGCTGGGTGACCACACCGGAGATACCGAGGGTGGCGACGAACGCGAACGCGAGCGGGATACCGCCGAAGTTGGCGAGCACCCCGGAGGCGGTGAGCACGCCGTTGCGCAGCACGGTACCGCGCGAGGTGACGACGGCCTGGGCGATCAGCATCCCGAGCACGGTGCCGATCACGGCGGTCAGCGCGGAGAGTTCGACACTGCCGATGAGGGAGGTGAGATACGGGCCCTGGAGGGAGCGCTGGAGGTGCTCGCCGGTCAGGGCGGTGCCGCCAGTGGCCGGATCGTCCCTGGTGACGGCCCCGTACAGCAGGGCGCCGACCGGCAGTCCGAAGCAGAGTCCGGCGAAGACGAGCAGCGGGAGGGCGCCGAGCCAGACGCGCGGCGCCCGCCGCCGACGGCGACTGCCGTCGGCGGCGCCCACCACGGGCGGGGTGGAGACGGTCGGGGTGGGGGCGGTCATCAGGAGACGGCCTTGTCCCAGTTCTCGGCGAGGGTGGCGTTGGCCTTGTCCAGCTCGGCGGACTCGGGGAAGGTCGGCGTGCCCTCGACCTGGGGGAGCTTGGCGACAAAGGTCTTGTCGGCCGTGCCGTCCGTGGTCATGGCGGGCAGCAGCACGGGACGCGCGTAGCCCTTGAGCCAGAGGTTCTGGCCCTCGGCGCTGTAGAGGAACTCCATCCACAGGCGGGCGGCGGCCGGGTGCGGCGCGTCCTTGTTGATGGCCTGCGAGTAGTACTGCGCGTAGACGCCGTCGCTCGGGATGGCGACCTTCCAGTCCACGCCCTTGGTCTTGAACTGGTCGGCGTAGCTGGCGTTGAGGTAGTCCCAGTCGATGGAGATGGGCGTCTCGCCCTTCTCGACCGTGGCCGGGGTGGACTCGACGGGGATGAAGTTGCCGTTCTTCTTCAGCTTGCCGAAGAAGTCGATGCCGGGCTGGATGTCACCGAAGGAGCCCTTGTTGGCGAGGGCCGCCGCGTAGACGCCGCCGAAGGCCGAACCGGACTTGGTGGGGTTGCCGTTGAGCGCGACCTTGCCCTTGTACTCGGGCTTGAGGAGATCGGCGAAGGTCTCCGGGCAGGTCTTGATACGGGAGGCGTCACAGCCGATGGAGACATAGCCGCCGTAGTCGTTGAACCAGCGGCCGTCCTTCTCCTTCTGGGCGTCGGGGATCTTGTCCCAGGCCTCGACCTTGTACGGCGCGAAGAGGTTCTCGGCCGCGCCGCTGCGGGCGAAGGCGATACCGAGGTCGAGGACGTCGGGCGCGCGGTCCTGGCCCTTGCGGGACTTGACGGCGGCGATCTCGTCGGAGCTGGAACCGTCCGGGTTCTCGCTGTTGACCTTGATCTTGTACTTGGCCTCGAACGCCTTGATGACCTCGCCGTAGTTCGCCCAGTCCGGCGGAAGGGCGATCGCGTTCAGCTCGCCCTCCTTCTCGGCGGCGGTGACCAGGTCCTTCAGTCCGCCGAAGTCGGCGGCGGAGGTGGCGGCGGCGGAGTCGGCGGTCTTGGCGGATTCCTCGGGTGCGGCACCACAGGCGGTGAGCACGGTGAGTGCGGCGGTGCTGAGCGCCAGGGCGGCTGCCAGCCGGCCGTTGGCGCGGACGCGGATTCGGGTCACGCGGTGTCTCCCGGAGCGAAGAGAGGGTGTCACTTGTTCATACAAGCTGGGATCAGTTCGCCCGGTCCAAATGACTCGGAAGTGAACGACTCATGGCCATGACGGCACGACCCGAGGAAGACCATCTCGCGCAACTAGCTGGTCAGCACAGCTTTTCGAGGAGAATTAGCGATCAAGGGGACATCCTGGGGGCCGGACCCCTGGCGGGACATACGGTTAGAGTGAAGGGCAGGTCCGCGGCGGGTAGGCGCACCTGTGCACAGTTCCGTAATTCGATGGGGGCAGGCGTGGGCAGTTCGCGGTATCTGGAGATCGCGGAGGCGCTGCGGCAGTCGATCCTGGGCGGCGAGTATCCGGTCGGCGCCCGGCTGCCCTCGGAGAGCGATCTCGCGGCCCGCTGGTCGGTCTCGCGCGGCACCGTACGGCAGGCCGTGGGGCTGCTCGCCTCGGACGGGCTGATCGGCTCCCGGCAGGGAGCCCGGCGTGTCGTACTGCGCCAGGAGCGCCGGCACAGCTTCCAGCAGCTCAACAGCTTCGCGCAGTGGGCACAGGCGATGGGCTCCGAGGTCTCCAGCCGCATCCTCAGCCGTACCGCACGGGCCGCCACCGCCGAGGAGATCGCGCGCCTCGGAGTCGCCCCGGGCAGCGAGGTGCTGTACGTCGTACGGCTGCGCCGGCTCGACGGCGAGCCGGTGATGGTCGAGCGGACCGCGTACACGGACTGGGTGGCACCGGTCGTCCGCGCGCTGCCCGAGGATGTCGTGTCGATCATGAACAGCATCGCGGAGAACGCGGACATCGTCGCCCACTACGGCGAGCACCTGATCGACGCCGTCGCGGCGGGCAGCGAGGACGCGCGGCTGCTGCGAGTCCGCCGGGGCAGCCCGCTGCTGCGCCAGCGCCATCTGACCTACACGGCCGCGGGCCGACCGATCGAGTGGACGGACGACCGCTACCGCGCGGGCAGCGTGGCCTTCAGTGTGAGCAACTCCGCGGCGGCGGCGCCGCTGGAGCGCCAGGCGGGCCCGGACGTCACACCCCAGCCGCCGCGCCCGGCGGCCTAGCACGGGCCCAGGGCGCGTCGGAGCGCCCGGCGGCAACGGTCACGGGCCACAGGCACGGGCCACGAGCCACAGACACGGGCGACGGCCGCGTCGGAGCGCTCAGCCGCCCGAGGTGTCCAGCTCGGCCTCCGCGCCGACGCCCGCGCAGTCGTACGGGTCCTTCAGCCAGCCGTCCGGCAGGACGACCCGGTTGTTGCCGGACGTACGGCCGCGCGGCCCGTCCGCGCCGTCGGGCCACGGCTGGTCGAGATCGAGCCCCGACAGCAGCGTGTCCAGCTCGGCGAGGGACGAGGTGACGGCCAGTTCCCTGCGGAGCTGCGAGCCGACCGAGAAGCCCTTCAGATACCAGGCCACATGCTTACGGAAGTCGATCACGCCGCGCGCCTCGTCCCCGAGCCACTCCCCCAGCAGCTCGGCGTGGCGCCGCATGACGGCGGCGACCTCGCGCAGCGCCGGGCGCGCCAGAGCGGCCTCGCGGTCTCCGGTCCCGGCCTCCGCGGCCTCGAGGGCCGCGACCAGATCGGCGAAGAGCCAGGGGCGGCCCAGGCAGCCGCGTCCCACGACGATTCCGTCACAGCCGGTCTCGCGCATCATCCGCAGCGCGTCCCGCGCCGACCAGATGTCGCCGTTGCCGAGCACCGGGATCTCCGGGACGTGCTCCTTGAGCCGTGCGACAGCGTCCCAGTCCGCCGTACCGCCGTAGTGCTGCGCGGCCGTCCTGCCGTGCAGCGCGATCGCCGTGACGCCCTCCTCGACCGCGATCCGCCCCGCGTCGAGATAGGTGAGGTGATCGTCGTCGATGCCCTTGCGCATCTTCATCGTCACGGGCAGCTCCGCGGCGTTGGACACCGCCTCGTGCAGGATCGCGCGCAGCAGCGGGCGCTTGTACGGCAGCGCCGAACCTCCGCCCTTCCGTGTGACCTTGGGCACCGGGCAGCCGAAGTTGAGATCGATGTGGTCGGCCAGATCCTCGTCCACGATCATCCGGACCGCTTTGCCGACGGTCACCGGATCCACCCCGTAGAGCTGGATCGAACGCGGGGTCTCGGCCGCGTCGAAGCGGATGAGCTGCATGGTCTTCTCGTTGCGCTCGACCAGCGCCCGGGTGGTGATCATCTCGCTCACGAACAGCCCTTTGCCTCCGCTGAATTCACGGCACAGCGTCCGGAACGGCGCGTTCGTGATCCCGGCCATGGGCGCGAGCACCACCGGCGGGGACACGGTGTGCGGCCCGATGGCGAGCGGAGAGGTGGCGGTGGCGGTCGCGGCGAGTGAAGCGGTCATCCCGCCATTGTCCCGCATGACTCGCGCAGGACCGAGTCATTAGTTAGTCGTACTATCGACGTATGCCCGAGCTGAGCCACCGGCGGCGCCTCCTTGTCCTCGCCATCTGCTGCATGAGCCTGCTGATCGTCAGCCTGGACAACACCGTCCTCAATGTCGCCCTGCCCTCCGTGCAGCGTGAGCTGCACGCCTCCGTCTCCGGGCTCCAGTGGACGATCGACGCGTACACGCTCGTTCTCGCCTCGCTCCTGATGCTCTCGGGCTCCACCGCCGACCGGATAGGCCGCCGCCGGGTCTTCAAGACCGGGCTGGTCCTCTTCACACTCGGCTCGCTGCTCTGCTCCCTCGCGCCCAACCTCGAATCGCTCGTCGCGTTCCGCATGGTGCAGGCCGTCGGCGGCTCGATGCTCAACCCGGTCGCGATGTCGATCATCACCAACACCTTCACCGAACCACGCGAGCGCGCCCGCGCCATCGGTGCCTGGGGCGCCGTCGTCGGTGTCTCCATGGCGGCGGGGCCGCTGGTCGGCGGGCTGCTGGTGGAGTCGGTCGGCTGGCGGTCGATCTTCTGGATCAACCTCCCGATCGGGCTCACCGCGCTCCTGCTCACCTGGCGCTACGTGCCGGAGTCCCGTGCCCCGAAGCCGCGCCGACCCGATCCCGTGGGCCAGCTCCTGGTCATCGGCGTACTCGGCGCGCTGACCTACGCGATCATCGAGGCGCCCGTGGCGGGGCTGACCTCACCGCGCATCCTGTCGTTCGCCGCCGTCTCGGCCCTCTCCCTGGTCGGTCTCGTGCTGTACGAGCCGAGGCGTGCGGAGCCGCTGATCGATCTGCGGTTCTTCCGCAGCGCGCCCTTCAGCGGGGCGACCGTGATCGCCGTCTGCTCGTTCGCCGCGCTCAGCGGGTTCCTCTTCCTCAACACGCTCTATCTCCAGAACGTACGCGGACTGTCCGCGCTGCACGCCGGGCTCTACATGCTGCCGATGGCGACCCTGACCTTCCTCTGCGCGCCGCTGTCGGGCCGGCTCGTCGGCAGCCGGGGCCCGCGCCTCTCGCTGCTGGTCGCCGGTACCGCCATGACGGCGAGCGGCCTGCTGTTCGGCACGAGCGACGCGGAGGCGACGAACGCGCTGCTGTTCACCGGCTATGTCCTGTTCGGCCTGGGCTTCGGCATGGTGAACGCGCCGATCACCAATACCGCCGTCTCCGGCATGCCGCGCTCCCAGGCGGGCGTCGCCGCCGCCGTCGCCTCCACCAGCCGTCAGATCGGCGGGACGCTCGGTGTCGCGGTGATCGGCGCGGTGCTGGCGGGCGGAGTGGTCGGCGCAGCCTCCTCCGCCGCCTACACGGCGAGCTTCACGGACGCGAGCCGGCCGGCCTGGTGGATCATCACCGCCTGCGGTCTGTGCGTCCTGGTCGTCGGCGCGCTGACCAGCGGCGCATGGGCCCGCGGAACCGCGCGGCACACGGCGGAAAGGCTGGAGCCGGCCGGCGCTCAGACCAGCGCGGGCACCAGATCGTAGAGGCGGTCGAGCCGGGCCCTGGACTCGTCGTCCACCGGGACATAGCTGACCAGCCGGGGCCCCGAGGACGGTCCGAGCCAGAGGTTGGTGTGCTCCAGATTGAGCTGTCCCACCCGGGCGTTGACGAACCGCTTGGTCTTGTCGCCGACGGCGACCACTTCGTGCTGCTCCCAGATCTCCCGGAACTCCGAGGAGGCGGACCGCAGCCGGCCGAGCAGCGTCTTCCACGCGGGCTCCGCGAGATGCTCGGCCATGGCCGCCCGGAACTTGGCCGCCATCACCCGGATCGTCTCGTCGCGATTGCCGAGCGCGGAGCGCCAATCCTCGTTGGTGAAGGCCAGCCACATGCAATTGCGGTCCTCGGGCGCCAGCGCGTCCAGATCGCACATGAGGTGCCCGTAGGTGCGGTTGTACGCGAGGATGTCGTACCGCCCGTTCTGCACACAGGCCGGGTAGGGCTCAAGACGCTCCAGCATCCGCCGCAGCGCGGGCGTGACGGTCGGGCAGGGCGTCCCGGGAGCGGGATCGACGGCGCCCGCGAGCGCGAAGAGATGCGCGCGCTCGCTGCGGTCGAGCAGCAGCCCGCGGGCGAGCGCTTCGAGCACCTGCGCGGAGACCTGGATGGGGCGGGCCTGCTCCAGCCAGGTGTACCAGGTGACACCGACGGCGGAGAGCTGGGCGACCTCCTCCCGCCGCAGTCCGGGCGTACGGCGCCGGCTCCCGCGGGCGAGACCGACCTGCTCGGGCATGATGCGCTCACGGCGGCTGCGCAGAAAGGCGGCCAGCTCATGGCGGCGGATGTCCGTTTCCTGTACAGCCGTGGTCATCCTCCCAGCGTGCCGTATGTCCCGGACCGTTGCCAGGTGGTGTGGGTACCAGGATGAGCCCCGTGGATACCAGGCTGAGCGGATGGACCGGGCCGGACGGACCCGAGCGGACGGCCCGGGCACATGACGAGCGGTGCGCGCGTAAGGCGCGCACCGCGTGTGCTCCTTGTCCCACCGTTGTCCCACCTCTCCGGTCCCACCGCCCGGCCTTCGCCGGCGCTTCACGGGCGCCGGCACCTCACGGACGCCTCAGTGACGTCGCTTCACCCGCGTACGTCGTCTCACCTGTGCTTTCCGCGCGACTCCACCGCCGAGTCGGGCCCCGGCGAGACGATCGACTCATGGCCGTCCTCACCGCGTACCTTGAAGGGCGGTGTCCCGTTCGGCCCCAGTACCTCCACGATCTCCACGACGCGGTCGTGCTTGCCGACCACCCTGCCGTGCATCACCAGGCGGTCACCCTTGCTTGCTTTCATGCCGCACTCCCAAGCCGCTCATCGATGCCCGACCATGTCACCGGCCGTGATCACCAGTGTACGGAATGTCCTGTTCTGTGTCGCCCTGAGCATCTCGGCGGGACTTCCGGGCATCTCGGCGGGCCTTCCGGTCCGTGCCGGGTAGTTCATGTACCAGGATAAAGACACTCTGGTACCAGGGTGAGTAGCGCGTGATCGTGGTAACCGTGAGTACAGCTTCCGCGAAAAACACCCCGGACGCGGCGACAGCCCCGGCGGCTGCCCCGGCCGCCGGCGTGGCCGCTCCGGCCGGGGCCTCCGGCGGATCCCCCGTCGTCGTCCATGACCATGGTTCGGTGCTCGGCACGCTCGGTCTCTTCACCGTGCTGGTCGGCGCGTCCCTTCCACTGATCGACTTCTTCATCGTCAATGTCGCCCTGCCGACCATCGACCACGATCTGGCCGCCGGTCCCGCCCTCCTCGAACTGGTGGTGGCCGGATACGGGCTCTCGTACGCCGTGCTGCTCGTGCTCGGTGGCCGGCTCGGCGACATGTTCGGCCGG
This sequence comes from Streptomyces lushanensis, assembly GCF_001700515.1. GTDB lineage: Bacteria > Actinomycetota > Actinomycetes > Streptomycetales > Streptomycetaceae > Streptomyces > Streptomyces lushanensis. The sequence goes on from NZ_MAUD01000009.1 coordinate 20,047, forward strand.
CGCAGACTCTTCCTGGCCGGCATGGCGGCCTTCGGCCTCACCTCGCTCGTCTGCGGCATCGCGCCCAACGCCTGGACCCTGGTCGGCGCCCGGGTCGCCCAGGGCGCCTCCGCCGCGCTGATGCTGCCCCAGGTCCTGGCCACGATCCATGCCGCCACCGGCGGACAGCGCCGCGCGAAGGCGGTCAGTCTGTACGGCGCCACCGCCGGCCTCTCGATGGTGGCGGGCCAGATCCTCGGCGGCGTACTGGTCTCCGCGAACATCGCGGGCAGCGGCTGGCGCGCGATCTTCCTGGTCAATGTGCCGGTCGCGCTGCTCGGCCTGGTCCTGGCGTTCCGTTCGGTGCCGGAGACCCGTTCCCAGCGGCCCGCGCCCATCGACACACCCGGAACGATTCTGCTGGCCGTCTCGCTGGTGACGCTGCTGGCGCCGCTCACGGAGGGCCGGGCGGCCGGCTGGCCGGTCTGGACATGGATCTCGCTCGCCGCGTTCCCGGCCGCCGCGTACGCCTTCGTCCGCGTGGAGCGGCGGGCCGACCGTCAGGGCAGAACGCCGCTCGTACCGCCGAGCCTGCTCGCGCTGGTCACGCTCCGCCGCGGACTGACCCTGCTGCTGCCGTTCTCGATCGGCTTCGGCGGCTTCATGTTCGTGATCGCGATCGCGCTCCAGCAGGGCCTCGGCATGGGAGCGGTGACGGCGGGCATCGCGCTGGTTCCGATGGCGGTGACGTTCTTCGCCGCCTCGCTGGCCGGACCTCGGCTGGTACGGCGCTACGGCAGCCTGGTGGTGACGACGGGCGCGGTCTTCCAGATGATCGGCGTCGCCCTGCTGGTGCTCGCCCTCTGGAACCGCTGGCCCTCGGTCGGCGTGCCGGAGCTGCTGCCCGGCGTCGCGCTGGCCGGTCTCGGCCAGGGCCTCCAACTGCCGGTCATCATCCGGATCGTGCTCTCCGACATCCCGTCGGAGCGGGCCGGGGTGGGCAGCGGAGTCATGGTCACCGGCCAGCAGTCCGCACTGGCGCTCGGGGTGGCGACGCTGGGCTCGCTCTTCCTCTCGCTGACCGCCGCGACGGGGATGCGGGACGCCCTGGTGATCACCCTGCTGGCGCAGCTCGGACTGATCGTCCTGACGGGACTGCTGAGTCTGCGGCTGCCGCGTTCGGTGGGCTGACGGCGGCTCAGGTCCGGTGCCGTACAGACCGTCGGGCACAGGCCGTCCGGCGCGCCGTGCACGCCGACGGGCCCGGACCACGAGGTGGTCCGGGCCCGTCGCCCATCTCCGTGTCGGTGCCGTGCGTCAGCCCTGCGCGGCGGATCCCTCGGCGGTCTCCGGGGCCGGAGCGGTGTCCTGTGCGTCCTCGCCCTCGCCCTGCCCGGCGGCGCGCTCGCGCATCTTGCGCAGCAGCTCCGCCTTCTGGTCGGCCGCGGCCTTGCGGTCGGCGTTACGCGAGGGGCCGTTGCCCTGCTGGTCGGCGCGGGACAGCTTCTTGCGCTGTCCGCCCACGCCGAGAAGGTTGTTGCGGCTCTTTGCCACGGGGTTCTCCCGAAGTGATGAGAAGTGATCTGCGGATTCGTCGGTGGGGGGCGGGCCGTGACCGCCGCGCTCTCACTCGTAGATCTGGAAGAACATGCCCGTGACGCTACCACCGGCCGGGACCGGGACGTAACGCAATTTTGGCGAGCATCGGCCATAGTGACTGACAGAAATTGAAATCTGTCATCCGTCATGCCATGGTTGCTGTGTCACTCCGATCCACCGCGACCTGCATGGAGGAACCCGCCATGACCGCCACTTCCGCCCTCCCCACCCGCCGTCTCGGCACCACCGGCCCGCTGACCGCCGCCCTCGGCCTCGGCTGCATGGGCATGTCCGCGCTGTACGAGGGAGGCGACCGCGCCGAGTCGATCGCCACCATCCACGCCGCCCTGGACGCGGGCGTCACCCTGCTCGACACGGGCGACTTCTACGGCATGGGCCACAACGAGCTGTTGATCAACGAAGCGCTGAGCACCGCTCCGGCCGCCGCGCGTGAACGGGCCTTGACCAGCGTCAAGTTCGGCGCCCTGCGCGATCCGGACGGCGACTGGACCGGCTACGACGGCCGCCCGGCGGCCGTGAAGAACTTCGCCGCGTACTCCCTGAAGCGTCTCGGCACCGACCACATCGACATCTACCGGATCGCCAGGATCGATCCCGGCGTCCCGATCGAGGAGACCGTCGGCGCCATCGCCGAGCTGGTCCAGGCGGGCCATGTCCGCCATATCGGTCTCTCCGAGGCCGGCAGCGGGACGATCCGCCGCGCGGCCTCCGTGGCCCCGATCTCGGATCTCCAGATCGAGTACTCACTGATCTCCCGCGGTATCGAGGCCGAGATCCTGCCCACCGTCCGCGAGCTGGGCATCGGTGTGACGGCGTACGGCGTGCTCTCGCGCGGGCTGATCAGCGGTCACTTCACCCGCGACCGGGCGCTGGGCCCGACCGACTTCCGTGCGATGAGCCCTCGCTTCCAGGGCGACAATCTCGAACACAATCTCGGGCTGGTGGAATCCCTGCGGAAGATCGCCGAGCAGAAGGGCGTCACCGTCGCCCAGATCGCCATCGCCTGGGTGCTTTCCCGGGGCGAGGACATCGTGCCGCTCGTCGGCGCGCGCCGACGGGACCGGCTGACCGAGGCCATGGGCGCCGTCGGGCTCACGCTGGACGCGGAGGATCTCGCCGCCATCGAGCGCGCGGTGCCGGCGGACGCCGCCGCGGGCGACCGGTATCCGACCGCGCAGATGGCGCATCTCGACAGCGAGCGATGACCGCCCACGGCCGGTACGGGCCGCGGCGGCTCGCCCGTCGGGTTGTCGGACCTGACAGGTAATGTCGTCTGTCGCGTCCCGCCGTACGAGCCACGAAAGGTCGGACATCCATGGCCACCGAGAACCTGACCGCCGAGCGGATCCTCGAAGCCACGGAGGAGGTGCTGCGCCGATACGGGCCGGCGAAGGCCACGGTCCTCGATGTGGCCCGGGTGCTCGGTGTCAGCCACGGCAGTGTCTACCGCCATTTCCGCACGAAGGCGGCGCTGCGCGAGGCGGTCACCGCGCGCTGGCTGAGCCGTACGGAAGTGGCGCTGGCGCGGATCACGGAGGGAGCGCGCAAGCCGGATCCGGAGCCGGAGGCCGGGCCGGTTACAGAGCCGGGGACCGAGGCGGAGGCCGGGCCGGACGCGGGGCGGGCGCCCGGGCCCGCGCCGGAGAAGCTGCGGGACTGGCTGCTGACGCTGTTCGACACCAAGCGTCACAAGGCGGGCGACGATCCCGAGCTGTTCGCGACCTTCTCGGTGCTCATCGACGAGAGCAGCGGGGTGGTCGACGCGCATCTCACCGAACTCACGCGCCAGCTCACCCGGATCGTCGAGGAGGGCGTGCGGGCGGGCGAGTTCGTCGCGGTGGACCCGGCCGCGACGGCGGGCGCGGTCTTCGCCGCCACGGCCCGCTTCCATGATCCCGCCTATGCGGCGGAGTGGCAGAAGCCCACGATCGACGACCAGTTCAGCGCCGTCTGCGATCTGCTGCTGCGCGGTCTGCGGCCCTGAGCGGGGCGGCCCGCGAGGACCGTAGCCACGATCCTCGCCTCCGCGGGGCCGCCATGGAGCCCGCGGGCCCCGCTCGTCAGCCGCCGGCCGGGTCCACCGTCGCCTGGTGGGCCTCGGTGAGATGTTCCTGTGCCTTCAGCCAGGGCAGGAACTGCGCGTTCTTCTGCCAGCCGCAGGTGTCGCAGACCAACGACCGCTGCACACCCGCCTTCTGGACGCGTACGACATGTTCACGTCCGTGCTGATCCCATCTGCTGACCTTGCTGGTGGTCGTGGACGGCATCCGTGCCTCCTGTTGACGCGTGGGCCCAGTGTGCAACGAAGCCCCCGGTTCCGTGGTGGAACCGAGGGCTTCGAGCCACGACCGTGACCGTCGGGAGGTCACCGGCCGCGATCAGCGGTCGGTCAGCAGCCCATCAGCCGGCCACCGAGATAGCTCTGGATCTGGTCCAGCGAGACACGCTCCTGCTTCATCGTGTCGCGCTCGCGCACGGTCACCGCGTTGTCGTCGAGGGTGTCGAAGTCGACGGTCACACAGAACGGCGTGCCGATCTCGTCCTGGCGGCGGTAGCGGCGGCCGATGGCGCCCGCGTCGTCGAACTCGATGTTCCAGTTGCGCCGCAGGTCCTCGGCGAGGCCCTTGGCCTTCGGCGAGAGCTGCGGGTTGCGGGAGAGCGGCAGCACGGCCACCTTGACCGGCGCGAGGCGCGGGTCGAGCCGCATCACGGTGCGCTTCTCCAGCACGCCCTTGGCGTTGGGCGCCTCGTCCTCGTTGTACGCGTCGAGGAGGAAGGCGAGCATCGCGCGGCCGACACCGGCGGCCGGCTCGATCACATAGGGAGTCCAGCGCTCGCCGGCCTCCTGGTCGAAGTACGACAGATCATGGCCGGACGCCTTGGAGTGCGCGTTCAGGTCGTAGTCCGTGCGGTTGGCGACACCCTCCAGCTCGCCCCACTCGCTGCCGCCGAACGAGAAGCGGTACTCGATGTCGGCGGTGCGCTTGGAGTAGTGGGAGAGCTTCTCCTGCGGGTGCTCGAACCAGCGCATGTTCTCCTCGCGGAGACCCAGGTCGCGGTACCAGTTCCAGCGCTGCTCCATCCAGTACTCCTGCCACTGCTCGTCCTCGCCCGGCTTGACGAAGAACTCCATCTCCATCTGCTCGAACTCACGCGTGCGGAAGATGAAGTTGCCCGGAGTGATCTCGTTCCGGAAGGACTTGCCCACCTGCGCGATACCGAACGGCGGCTTCTTGCGCGAAGTCTGCTGGACCTGGGCGAAGTTGGTGAAAATGCCCTGCGCGGTCTCGGGCCGGAGGTAGGCGACCGAGCCGGTGTCCTGCGTGGGGCCGAGGTGGGTGGAGAGCAGACCGGAGAACTGCTTGGGCTCGGTGAAGGTGCCCTTGTTGCCGCAGTTGGGGCAGTTGAGGTCGGCGAGGCCATTCGCGGGGGCCTTGCCGTGCTTCTCCTCGTACGCCTCTTCGAGATGGTCCGCGCGGAACCGCTTGTGGCAGGAGGTGCACTCGGTGAGCGGATCGGTGAAGGTCGCGACGTGGCCGGACGCCTCCCAGACCTCCGTGGCCAGGATCACCGACGAGTCGATACCGACAACGTCCTCGCGCGAGGTGACCATGTAGCGCCACCACTGGCGCTTGATGTTCTCCTTCAGCTCGACTCCGAGCGGCCCGTAGTCCCAGGCGGCTTTCTGCCCACCGTAGATCTCACTGGACGGGTAGACGAAGCCACGGCGCTTGCTCAGGTTGACGATGGTGTCGATCTTGTCGGCGGCCACGGTGCTCTCTTCATTACGACGACGACGAACGCGAATGCTTCAGATTAGCGGCGGGCGCACCCCTTCGATCAAATCGGTGCGCGGGAAGAGACACACCCGCCGCTTGTTGACAATCGTTTCCAGCTTTGTTGAAAATGACTGTCATGAACGCACGACGCCTGATACCCACCGCCACCCTCGCCGGAGCTGTCACGCTCGGCCTGGTGGCGCTGTCCGCCTGCTCCTCCTCCGACGCCGCAGACAAGAAGAGCGGTGACAGGCTCATGGTCACGGCGTCGTTCTACCCGATGGAATTCCTGGCCCGGCGGATCGGCGGTGATCATGTCTCGGTCACCACCCTCACCAAGCCGGGCGTCGAACCCCACGATCTTGAGCTGAAGCCCCGGCAGACCGCCGAACTCGGCGAATCGGACGTCATTCTCTGTCTCAAGGGTATCCAGCCCGCCGTGGACAAGGCCATCGACCAGTCCGGAGTGGGACAGATCGTCGACGCGGCCACCCTGACCGCGCTGGAGAAGCACGGCACCGAGGTCGGCCACGCGCACGGCGGCGACGAGCACGGCGCCGACGAGCACGCGGCCGAGGAAGCCACCCCGGACGGCAACGACCCGCACATCTGGCTCGACCCGGTGAAGTACGCCGAGGTCGCCAAGGGCGTCGGCGCCGCCCTGGAGAAGGCCGACCCGGACAACGCGGACGCGTACCGGAAGAACACGGACACGCTGGTCACCGAGCTCGGCGCGCTGGACACCGCGTTCAAGCGGGGCCTCGCGGACACCTCCACCAAGACCTTCATCACCACCCACGCCGCCTTCGGCTATCTCGCCGAGCGCTACGGCCTGGCACAGGAGGCGATCGCCGGCATCGACCCGGAGGCCGAGCCCAGCCCGGCCCGGATCAAGGAACTGGAGACCATCGCGAAGCAGGACAAGGTCAGCACCGTATTCTTCGAGACGCTCGCCAGCGACAAGACCGCCAAGACCATCGCTGCGGACTCGGGACTGGAGACGGACGTCCTGGATCCGCTGGAAGGAATTACGGACCGGTCCAAGGGCGATGACTACATCGAGGTCATGCAGGCCAACCTCGCCGCGCTGCGAAAAGCACTCGGCGCGAAATGAACCGGCCGACGGCAGCAACGGAGGCGTGGCGGATGACGGCCAGGGAGAGCGGCGAACAGGCCCGGGAGGCGCGAGCGCCCGAGGCCACGGCGACGCCCGCCGGCGCGGGCACCCGTCCCACCGGGACCGGGAGCGCCGAAGGCGGAACCGCGCCCGCCGGGACCGGGCCGGGCCGGCCGGCTGCCGACCGGACACCGGCGGGCCCGCCCGCGCAGGGCACGTCCAGTGGCTTCCTGCCGGTTCAGAGGACGCGTCGCCCCTCGACGCCCGGCCCCCGGCGTGCTCCGGAGACGGCCGGGACCACAGCCACCGCGGACGGAGGACCCGCTGCTCAGCGGCCCGCGTCGGTCGTCTCCGTCCGCGGTGCCACGGCCACGCTCGGCTCCCGCACCGTGCTCTGCGGCATCGACCTCACCGTGCACCGCGGTGAGGTCGTCGCCCTGCTCGGCGCCAACGGTTCCGGCAAGTCCACCGCCGTACGCGCCGTGATCGGCCAGGTCCCGCTGACCGGCGGCGAGATATCGCTCTTCTCGACGCCGCTGCGCCGCTTCCGCGACTGGGCGCGTGTCGGTTACGTACCGCAGCGCACCACCGCGGCGAGCGGAGTACCCGCGACCGTCCGCGAGGTCGTCTCCTCCGGCCGGCTCTCCCGTACGAAGTTCCGCCGGCCCTCCAGGGCCGACCGCGCGGCCGTCCAGGAGGCCATCGAACTGGTCGGACTGGCCGACCGCGCCAAGGACTCGGTGGACGCGCTCTCCGGCGGCCAGCACCAGCGCGTCCTGATAGCCAGGGCGCTCGCCGCCGGGCCCGAGCTGCTGATCATGGACGAGCCGATGGCGGGCGTCGATCTGGCCAGCCAGGACATCCTCGCGGCGACACTGCGCGAGCAGGTGGCCGCCGGTACGACCGTGCTGCTCGTCCTCCATGAACTGGGCCCGCTGGAGCCGCTGATCGACCGCGCGGTGGTGCTGCGCGACGGCTGTGTGACCCATGACGGGCCGCCTCCGCGGGCCCTGGGCCAGCACGCCCTGCCCGGCCACGATCACGTCCATCCCCACGCGGCCGGCGAGCCGCTCCGTACAGGACTGCTGACCTGACCATGGAAATCCTCCAGACCGCGTTCATGCAGCGCGCGCTGATCGCGGCCGTGCTGGTCGGTATCACCGCGCCCGCCGTCGGCATCTATCTTGTGCAGCGCCGCCAGGCGCTGATGGGCGACGGCATCGGCCATGTCGCCATGACCGGCGTCGGTCTGGGCTTCCTGCTCTCCGCCAGCCCGGTGTGGATCGCGACGCTGGTCTCGGTGGCCGGTGCCATCACCATGGAGCTGATCAGGGCGTACGGCCGCACCCGTGGCGACATCGCGCTGGCGATGCTCTTCTACGGCGGGATGGCCGGCGGCGTCCTGCTGATCAATCTCGCGCCGAACGGCTCGAACGCCAATCTCAGCTCGTATCTCTTCGGTTCGCTCTCGACGGTCTCCCCGTCGGACGTGACCGCGATCTCCCTGCTCGCCGCCTTCGTGGTGCTGGTGACGGTGGGGATGCGGCGCCAGCTCTTCGCGGTCAGCCAGGACGAGGAGTTCGCCCGGGTCACCGGACTGCCGGTGCGTACGCTGAATCTGCTGATCGCGGTCACGGCCGCGGTGACGGTCACCGTCGCCATGCGGGTGGTGGGGCTGCTGCTGGTCAGCGCGCTGATGGTGGTGCCGGTGGCGGCGGCCCAGCAGATCACCAGGTCGTTCACGGTCACCTTCGTGCTCGCGGTCGTGATCGGCACGGCGGTGACACTCGCCGGGACGGCCACCTCGTACTACCAGGACGTGCCGCCGGGCGCGACGATCGTGCTGCTGGCGATCGGCGTCTTCGTGGTGCTGACGGTCCTCGCCACCCCCCTGGCGCGACGGAGGGCCGGGGCGCTGCGGAACGCCGAGGAGGCGGGGCAGAACGTGACCGTCGGCGTACCCGGCGTAACACCCCCTCAGGACGGTTCGGGCGGCCGCCGGCCCACGGACGATCTCACGGTCTGACCGCGATCCGGCCACGAACTGGCAGAATGGCCCGAGGGAAGCGGGCAATGCCCGGTGGATTCGGGCAGAGGCAAGGAGGCACCTGTGACGACTGCGCCCAGCGGTGGATCGAGCGCGGCCCCCGTGCGCGGCCGATCGACCCGCCAGCGTGCCGCGGTGGCGGCGGCGCTCGACGAGGTCGACGAGTTCCGCAGCGCGCAGGAGCTCCACGACATGCTCAAGCACCGCGGTGACTCGGTCGGACTGACCACGGTCTACCGCACGCTCCAGTCCCTCGCCGACGCCGGCGAGGTCGATGTGCTGCGGACGAACGACGGCGAGTCCGTCTACCGCCGCTGCTCGACCGGCGACCACCACCACCATCTTGTCTGCCGGGTCTGCGGAAAGGCCGTCGAGGTCGAGGGACCCGCGGTGGAGCAGTGGGCCGAGACGATCGCGGCGCAGCACGGCTATGTGAGCGTGGCGCACACGGTGGAGATCTTCGGCACCTGCGCCGAATGCGCGGGCCAGTCCTCACGCAACTAGGCCCTGTCCGACCGGACAGGACCTAGGCCCTGTCCGCGGCACAGGCCCGTTCCCGGCACAGGCCATGTCCGGGACCGCGCCCTTTCCGGCCGCGTGCCGGGCCGGAGCCCGGTGCCGGGCGGGCGGGCGGCCTGCCCGGCAACCGAGGAGACGGCACCCGGGGACATGGCGCCCGGCGGCTCAGTCCTGCGGAAACTCCTCCGCCTCCGGCTGGTCCGGGTTGGGCAGCGCACCGCCGAAGCGCCGGTCCCTGGAGGCGTATTCGAGGCAGGCCCGCCACAGGTCCCTGCGGTCGAAGTCCGGCCACAGCACGTCCTGGAAGACCATCTCCGCGTAGCTGCTCTGCCAGATCAGATAGTTGGACGTGCGCTGCTCGCCGCTGGGCCGCAGGAAGAGGTCCACGTCCGGCATGTCCGGGTAGTAGAGGTACTTCGCGAAGGTCTTCTCGTTGACCTTGGCCGGATCGAGCTTCCCCGACGCCACGTCCGCCGCGAGCGCCTGCGCCGCGTCCGCGATCTCCGCGCGCCCGCCGTAGTTGACGCAGAAGTACAGCGTCATGGCGTCGTTGTCCTTGGTCTGCTCCTGTGCGACCTGGAGCTCCTGGACGACCGACTTCCACATCTTGGGCATCCGGCCGACCCAGCGGATCCGGATGCCCAGCTCGTCCATCTCGTCCCGGCGGCGCCGGATCACATCGCGGTTGAAGTTCATGAGGAAGCGCACCTCGTCGGGCGTGCGCTTCCAGTTCTCCGTGGAGAAGGCGTACAGGGAGAGGTTCTTGACGCCCATCTCCAGACAGCCCTTGAGCACATCGAGGACGACGCCCTCACCGACCTTGTGGCCCTCGGTGCGCGGCAGCCCGCGCTCCTTGGCCCAGCGGCCGTTCCCGTCCATCACGCACGCCACATGCCGCGGCACCAGCTCGGCCGGGATCTTCGGCGGGCGCGCGCCCGAGGGGTGCGGTTCGGGCGTCTTGTACTCGCGGCGGGAACGTCCCAGGATTCCGCGTCGTGCCATGCGCTCTCGTCTCCCAAATCTTCTCTACGTATCAGTTCTTCTCTACGTATCTGAGCGAGCGCAGACCGCGCTCCAGGTGCCAGTGCAGATAGGCGGACACCAGCCCGCTGCCCTCCCTGACATGTCGCGCCTCGCACGCGTCGGCCGTCTCCCAGTCGCCGGTCAGCAGCGCGCTCAGCAGTCCGACGGCCTCAGCAGAGGGTACGACGCTGCCGGGCACCCGGCAGTCGCCGCATACGACACCGCCCGCCGCCACGGAGAAGAAACGATTGGGCCCGTGAAGTCCGCACTTGGCGCAGTCGTCGAAGCTCGGCGCGTATCCGTTGACCGCGAGGGAGCGCAACAGAAAGGCGTCCAGGATGAGATGGGGTGCGTGCTCACCGCGGGCGAGCGTACGCAGCCCGCCGACCAGGAGCAGATACTGCTGGACGGCCGGCTCGCCCTCGTGGTCGGTGAAGCGCTCGGCGGTCTCCAGCATCGCCGTCCCCGCGGTGTAGCGGGCGTAGTCGGTGACGATGCCGCCACCGTACGGAGCGATGGTCTCGCTCTGGGTGCACAGAGGCAGGCCACGGCCGATGAGCTCGCTGCCGCGCGCGAAGAACTGCACATCGACATGGGAGAACGGCTCCAGCCGCGCCCCGAACTTGGACTTCGTCCGCCGCACGCCCCGGGCGACGGCGCGGACACGGCCGTGGCCGCGGGTCAGAAGCGTGATGATGCGGTCGGCCTCACCGAGCTTCTGGGTGCGCAGCACAACGCCGTCGTCCCGGAACAGACTCATGGCCTCATTCTCCCGCATGCGCGCGGGCCGCCGGGCCGCCCGCACACGGGCCTGGGCGGGCCCGCCCGCCGTGCGCCCGTCATATGCCGCGGGCAGTGGCTCAGGAGGCGCCCGAGGAGGCGCTCAGAGCGCGCTCAGGAGGGTGTTCCCGACGCGGCCAGCAGCAGTCGCTCCGTGTCGTCCGAGCACAGCAGCAGCGCGCCGCCGACGATGCTGAGCACCTCGCGCTCCGCCGGGCTGTACGGTCCGTCGGCCACGGCGATCCTGGCGCCCTGGAGCACGATCGACTCCCGGCCCGCCGGGGCGAGATGCGGGGCCAGCGGCTCCAGCGCCTCGTGCAGCTCGATGGCGAGCGCGGCGCCGCACGGGCCCGGATCCAGATCCGGGTCCACGACGAACCGGCCGGTGTCGGCGGCGAGGGCCTCCACCAGATCGGCGAGCCGGCCCTCCGTGCAGTCCTCGAATCCGGCCGCCCGGACGACATGGACCGCGGTCTCCCTGACCGTACGGGAGGAGATCCCGCCGGCCGCGAGGACGGCGAGCGCGACGGTGTGCACGGCGTCACGGAGCATCACGGAGAAGCGCGTGGTGGTGGGATGATCGAGGATGTCCGTGCCGAAGTGGGCATGGCAGGCCGTGCATTCGATCACCGGTCCGGCGACCCCGCGCGCGAGCAGCGGAACGCCGAGGACGGTGAACCGGCGACGGCCGGTGCGTCGGCGGTAGTTGCGGTCGCCCCCGCAGTCGGGACAGAAGAACTCGCCGTCACCGATGGTGTTCCAGGACGTACGAATGCCGCAGATGCACACTTTTCGGCCGCTTGATCCTTGGGCTGGCAGCACGTCGCGCACCTCCGTAACGCTCCGGCAACATTGCCGCGTTGACGTGATGTTAGCCACATCCCCCCGGCCCCGTCAGTACCGCGGCGTGAGATCGCCACGACATGGCCGAACCCCGCCCACCGTGAACGGTGGACGGGGCTCGTGAACGCCCAGGTGAACGCGTGGTTCAGTGGCTCAGGACCGCCGTGCGGACGTCGTCAACGGGTCGCGCGGTTGACGGCGGAGATGACCGCCTTGAGTGACGCCCGGGTGGTGTTCGCGTCGATCCCGATGCCCCAGAGCACCTTCCCGTCGATCGCGCACTCGATGTACGAGGCGGCCTGCGCGCTCGCGCCCTCGCTCATCGTGTGCTCCTGGTAGTCCAGGAGCCTGGCGTCCACCCCGACGGCGGCCAGGGCCTCGAAGAACGCCGAGATGGGACCGTTGCCGATGCCGGTGAGCACCGTCTCCGTGCCGTCCACCACGGCCTGGACGGTCAGGGTGTCGCGGCCGTCCGTGTCGGTCGTGCTCTGGCCCGAGCGGAGCTGGATCCGGCCCCAGGCGTTGTCCGGGTTGGGCAGGTACTCGTCCTGGAAGACGGACCAGATCTGGCCGGGTGTGACCTCGCCGCCCTCGGCGTCGGTCTTGGCCTGGATGATGCGGGAGAACTCGATCTGCATCCGGCGCGGCAGGTCCAGCTTGTGCTCGTTCTTCAGGACGTACGCGATGCCGCCCTTGCCGGACTGCGAGTTGACCCGGATCACCGCCTCGTAGGACCGGCCCACGTCCTTCGGGTCGATCGGCAGATACGGCACGGCCCACTCCATCTCGTCGACCGGCACCCCCCGCGCGGCGGCGTCGGCCTCACGCGCGTCGAAGCCCTTCTTGATCGCGTCCTGATGAGACCCGGAGAACGCCGTGTAGACCAGATCGCCCGCGTAGGGATGACGCGGATGGACCTCCATCTGATTGCAGTACTCACTGGTCCGCCGGATCTCGTCGATCTGCGAGAAGTCGATCTGCGGGTCGACACCCTGCGAGAAGAGGTTCATGCCCAGCGTCACCAGATCGACATTCCCGGTGCGCTCACCCTGGCCGAACAGACAGCCCTCGATCCGGTCCGCACCCGCCATCAGCGCCAGCTCGGCGGCGGCGACGGCCGTACCCCGGTCGTTGTGCGGATGCACCGAGAGACACACGTACTCACGCCGCGACAGATTCCGCGACATCCATTCGAAGCGGTCCGCGTGCGTCGACGGCGTCGAACGCTCCACCGTGGCGGGCAGATTCAGAATGATCTCCCGCCCGGCCTCCGGCTGCCAGACGTCCATGACCCCCTCGCAGACCTCCAGGGCGAAGTCCAGCTCGGTGTCGGTGAAGATCTCCGGACTGTACTGATAACCGAACACGGTCCCGGGATCCAGGATCTTCTCCGCGTACTCCATCACCAGCCGGGTACCGTCCACGGCGATCTGCCTGACCTGCTCCCTCGTCCCCCGGAAGACGACGCGGCGGAAGGTCGGCGCGGTCGCGTTGTAGAGGTGGACGGTCGCACGGTGGGCGCCGCGCAGCGACTCGACCGTCCGCTCGATCAGTTCCTCCCGCGCCTGCGTCAGGACGGAGATCGTCACGTCCTCGGGGACCGCGCCCTCTTCGATGATCGACCGTACGAACGCGAAATCGGTCTCGCCGGAGGACGGGAAGCCGACCTCGATCTCCTTGTACCCCATGCGGACCAGCAGGTCGAACATCTCGCGCTTACGGGCCGGCGACATGGGGTCGATCAACGCCTGATTGCCGTCACGCAGATCGGTGGAGAGCCACCGGGGGGCGACGGTGATCCGATTGTCGGGCCAGGTGCGGTCGGGGATGTCCACGGCCTCGTACCGGCCGTACTTGTGGATCGGCATCCCCGACGGGCGTTGGGTGTGCGTCGCGGTGGTGACGGGCGTGGGGCTGCCGACAGAGGCGACGGAACGTTCGGACATTGCGCAGGGCTCCTCGTGTGTCCACTGGGACGGCCGACGGGGCGCGATCACCGCAACGCCAGACTCCGCGGGGAGGGGGTCGGCCTACGACTACAGGCCCTCGCCGCGGCAGCTAAGGAGAAGCAGCCCGAAACGCATGATGTGGGGGAGCCTAGCCGAGCCTCGCCGTCCGTGCCGGTCCGTATCAGAATGCGGAACCGGATCCACCCTCTCCTCGAATCACGAAGGTATTCCCCGGGTGTCCGTAGATCACTCCATTTCAGCAACCTCGGTCGCCATGGGTGCAATCGCCGTGACGGAGTGCCACATTGCTTTCATGGACGCCATCACCCCTGTTTTCTGCACCATCGTGCCGCCGCATGTGCTGGACAAGCTCGCGAGCGCGGACGATCCGGTCGTCTCCGGGCCCGCCCGCCGCACCCTGGAGGCCGACTCCGCCCAGCGCACCCGGCGCCGGCTGACGGCGGTCCGCGGCGCCGTGCCGTCGCCGGCCGCCGTGCCGACGGGAAAGCCGGACCGTGCCATCCACGACTGCCGGCACGGCACGGCCCTGCCGGGCACGAAGGTCCGCGGCGAGGGCGGCGAGCCCGGCAGGGACGCCACCGTCAATCGCGCGTACAGCGGCCTCGGCGCCACCTTCGAGCTGCTGCTGACGGCGTACGGCCGTGACTCCCTGGACGGCGCGGGACTGCCGCTGACCGCCAGCGTCCACTACGACCGGGAGTACGCGAACGCCTTCTGGGACGGCGAGCAGATGGTCTTCGGAGACGGGGACGGGGAGATCTTCCTCGACTTCACGATCCCGGTCGATGTGATCGGCCATGAGCTGGCCCACGGAGTCACGCAGTACACCGCCAATCTCAACTACTACGGGCAGTCGGGCGCGCTGAACGAGTCCCTGTCGGACGTCCTCGGCTCACTGGTCAAGCAGTTCACCCTGGACCAGACCGCCGACCGGGCCGACTGGCTGATCGGGCAGGGCCTGCTCGCGCCGCGCGTCACCGGTGTCGCGCTGCGCTCCATGAAGGCACCGGGCACGGCGTACGACGACGATGTGCTCGGCAAGGATCCCCAGCCCGCCGTCATGGACGACTACGTGCGGACGAACCAGGACAACGGCGGGGTGCACATCAACTCCGGCATCCCCAACCACGCGTTCTATCTGCTCGCCGAGCGGCTGGGCGGAAAGGCGTGGGAGCGGGCGGGCCGGATCTGGTTCGACGTGCTGACCGGAGGCGAGCTGGCGGCCGACGCGGACTTCGCGGACTTCGCCCGGCTGACCGTCGCGGCGGCGCGGTCGCGCTTCGGGGACGGGGCGGAGCACGAGGCGGTGGTCAAGGCCTGGTCCCAGGTCGGCGTACCGACAGCGCGGTGAGACGGGAGCGTCGGCTACCGCGCCCGCCCCGCAGGCACTAGACAGGAGCCATGCGTATCGAAGTACGTCGTACGGGCGGTTTCGCGGGTATCGAGCGCAGGGCCGAGGTCGACACCTCACACCTGTCCGACGCCCCCACCTGGCGGGAACTCGCCGAACAGGCCATGACGGACGCCACCCGGGACCCCGGGGCCCCGGTGGTCCCCGACGGCTTCAGCTACCGGATCACGGTGGACGACCACGAGTTCCGCTGCGCCGACCCCCACCTCTCCGAGTCCCAGCGCACCCTGATCTCCCGTGTCCTCAAGGAAGGAGCCTGAGCGGGAGACGATCCCTTGAACGGAAGCCCGGAGTGGTCAGAAGCCCAGTTTGCGGAGCTGTTTCGGGTCGCGTTGCCAGTCCTTGGCGACCTTGACGTGAAGGTCGAGAAAGACCGGGGTGCCGAGCAGGGCCTCGATGTGCTTGCGGGACTTGGTGCCGACCTCTTTGAGGCGCTTGCCCTTGGGGCCGATGATGATCCCCTTCTGGCTGGGGCGCTCGATGTAGACGTTCGCGTGGATGTCCAGGAGCGGCTTGTCCGCGGGGCGGTCCTCGCGCGGGAGCATCTCCTCGACCACCACCGCGATCGAGTGCGGGAGTTCGTCCCGTACGCCTTCCAGCGCGGCCTCGCGGATGAGCTCGGCCACCATGACCTGCTCGGGCTCATCGGTGAGATCGCCCTCCGGATAGAGCGGAGGGCTCTCGGGGAGGAGCGGGACCAGCAGGTCCGCCAGCAGACCGACCTGCTGGTCGCCGACGGCCGAGACCGGGACGATCTCCGCCCATTCCAGACCGATCTCCTTGCCGAGCTGATCGATCGCGATCAGCTGTTCGGCGAGCGTCTTGGAGTCGACGAGGTCCGTCTTGGTGACGACGGCGACCTTCGGCGTCTTCTTGATGGCCGCCAGTTCCTTGGCGATGAACCGGTCGCCGGGACCGAGCTTCTGGTCCGCGGGCAGACAGAAGCCGATCACGTCGACCTCGGCCCAGGTCGTCCGTACGACATCGTTCAGGCGCTCGCCGAGCAGGGTGCGCGGCTTGTGGAGGCCCGGGGTGTCGACCAGGATGAGCTGGGCCTCGGGGCGGTGCACGATGCCACGGACGGTGTGCCGGGTGGTCTGCGGCCGGTTCGAGGTGATGGCCACCTTCTGACCGACGAGAGCGTTCGTGAGGGTGGACTTGCCCGCGTTGGGGCGACCGACGAAGCAGGCGAAGCCCGCCCGGTGGGGGACTTCGGCTGTCTCGGGAGAGGAGGTACGAGCGCTCATGGCGCCCATTCTCCCCGATCGTTCACGCTGCGCCGACCAGATCGGCCATGACGGTCACCATCGGGGCGTCCGCCGCGGCCGCCGGCGGACCGCCGCCGGCCGGGCCGCCGCGCGCCGGTCAGCCCGCCTCGACGGTCGCCCGCAGCGTGCCGTCGGGGCGCGCCACCAGGACCGGAGTCCCCGCGCCGCCCAGATCGCGCACGGCCGCGCGGTCCTCGTCGGACACCGTCTCCGTCTCGGTGACCACGGCCGCCGCCTCCAGTGAGTTCGCTCCACTGGCCACGGCCATCGCGACCGCGGTGCGCAGCGCGCTGAGCTTGAGGGAGGCCAGTTCCACGGTGCCGGCGACATACGTACGCCCGGTCTCGTCCCGTACGGCCGCGCCCTCCCGTACACCGTTACGGGCGCGGGCGCTCCGGGCCAGAGTGATGATCTTGCGGTCCTCGGGGCCGAGGCCGGCGCCGGGATCGGTGCTCTCAGTCATGCGTCGAGCATAGGCAGCGGACGCGGAGCCTCCGCCGACGGGGAGACCCCGGTCGAGTCCTCGGACGTCTCGTTCAGCCCCAGGCACCAGGCCCTCAGTTCCCCCGGGGTCACGCGGCGTCCCCCGGTGTCATCCGTCCCCCGGGGTCACGCGGCGGGCTCCTCCTTGCGCACCGGCTCGACCAGGACCGTGACGATCTTGTTGCGGCGGCCGGCCGGGGACTCCGCCGTCAGCCGCAGACCGCGCCCGTCGGGCAGCTCCACCTCGGCGCTCGCCCCGGCGATCGGGACCCGGCCCAGCGCCTTCGCCAGCAGTCCGCCGACCGTCTCCACATCCTCGTCGTCGTACTCGTCGAGCCCGAACAGCTCGCCGAGATCACCGATGTCGAGCCGGGCCGTGACCCGGTAGGAGCCGTCGCCGATCTCCTCGACCGGCGGCAGTTCACGGTCGTACTCGTCGGTGATCTCGCCGACGATCTCCTCCAGGATGTCCTCGATCGTGACGATGCCGGCCGTGCCGCCGTACTCGTCGATGACGACCGCGACATGGCTGCGCTCCTGCTGCATCTCGCGGAGCAGATCACCGGCGTTCTTGGTGTCCGGGACGAAGGCGGCGGGGCGCATCGCCGTGGAGACCAGGTCGCTCTCGGAGTCCCGGTTGATATGGGTCTTTCTGACCAGGTCCTTGAGATAGACGATGCCGACCATGTCGTCCTCGTTCTCACCGGTCACCGGGATCCGGGAGAAGCCGGAGCGCAGGGCCAGCGTCAGCGCCTGCCGGATCGTCTTGTAGCGCTCGATGCAGACCAGGTCCGTGCGCGGGACCATCACTTCCCGTACGAGGGTGTCGCCCAGCTCGAAGACGGAGTGGACCATCCGGCGCTCGTCGTCCTCGATGAGGGACTCCTGCTCGGCGAGGTCGACCAGGGCCCTCAGCTCGGCCTCGCTGGCGAACGGGCCTTTGCGGAAGCCCTTGCCCGGCGTGAGGGCGTTGCCGAGGAGGATCAGCAGCTGCGGGATCGGGCCCATGATCCGGGCGAGCGGCAGCAGCACGTACGCCGAGGCCGTCGCCGTGTTCAGCGGATGCTGACGGCCGATGGTGCGCGGCGAGACGCCCACCGCGACATACGAGACGAGGACCATCACCCCGATCGCGACGACCAGTGCCGACCAGGTCTCCTCGAACTCGTTGAGACAGACATACGTCACCAGCACTCCGGCCGCCATCTCGCAGGCGACCCGGACCAGCAGGGCCACATTCAGATAGCGCGTCGGATCGGCGGCGATCTGCTCCAGCTTGGCCGCGCCGCGCCGCCCGGAGCGGACGGCCTCGGCCGCGCGGAAGCTGGAGACCCGGGCGAGGCCCGCCTCGGCCGACGCCGCCAGCCAGGCGACGACGACCAGGGCGACCGCTCCGAGGATCAGTTGCGCGGTCACGAGACGGTCGGCGCGGGGGACGGACCCGTGAGCCCCTGTTCGGATCGCCAGCCGTCGACGATCGCCGCCTGGAGGCCGAACATCTCGGCCTTCTCGTCCGGCACTTCGTGGTCGTAACCGAGGAGATGCAGCACACCGTGGACGGTGAGGAGCTGGAGCTCCTCGTCCATGGTGTGCCGCGTCGGGGCTTCCTCGCCCTGCTTCTTCGCCACCTCCGGACAGAGGACGATGTCACCGAGGAGCCCCTGGGGGGGCTCCTCGTCGTCCTTGACCGGCGGACGCAGCTCGTCCATCGGGAAGGACATGACATCCGTCGGACCCGGCAGATCCATCCACTGGAGGTGGAGCTGCTCCATGGCCGCCTCGTCCACCACGATCACCGACAGCTCGGAGAGCGGGTGGATACGCATCCGGGTGAGCGCGTAGCGGGCGACATCGAGGATCGCCTGCTCGTCGACCTCGGTGCCTGACTCGTTGTTGACGTCGATCGACATGGTGCGCTCTTGTTCTACTTCCCGTTTCGGCCGTCGTTGCGGCTGTCGTACTGCTCGTACGCGTCGACGATACGGCCGACGAGCTTGTGCCGTACGACATCCTTCGAGGTGAGACGGGAGAAGTGCACGTCCTCCACGCCTTCCAGGATGTCCTGGACCTGGCGCAGACCGCTCTTCGTGCCACCGGGAAGGTCGACCTGGGTGATGTCACCGGTGATGACGATCTTCGACTCGAAGCCGAGCCTCGTGAGGAACATCTTCATCTGCTCGGGGCTGGTGTTCTGGGCCTCGTCGAGAATGATGAACGCGTCGTTGAGCGTGCGGCCCCGCATGTACGCCAGCGGCGCGACCTCGATCGTGCCCGCCGCCATCAGCCGCGGGATCGAGTCGGGGTCGAGCATGTCGTGCAGTGCGTCGTAGAGCGGGCGCAGATACGGGTCGATCTTCTCGTAGAGCGTGCCGGGCAGGAAGCCGAGCCGCTCACCCGCCTCGACGGCGGGCCTGGTCAGGATGATCCGGTTGACCTGCTTGGCCTGGAGGGCCTGGACCGCCTTGGCCATGGCGAGATAGGTCTTGCCCGTACCGGCGGGACCGATGCCGAAGACGATCGTGTGCCGGTCGATCGCGTCGACATACCGCTTCTGGTTCAGGGTCTTGGGGCGGATGGTCCGGCCCCGGCCGGACAGGATGTTCTGGGTGAGCACCTCGGCGGGGGTCTCGGGGCCGTCCGCACCGCCGTTCTCGCTCGCCCTGAGCATGGCGATGGAACGTTCCACTGCGTCCTCCGTCATCGGCTGACCGGTGCGGAGCACCAGCATCATCTCGTCGAAAAGGCGCTGGACGAGCGCGACGTCCGCCGCGCTGCCGCTCGCACTGATCTTGTTGCCCCGGACATGGATGTCCGCGGCCGGGAACGCCTTCTCGATCACACGGAGCAGGGAATCCCCTGAGCCCAGGACCGTCACCATGGGGTGATTGGCGGGGACGGTGAAGTGGGTACGTGCCTGCCCCTCCGCGGGGGTCCGGGCTGTAGGTGTCTGAGTCATGGGCCGGCGCTGTGGCCTGCGCATACCTCCCGTTGCAGGGTTCTCGCTGCTCGACAACCTCTGAGGTACCAGCGTACGGCTCCGCGCTGACAAGCCCCAGGGCTTTTACCCGTGCCGTTCCTGAACCTTGTGGGACACGCCGGGCAAGCCCGCGGTACGCGCCGGGAAGCGGACGCCCACGACGGGCGTCCGCGGCGGCCGTCCGCGCCGGCCCGCGCTCAGCCCGAGCGGCCGAAACCGATGGTCGGTACGGCCCTGCGCAGCGGCCACGGCCTGCTCGGCGCGGGCAGCAGCTCCTCCAGGAAGGCGTAGCGTCGCAGCGCCGCCGGATCCTGGTCCGAGCAGGCCTGTACGTACTGCCACCAGGCCGCGACCTCCGACCAGCCGGGCGCGGAGAGCGAGCCGCCGAACTCCTGGACCGAGAGCGCGGCGGTCAGCCCGGCGAAGGCCAGCCGGTCCGCCAGCGGCCAGTCGGCGAGCGTGCCGGTGACATAGCCCGCCACGAAGACGTCGCCCGCGCCCGTCGGGTCCAGGGCTTCCACCGCGATGGCCGGCACCTCGGCGGTCTCGCCGGTGGCGCCGTCCACTGCGTACGCGCCCTCGGCGCCCAGCGTGACGACGGCGACCGGCACCCGCTCGGCGAGCAGCCGCGCGGCTGCCCGGGGACAGTCGGTGCGGGTGTAGCGCATGGCCTCCTCGGCGTTGGGCAGGAAGGCCTCGCAGTGCTCCAGATCGGCCAGCCCCGCGAGATCCCAGCGGCCCGACTCGTCCCAGCCGACGTCGGCGAAGATCCGCGCGCCGCGGCGGACGGCGCGGGCGATCCATTCGTCGCGGCGGCCCGGGGTGAGCGCGGCGACGGCGGCGCGGGCGCGCGGCGGGCACTCCGGGAGGGCGTCCTCGGGCGGCGGGGCCTCGTGGCCGTGCGAGACCATCGTCCGCTCGCCCTCGTAGGCCATGGAGACCGTGACGGGCGAGTGCCAGCCGGGGACGGTGCGGGAGCGGGACAGGTCGACGCCCTCGCCCTGCTCCAACGCGTCCCAGCAGTACTCGCCGTAGTGGTCGTCGCCGAAGGCCGCCGCGAGCGAGGTGTGCAGTCCGAGGCGGGCGAGCGCGGTGGCCATGTTGGCGATCCCGCCGGGGCTCGATCCCATGCCGCGCGCCCAGGACTCCGTACCGCGTACGGGCGCGCTGTCCAGGCCCGTGAAGATGATGTCGAGGAAGACCGTGCCCGTCAGATAGACGTCGCAGTCCGGATCGTCCGGGGCACGCAGCGCGCCGAGGGGATCGACATGCGCGCCGGCATGTGCGGCGTGTTCCGCGGTGTGCTCCAGCGGGTCTCCATTGGGTGTGATCACGGCGGGCTCCCGATCGCGTGCGGATCCGGACAGTCTGCCCGATCCTCGGCGCCGGGGCTGACGCCCGGGATCCCCATGACGGCTGTGTTCACTTCAGCTCGATGCCATAGCGCATTCAGTCGAAACTTGATCAATTTCCGATCGGTTCACCATGAAGAATCGATCGAAATATGACCGACATCGACCGGATCTCTGACCGGATCTCGGCCCGCGCCGGTCTCAGCCGGAGCGCTTCGGCAGCGGCACCCGCACCAGGTCGGCGGCGACGGTCAGTTCACCGTCGAACCCGGCCGCCCGCGCCTGCCGCTCGAACTCGTCGGGGTCGCCGTAGCGCTGCGAGAAGTGCGTCAGTACGAGATGCCGTACGCCCGCCTCGTGGGCCGCCCGGCCCGCCTGGCCCGCCGTGAGATGGCCGTGCTCGCTCGCCAGCCGCTCGTCCTCGTCGAGGAACGTCGACTCGATGACCAGCAGATCGCACCCCTCGGCCAGCGTCCGCACGCCGGGACAGAGCCGGGTGTCCATGACGAAGGCGAACCGCTGGCCTCTGCGCGTCTCGCTGACGTCGTCCAGCGACACCCCGTTCAGCGAGCCCTCGCGCTGGAGACGGCCCACGTCGGGGCCCGCGATACCGTGCTCGGCCAGCAGCGCCGGAAGCATCCGCCGCCCGTCGGGCTCGATCAGCCGATAACCGTACGACTCGACGGGGTGGGAGAGCCGGTGCGCCTCCAGGGTGTACGCGGGCGTCCGCGCCAGCACTCCGTCGCCGGTGACCGGCGCCTCGGTCAGCGGGACGGTCTCGCGGTAGGCCGTCGCGTACCGCAGCCGTTCGAAGAAGTGCTGTCCGCTCGCCGGGTAGTGCGCGGTGACGGGATGCGGCACCTGGTCGAGATTGATCCGCTGGACGACTCCGGCCAGACCGAGCGAGTGATCACCGTGGAAGTGCGTGACACAGATCCGGTCGATGTCGTGCGCGGCCACCCCGGCGCGCAGCATCTGGCGCTGCGTGCCCTCGCCAGGGTCGAAGAGCAGGCCCTCGCCGTCCCAGCGCAGCAGATAGCCGTTGTGGTTGCGGTGGCGGGTGGGCACCTGGCTGGCGGTGCCGAGCACCACCAGTTCTCGTACGGACAAGGCGCCTACCCGGGAGGCCAGTTGAAGCCGCGACCGCCCAGCACATGGGCATGGGCGTGGAAGACGGTCTGACCGGCGCCCGCGCCGGTGTTGAAGACGATCCGGTAGCCGCTGCCGTCGGTCTTGTCCTCGACGGCGACCGCCGCCGCCTCGCGCAGCACGTCGGCGGCGACACCCGGCTCGGCCGCGGCGAGGCTGCCCGCGTCCGGGTAGTGCACCCGGGGGATGACCAGGACATGGGTCGGGGCCTGCGGATTGATGTCACGGAAGGCGACGGTGGTCTCGGTCTCCCGGACGACGGTGGCGGGCACCTCCCCCGAGACGATCTTGCAGAACAGGCAGTCGGCCTGTGGTTCTCCGGCCATGATCCGGGCCCTCCTCGACGCCGCCGGTGATCCGTTCGCTACGGACGCATGCTATCCGTCCACGGGCCGCCGTCTGTTGAGAGCCGCCCTGCTGAGCCAGTACGTGAGAAGCATCCCCCAGAACAGGGGCACGCCCAGTCCGCCGACCAGGCCCGCGCCCGCCGCGGGCAGGGCCACCACGGCCGCCGAGTGCAGCCCCAGCAGTCCGACGGACACGGCCATCGCCACCACGGGCGGGCAGCGGCGGGCCAGCAGCAGCATCGTCCCGCGCAGCCGCGCGGGCACCCGCCGCCGTGTCCACAGCGCCCATCCCGCCCAGAGGGCCACGAGCGCGAGGGCGGCGGCCAGTTGGGCCGCCAGGGCGCCGGTCCCGATGTCGCCGGTGCGCGGGCCGACCGTGCCGAGGACGGAGACCACGAGCCCGGCCAGCGCGACCCAGCGGGCGCCCGCCGCCACGCCCCAGGCCATGGACTCCAGGTTGAACCGGGCGTCCCGGTCCGCCGTGTCGAGGGCGGCGGCCGTGGCGAACCCCTCCGCCGCCGCGCTCCACGCGCCGCGCCGCCGCCATCGCTGCCCCATGCTCAGCATCGCCAGGTTGTTGTGTGCCTCGCTGCTCTGCGGATTGAGGCGCAGCGCGGTGCGGTAGGCGAGTTCGGCGGTACGGAAGTCACGCAGCCGGTGGGCGGTGACCCCGACGAGGAAGTGCGCGGCGTCGTGCTCCGGGGCGAGCTCGGCGGCCCGGCCCGCGACGGCGTACGCCTCCTGGCGGCGGGAGCGGTCGCCGGAGCGGTCCAGGACCCAGGCGAGCGCCTGGTACGCGCCCCAGAAGAACGGCGCGAGCCGGATCGACTCACGGGCCGCCGCCTCCGCCTCGGCGTACCGGCCCGCGCCGGTGAGCAGCTCGGCGCGCACGATCCAGGCGGAGAGCCGGCGCGGATCGGCGCGCAGCGCCTCGTCCACCGCGCGCAGCGCCTCGGCGCGGTCGCCGAGCGCGTGGGTGCAGCGGGCGAGCAGGACCCAGGCGCGCGCGTCGCCCGGGTGTTCGGCGAGATGGGCGGACACGGTGGCGGCGGCCTGCTCGTGACGGCCCATCTCATGCAGCGCGTCGGCCCGCTTCAGCGCCTCGCTCACCGCGGACGGCCGGCGGCGGCACGGCCCATGGCGCCGGGGCGGCCCGTGCTCACAGCTTCCGCTTCTTCTTCAGATAGGCCAGGAGATCGTCGTACACACCGCCGTCGTTGGCGAACATGGCGACATTGCGGGCCGCCGCGAACCAGGGCTCCGTGGACGGCCGCACGTCCTTGGCCGCCGCCAGCAGGTCCGTCATATTGATCATGCGGACCGTACCGGTTCGGGCCGAGTCGAGCAGCGCGCTCTCCGCGGCGGAGTCGCACAGATGGGCGAGATCGGCGCCGGAGAAGTCCTCGGTGACCTTGACCAGCCTGGCCAGGTCCACGGATTCGATGGGCCGGTCGCGCAGGTGGTATCCGAGGATCGCCTCACGGGCGGGCGCGTCGGGCGGCAGGACGAGCAGGGTGCGGTCGAGCCGTCCCGGCCTGCGCAGCGCGAGGTCCACGTCCCAGGGGACATTGGTGGCGGCGAGCACGAACACGCCCTCGTTGACGGCGTCCACGCCGTCGAGCTCGGTGAGGAGCTGGTTCACGGTGTTGCGCATCCCGCTGTGGTGCGTACGGCTCCGCTTGGCGCCCAGCGCGTCCAGCTCGTCCAGGAACACCACGCAGGGCGCCTGACGGCGGGCGGTCTCGAACACCTCGTGCATGTTGCGCTCGGAGTTGCCGATCCACATGTCCAGTACGTCGTTGACCGACACGGACAGGAATCCGGCACCCAGTTCGCCCGCGACGGCCCGCGCGACAAAGGTCTTCCCGCAGCCGGGAGGACCGTAAAGAAGCAGGCCGCCGCGCAGGCTCTTGCCGAACAGCCTGCGCAGTTCGGGATTGCGCAGGGGGGCGAGGAAGGCGGCTTCGAGGCGGTCCTTGACCTCCCGCATCCCGCCGACGTCGGCGAGGGTCACGGAGCCGGGCGCGTCGATGTCCCAGGCGGGGACGGAGCCGGCGTCACCGCGGCCGTCGGCGGCGAGAGGGGCCTCGGTGGCCGGGAGGTCCGCGGGCCGCTCGGAGGTGACGAAGCGCGGCGGGATTGCGTCCTCGATCTGCCGCTCGGCCGCCGTCCAGTCGAATCCGCCCGGCCCGGAGGGCGGTTGAGGCGGAACGCCCGTCTCCGCGGGGGCCGCCGGGGCCACGGGCGCGGCGGGAACCGCGGGCACGGTCGGCACGGCAGGCGCGGCAGGCGCTGCCGGCGCGCCCATCGCGCGCAGCATCAACGCCCGCGCGTCGGCGTCCCCCGGCGCGTGCTGAAGCGCCACGGCCGCCTCGGTGACCGCCCGCTCCGCGTGGCCCGCGGCGAGCAGCAGTTCGGCGAGATGGAGCCGGAGCGGCACATCGTCGGGAGCCGCGGCGACGGCGGCGCGCAGGCTCCGGATCAGCGGAGACTCGTCGGACATACCGTCAGCCTACGAAGCGGCGGTGGGCCGCTGTCCAGCGGGTGGCGAGTACGGGCCGCGATGGTTGGGCGCCGTGGAGAGCGGCGGCGGGCGGTGAGCGGCGGGCTTCGCCGTACGGGCCCGGGCGACAGGTCCCGGGCCGTACCCCCTCAGGCCCGCGTGGCGCTCAAGCCCGCGTACGGCTCAGGACCAGCGGCCCGTGCGGCCGAGCAGCAGCGCCGTGGCCGCCGTCCCCGCGGTCGAGGTGCGCAGTACGGTACGGCCCAGCCGGTACGGCTTCGCGCCCGCCGCCGCGAACGCCGCCAGCTCCTCCGGGGACACGCCCCCTTCGGGCCCCACCACCAGCACGATCCGGCCACCGGCGGGCAGCGGCGCGGTGGCCAGCGGTTCGCTGCCCTCCTCGTGCAGGACGGCGGCGAGGTCCGCCTCCGCGAGCAGCGCGGCGACCCCCTTGCCGGTCAGGGGTTCGGTGACCTCGGGAAAGCGCAGCCTGCGTGACTGCTTGCCCGCCTCGCGCGCCGTGGCCCGCCATTTGGCCAGCGCTCTGGCACCGCGCTCGCCCTTCCACTGGGTGACGCAGCGCGCGGCCTGCCACGGCACGACCGTGTCGACACCGGTCTCGGTCATCGTCTCGACGGCCAGCTCGCCGCGGTCCCCCTTGGGCAGTGCCTGGACGACGGTGATCCCGGGCGAGGGCTCCGGCTCGGTCCGTACCTCCCTGACCGCCACCTCCAGCCGGTCCTTGCCCTCGACGGCGGCGACCGTCCCGTACGCGCCGTTGCCCGCGCCGTCCGTCAGGACGATTTCCTCACCGGCACGCAGCCTCCGCACGGAGACGGCGTGCCGCCCTTCGGGGCCGTCGAGCGTGACCGTGCCCACGCGCAGCACGCCGTCCTCGACGACGAAGACCGGAGCGGTCACGAGGCGGTACCCGGGCCGCTGTCCTGGCCGTTGCCCTGGCCGGACGTCAACGAGGCCCTGGTCGCTTCGAGTTCGGCCTCCAGCACCTCGACGAGCTGGCCCGCGGGCAGCTCACGGGCCATCCGGTGGCCCTGTCCCGCCCAGAGCGCCATCCCCTGCGGATCGCCCACCCTGGCCGCGGCCTTGCGCAGCCCGGAGGTGAGATGGTGCACCTCCGGGTAGGCGGCCGGGGCGTACGGGCCGTGCTCGCGCATGAAGCGGTTGACCAGACCGCGGGCGGGCCGGCCGGAGAAGGCCCGCGTCAGCTCGGTCCGTACGAACAGCGGGCTGGTCATGGCCTGTTTGTGCAGCACGTTCGCACCGGACTCCGGGCACACGAGGAACGCCGTACCGAGCTGGGCCGCGTCCGCGCCGGCCGCGAGCGCCGCCGCGATCTGACCGCCGCGCATCAGCCCGCCCGCGGCGATGATCGGAAGCTGCACGGCCTCCTTGACCTGGGCGATCAGCGAGAGCAGCCCGATGCCGGCGCCGTCCACGGCCGGATCGTCGCGGTGCGTGCCCTGGTGCCCGCCGGCCTCGATGCCCTGGACACAGACGGCGTCGGCTCCCGACCACTGCGCGGTCTGCGCCTCCTCGGGCGTGGTCACCGTGACCACGGTGTACGTCCCGGCACCGGCCAGGGCGTCCAGCGTGGACCGGCTCGGGCAGCCGAAGGTGAAGGAGACGACCGGCACCGGGTCGTCGAGCAGGATCGCGAGCTTGGCCTCGTAGCCGTCGTCCCGTCCGGCGTCGGGATCGCCGAGCGGTGTCTCGTACCAGGTCGCCTCTCCGGCGAGCTGGTTGCGGTAGACCTCGACGGTCGCGCGGTCGGCGCTCTGCTGCTGCGGCATGAAGAGGTTGATCCCGAAGGGCTGACCGGTCAGCCCGCGCAGCTGCTTGACCTCTTCGTACATACCGTCCGCCGTCTTGTACCCGGCGGCGAGGAAACCGAGACCGCCCGCCTCGGAGACCGCCGCGGCGAGCTGGGGGCAGGAGGCCCCACCCGCCATGGGGGCCTGCACGATCGGATACCGGCAGAGATCGGTCAGTGCGGAGGACATGAAGGCATGGTGCCATGCCCTCCGTGACAGCTCCGAATCGGTGTCGTGACTGGCATGTGCCAGGAAAAAAGCCACGCAAAAAGGCCGACGTCCAGAGAAATCCCTGGACGCCGGCCCATGACCTCGGCCACGCGGACGGTTCGCCCGCCGGCCGTTGAACGCTTCCCTCAACCGGGGGAACAGACCCCGCTGCCCGGACCGACGGCGCCCAGCCGGGGGACCACCCCCGGACCCCCGGCCCGACAACCGCCTACCGACCGTTGAACGCGTCCTTCAACCGCGAGAACAGACCCTGCTGCCCGGGCTGGAACTGGCCCGTGGGGCGTTCCTCGCCGCGCAGCTTCGCCAGTTCGCGCAGCAGCCGCTCCTGCTCCGGGTCCAGCTTCGACGGAGTCATCACCTCGACGTGCACGATCAGATCGCCACGGCCGCCACCGCGCAGATGCGTGATGCCACGGCCGTGCAGCGGGATCGACTGGCCCGACTGGGTGCCCGGCCGTACGTCGATCTCCTCCAGCCCGTCCAGCGTCTCCAGAGGGCACTTCGTGCCCAGCGCCGCCGCCGTCATCGGGATGGTGACCGTGCAGTGCAGATCGTCGCCGCGCCGCTGGAACACCGCGTGCGCCAGCTCGTGGATCTCGACGTACAGATCACCGGCGGGACCGCCGCCGGGGCCGACCTCGCCCTCGCCCGCGAGCTGGATGCGGGTGCCGTTGTCGACACCGGCCGGGATCTTGACCGTGAGCGTACGGCGCGAGCGGATACGTCCGTCGCCCGCGCACTCGGGGCACGGCGTCGGCACGACCGTACCGAAGCCCTGGCACTGCGGGCACGGCCGCGAGGTCATGACCTGGCCCAGGAAGGACCGGGTGACCTGCGAGACCTCGCCGCGGCCACGGCACATGTCACAGGTCTGCGCCGAGGTGCCGGGCGCCGCGCCCTCGCCGGAGCAGGTCGTACAGACCACGGCCGTGTCGACCTGGATGTCCTTCGTCGTACCGAAGGCCGCCTCGTTGAGATCGATCTCCAGCCGGATCATCGCGTCCTGGCCGCGCCGCGTCCGCGACCGCGGGCCGCGCTGCGACGCCGTACCGAAGAACGCGTCCATGATGTCGGAGAAGTTGCCGAAGCCACCGGCTCCGAAGCCGCCGGGGCCACCGCCGCCGTTGGCCGAGAGCGGGTCGCCGCCGAGGTCGTAGACCTGTTTCTTCTGCGGGTCCGACAGCACCTCGTACGCCGCGTTGATCTCCTTGAAGCGCTCCTGCGTCTTGGGATCGGGATTGACATCCGGATGCAGCTCGCGCGCGAGCCGCCGGAATGCCTTCTTGATCTCGTCCTGAGATGCGTCGCGGCGTACGCCGAGTACGGCGTAATAGTCCGTGGCCACTTACGACTCCGCCAGGATCTGTCCGACGTAACGTGCCACTGCGCGTACCGCTCCCATCGTTCCGGGGTAGTCCATGCGGGTCGGTCCGACCACGCCGAGTTTGGCGACTGCCTCGTCGCCCGAACCGTAGCCGACCGCGACGACGGACGTGGAGTTGAGTCCCTCATGGGCGTTCTCGTGCCCGATACGTACGGTCATGCCGGGATCCTTGGCCTCGCCGAGCAGCTTGAGGAGCACCACATGCTCCTCCAGCGCCTCCAGCACCGGCCGGATGGTCAGGGGGAAGTCGTGTCCGAAACGGGTGATGTTGGCCGTACCGCCGATCATCAGCCGCTCCTCGGTCTCCTCGACCAGGGTTTCGAGCAGGGTCGCGAGCACGGTGGACACCACACCGCGGTCCTCCTGCTCGAACGAGTCGGGCAGGTCCTGCACGAGCTGCGGGACATCCGCGAAGCGGCGCCCGACGATCCGGCTGTTGAGCCGGGCGCGCAGATCCGCGAGCGAGGTCTCGCCGAAGGGCGCGGGAGCGTCGACCATACGCTGCTCGACCCGTCCCGTGTCCGTGATCAGGACGAGCATCAGCCGGGCGGGCGCGAGCGCCAGCAGCTCCACGTGCCGCACCGTCGAGCGGGTCAGCGAGGGATACTGGACCACGGCGACCTGCCGGGTGAGCTGCGCCAGCAGCCGTACCGTGCGGCCCACGACGTCGTCCAGATCGACGGCGCCGTCCAGGAAGTTCTGGATGGCACGGCGCTCCGGTGAGGAGAGCGGCTTCACACCGGCCAGCCTGTCGACGAAGAGCCGGTAGCCCTTGTCGGTCGGGATGCGTCCCGCGCTGGTGTGCGGCTGGGCGATGAAGCCCTCGTCCTCCAGCACCGCCATGTCGTTGCGGACGGTCGCCGGTGAGACACCGAGCTTGTGGCGCTCGGTGAGCGCCTTGGAGCCCACGGGCTCCTCGGTGCCGACATAGTCCTGGACGATGGCGCGCAGCACCTCGAGTCTGCGTTCGCTGAGCATGGCGCACACCTCCAGCTCTGGTCGTCGTTCCGGGCCCGGTACTCACTTCTTGGCCTGTTCGGCGCTCTTCCAAGCACGTGTTGGCACTCGCTCACGGGGAGTGCCAGCACTCCCCCCGTAAGTGTACGGCCGTGGGGTACGCCGGGAGCAAGGGCGGCCGAACACGATACCGCCCGATCGGGCCCGTCGGCGGCGGCGGTGTTTCCGTAGCGTCCCGTAGCGTCCTGGTATGGACGTCTGCTGGGAAGAACACGGCTGGGAGCGGCTGGCAGCCGGAGTGGGACGGCGGCGGCTGCCGGGGTGGGACGCGACGGCCGGACTGGTCGTCGGCGCGGACGCCGTGCTGCTGTACGACACGGGCTCGACGGTCCGTGAGGGCACCGGACTCGGGGCGGAGGTGCGGGCGCTGCTGGGCGGCGGCCGGCATGTGACGCACATCGCACTCAGCCATCCGCACTTCGACCATGTGCTGGGGACGGCCGCGTTTCCGGGGACGGAGGTGTACGGGGCGGTGGGCACGGCGCGGCTGCTGTCGGCGGGCGGCCCGGGGCCGTCGGGTCTGTACGAGGAGGCCGTGCGCCTGGGGGCGGACGCGGCGGAGACGGCACGGGCGGTGGAGGTGCTGGTGCCGCCCCGGCACGAGGTGTCGGGGCTGCTCACCCTGGAGCTGGGCGGTGGCCGGCGGGCGGTGCTGGTGAACGCCGGTCCGGGTCATACGGCGCACGATCTGGCGATGCTGGTGCCGGAGACCTCGGTGGGCGCTCCGGCCGGCGCCTCGGCGGGCGCTCCGGCGGCCCGCTCCGTGGTCTTCTGCGGCGATCTGGTGGAGGAGTCCGGTGAGCCGCAGGCGGGGCCTGACGCGATCCCGGCCCGCTGGCCGCCCGCCCTGGACCGGCTGCTGGCGCTGGGCGGCGAGGACGCGGTGTACGTACCGGGACATGGCGCGGTGGTGGACGCGTCGTTCGTACGGGCACAACGCGACGCGCTGGCGGCGCGGTTCGGGGTGTCGTAGCCGTACCGGCCCGTGCGGCCTATCGTCTTGCGAATGCGTAGCTACAGCCCCGATCTGACGCCTCCGTGGAAGAAGTCCACGCCCGCGCCCGAGGTTCCGGCGGAGCCGGATCCGGATCTGGTGGTCGAGGAGGTGTCGACGGGCTTCTGCGGTGCGGTGGTCCGCTGTGAGAAGACGGCGGAGGGCCCGACGGTGACGCTGGAGGACCGGTTCGGGAAGCACCGGGTCTTTCCGCTGGTTCCGGGCGGTTTTCTGCTCGACGGCCGGGTGGTCACGCTGGTGCGCCCGGCGGCGGCGGGGCCGGCCCGCCCGGCCCGTACGGCTTCCGGGTCGGTGGCCGTGTCCGGGGCCCGTGCGCGGGTGGCGCGGGCGGGCCGTATCTACGTCGAGGGCCGGCACGACGCCGAGCTGGTGGAGAAGGTGTGGGGCGACGATCTGCGTATCGAGGGCGTGGTCGTCGAGTATCTGGGCGGTGTCGACGATCTCCCGGCCGTCGTGGCCGACTTCGCCCCGGCACCGGACGCGCGGCTGGGTGTGCTGGTCGACCATCTCGTACCGGGCTCGAAGGAGTCCCGTATCGCGGCGGCGGTGACCGGCCCCGACGTGCTGGTGGTGGGCCATCCCTACATCGACGTCTGGGAGGCGGTGAAACCGTCGTCGGTGGGCATCGTGGGATGGCCCTCGGTCCCCAGGGGCGAGGACTGGAAGACGGGCGTCTGCCGCGCGCTGGGCTGGCCGGAGAACACGGGAGCGGCATGGCAGTACGTACTGTCCCGGGTCCGGACCTTCCGAGACCTTGAACCGGCGCTGCTGGGCAGGGTGGAAGAACTGATCGACTTCGTCACGGCCGGCGGTGACGTTTGACCGGGGGAAGCGTCCCGAACTCCGAGGTGGCCGGCTCGACACGAGCAGATCCAGGGGTACGGGGTCGCCGAACCGTCTCGGATTCACCCCGGCGAGTGATCAGTCCGGGAGCGGTCGGTCCGCGGGCGGTCAGTCCACCAGGTCTCTGACCACCGCGTCCGCCAGCAGGCGGCCCCGTAGCGTCAGGACGGCGCGGCCCTCCTCGTACGGGCCCGGCTCCAGGAGGCCGTCGGCCAGGGCTCGGCGGGAGGCGGTCAGGCCGTCCGGGCGCAGGAGGGAGAGTTCGCAGCCGGCGGACAGGCGCAGCTCCAGCAGGACGCGTTCCACCCGGCGGTCCTCCGCCGAGAGGATCTCCCGGCCGGCCCCGGGCGAGCGGCCCTCCGCCAGCGCCGCCGCGTACGCGCCCGGGTGCTTGACGTTCCACCAGCGCACGCCGCCCATATGGCTGTGCGCGCCGGGGCCCGCGCCCCACCAGTCCGCGCCGCGCCAGTACAGCTCGTTGTGCAGACAGCGGGCCGCCTCCGAGGTGGCCCAGTTCGACACCTCGTACCAGGAGAAGCCCGCCTCCGCCAGCACCGCGTCCGCGATCAGGTACCGGTCCGCGTGCTCGTCGTCGTCCGTCATCGGGACCTCGCCGCGCCGGATCCGCCGCGCCAGTCCCGTGCCCTCCTCCACGATCAGCGCGTACGCCGAGACATGGTCCGGCCCGGCGCCCACCGCCGCCGCCAGCGAGTCACGCCAGTCGTCGTCGCTCTCCCCCGGCGTCCCGTAGATCAGATCGAGGTTCACGTGCTCGAACCCGGCCGCGCGGGCCTCCGTGACGCACTCCTCGGGCCGTCCGGGCGTGTGCGTACGGTCCAGGACCTTCAGCACGTGCTGCTTCGCGCTCTGCATCCCGAAGGAGATCCGGTTGAAGCCGCCCTCCCGCAGCGCCGCCAGATAGGCCGGATCCACCGATTCCGGATTCGCCTCCGTGGTGATCTCCGCATCGTCCGCGAGGCCGAACTCGTCCCGTATCGCGCCGAGCATCCGCACGAGGTCCCCGGCCGCGAGCAGTGTGGGCGTACCGCCGCCGACGAACACCGTACGGACCTGCCTCGGATCGTCGCCCAGTACCTTCCTGGCGAGCCGTATCTCGTCGGCGAGCGTCTCGGCGTAGTTGTCGCGGGAGGCCAGCACACCTCCCGAGCCGCGCAGCTCGGTCGCCGTGTACGTGTTGAAGTCGCAGTAGCCGCAGCGGGTCGCGCAGTACGGAACGTGCAGATAGAAGCCGAGCGGCCGGTCGGCCGAGCCAGTCAGCGCGTGCGGTGGCAGCGCTCCGGTCTCGGGCATCGGGTCACCGTCGGGCAGTGCGGAAGGCATACCGCCCAGTGTCCCGTACCGGACGGGTTGTCCGTGTCACGCCGGGAGCGGTCACTCCGCCCGAGGCCGTCCTCAGGGCCGGGAGCGGTCGCTCCGCCCGAGGGGTCATCGCGAGTCGAGGGGTCGTCCCGAGTCGAGGCGTCGTCCCGAGTCGAGGCGTCAACGCGCCCGGAGCGGTCATTCCGCCTGGAGCACCAGCAGCGCCAGATCGTCCCCCGGCGGTGTGTCACCGAATTCGTGCACCGCCCGCCGTATCCGGTCCGCGACGCCCTGTGCCGACAGCCCCACGCACTGCGCCAGCGCCTGCGCGAGCCCGTCGCCGTCGTCGAACATCCGCGGCCCCGAGCGCCGCTCCGTCACACCGTCGGTGACACAGAGCAGCGTGTCACCGGGCTCCAGCTGGAACGTACGGCTCTCGTACGCGACGTTCTCGACGACCCCGAGCAGCAGCTGCGGCTCCGCGGCCGGCCGTACCGTCCCGTCGGGCCGCAGGAGCAGCGGCAGCGGATGGCCGGCGCTCGCGAGCGTGCACCGTACGCCGCCGCCCTCGCCCGGCAGCGGCATCAGCTCTCCGTACAGCAGCGACAGGAAGCGCGGCTGGCCGCCCTCCGTCGCCCCGGGGACGGCGCCGGGTCTGCCGAGCGGGGGACCGGCCGCGGCTGCCGCCGCGACCATCAGGGACGCGGATTCCGCCGCCTCGGTGGCGTCGTCCAGGAGCAGCCGGTTGAGCCGGTCGAGGACCGCGCCGACGCGGTACCCCTCGCGGGCCAGCAGCCGCAGCCACGGGCGGGCGAGTCCGGTGACGACGGCCGCCTCGGGGCCGCTGCCCTGGACGTCGCCGAGCATGAAGCACCAGCGGTCGCCCGGCGGGCACGGGAAGACGTCGTAGAAGTCGCCGCCCGCGAGACCCTCGTCACTCGGTTCGTACACCAGGGAGCTGGCGACACCGGGGATCCGCGCGACCTGGCTGGGCAGCAGGCCGCGCTGCAGGACCCGGCTGATGGTGACCTGGCGGGTGTAGCGGCGGGCCGCGCCGATGGCGAGGGCGACGCGTCGCGCGAAGTCCTCGACCAGGGCGGTGACATCGTCGGGCACGCCGGTCCCGCCGGGGCGGCCGAGCATCAGGGTGCCGAGCGCGCGCCCGTTGGCGACAAGCCGGCAGGCGAGCGCCGAGCCCTCCCCCGGCCCGCCGCCCGCTCCGGCCTCCGTCCCGGCCTCTGTCCCGGCCTCCGTCCCGGACTCCGCGTCCGCGCCGCCGGACGTCTCCGTACCGCCCGCAGCATCCGCACCGCCCGTATCGCCCGTATCGCCCGCACCATCCGCATCGGACGCCTCGCCGTTTCCCACACCCCAGCCGCCCGGCCACGGCACCCGCACCGGGCCGCCCCTCGGCAGATCGGGCAGCCGCGGCGGGTCCTTCTCCAGGACCGCGCGCAGTTCGCCGGTTCTGGACTCGTCGGCGTGCCAGACGCGGGCGAGCCGTGGCGCCGTGCCCGCCTGGACGCTCTCGGCGTCCAGCCACACCGCGCACCAGTCGGCGAGCCGCGGCACCAGCAACTGCCCGGCGAGCGCCGCGATCAGGTCCTCGTCGAGCTGGCCCGCGAGCAGTTCCGAGGCCTCGGCGAGAAAGGAGAGCGCGCCGCGGCCGACCCAGTCGGGATCGTCCCGTACGGAGCGCCGCGACGAGGGCGCGAGGATCTCCGCGGCGCGCAGTCCCCTGCGCAGCGCGGGTTCGGCGGGCTGGCCGGGCCCCGCCTCCCTTCCTTCGAGGGGCAGGCGGGCCCAGACGGTCTTGAGCCCGGGACGGTAGGTGATGCCCCACCGGTCGGCCAGGGAGGCGACGAGCTGCAGCCCTCGGCCGTACTCCGGAGTGCCGGACGGCGCCTGGCCCCGGGCGTCGCTCTGGATGGCGCGTGCGGGATGGTGATCCGATATCTCCAGAACCAGGGCGGCCGGCTCCTCCCCCGTCCCCGAGGGGTCCTCGGCCGCCGCCTCGTGGCGGCAGAGCAGTTCGACGGTGGTCCCGGCGTGCACGACCGCGTTGGTGACCAGTTCGCTGACGATGACCGCCGCGTCGTCCGCGAGCAGATCGGTGCTGTGCCGCCCCGGCGGGCATCCCCCGTCGCCCCGGCAGAAGGTGCAGGTGGCCAGCTTTCCCTGGCTGGTCCAGTCGGCCAGCGTCGCGCGTA
This sequence comes from Streptomyces lushanensis, assembly GCF_001700515.1. Classification (GTDB taxonomy): domain Bacteria; phylum Actinomycetota; class Actinomycetes; order Streptomycetales; family Streptomycetaceae; genus Streptomyces; species Streptomyces lushanensis. Next base: position 55,066 of record NZ_MAUD01000009.1, read on the forward strand.
CGAACCGGCGCGCGGCCGACGGCGCGAGCGGGTTCCCGGGCAGGCTGGTACGTGATGTCGACCGCGCGTCCTGTCGTAACGGCACCTCGGGTGCCGAACGGTGCAGCGACTCGCGCGGAATCGGAATGGGCCCCACTGCGGCTCCTGATCCCGTTCTGGTGTTGTGCCACTTACGATCCCGACAGAGTGACAGACGGAGGGCGTCCATATGCGCCGAGTCATCGAAGTGGGCCGATATTTGCCTGGAGTTGGTGAACGGCCGAGGTCCGGCGGAGTCCTCGGGGACGGACGGTATGGCTGAGGACACGGGTTGACAACGCGGCGGCCAAACCCCGGGTAACGACGTGCGAAACCGCGCCGGACGGAGCAGTCTTGCCCCGCTGGCCGACAGCCGAGGGCCGAGGGCCGAGGGCCGACAAGGAGAGCCGGATGAGCAGGTCAACAGCCACCGTGGAACGCGCGACCATCCTTCTCGTGGACGACATGGAGGACAACCTCGACGCGCTGGAAGCGGTCCTCGGCTCCCTGGACGTGACACTCGTACGGGCCCGTTCGGGCGAGGAGGCGATGGAGGAACTGCTGCGGCAGCCGTTCGCGCTGGTCCTGCTGGACGTCCGTATGCCCGGCATGGACGGTTTCGAGACGGCTTCCCGGATCAAGCGGCTCGACCACGCCAAGGACGTCCCCATCATCTTTCTGAACGGACCGGAGTCCGACAGCGGTTACGCGTTCCGCGGGTACGCAACGGGCGCGGCGGACTTCCTGACCAAGCCGTTCGACCCGTGGGTGCTGCGGGCCAAGGTCGGTGTCTTCCTCGATCTGCACCGGAAGAACGAGCAGTTGGAGCGGATGCTGGCGCGTGAGCAGGAGCATCTCGGGGAGATCGCGGGCCGGCTGTCGTCGATCGAGGAGGAGTTACGGCGCCGCGCGCCGCACGATCTGGCGGCGCTGGGGCAGCAGCTCACGCGCATAGGCGACACCCTGGGCGAACTGCGCCGCGAGCGGGCCCGGTAGGGCGTCGCCCGGGCGCCGCTCACGCCCCGTGCCATCCGGCCCGGGGCCCGCGCGCCGGGCGGTGCCCGCTCAGGCCTCCCGGGACCCCTCGTACATCTCCTCGATCAGATTCCTGTACTCCCGCTCCACCACCGGCCTCTTGAGCTTGAGGCTCGGTGTCAGCTCACCGTGCTCGATGTCCAGATCCCGCGGCAGCAGCCGGAACCTCTTGATGCTCTGCCAGCGCTGGAGCCCCGCGTTGAGGCGCCTCACATAGCCGTCGACGAGCTGCTGGACCTGTGCGGAGGCGACCACCTCGGCGTACGGCCTGCCGCCCAGCCCGTGCTCGGCCGCCCAGCCGAGGATCGTCGGCTCGTCGAGCGCGATCAGCGCCGTACAGAAGTTGCGGTCCGCGCCGTGCACCAGGATGTTGGAGACGAACGGGCACACCGCCTTGAACCGGCCCTCGATCTCGGCCGGCGCGATGTACTTGCCGCCCGACGTCTTGATCAGGTCCTTCTTGCGGTCGGTGATCCGCAGATAGCCGTCCGGGGACAGCTCGCCGATGTCGCCGGTGTGGAACCAGCCGTCCGGCTCCAGCACTTCCGCGGTCTTCTCGGGCAGCCCGTGGTACCCGGCCATGATCCCCGGGCCGCGCAGCAGGATCTCGCCGTCGTCGGCGATCCGTACCTCCGTACCGGGCAGGGGCTTGCCGACCGTGCCCGTACGGTACGCCTCGCCCGGATTGACGAAGCTGGCGGCGCTGGACTCCGTCAGTCCGTATCCCTCCAGGATGTGGATCCCGGCGCCGGAGAAGAAATAGCCGATGTCGGGCGCGAGCGCCGCCGAGCCGGAGACCGCGGCCCGCAGCCGCCCGCCGAACGCCTCGCGCAGCTTGGCGTAGACGAGCGCGTCGGCGGCCCTGTGCTTGGCGCCGAGGGCGAACGGCACGGACGCCCTGCCCGTACGGCGGAAGTTGTCCTGGGAGACCCTGGCGTACTCCCGGGCGACCCCGGCCGCCCACTGGAAGATCCTGTACTTGGCGGGACCGCCGGCGCGCGCCTTGGCCGCGACACCGTTGTAGACCTTCTCGAAGATCCGCGGCACGGCCGCCATATAGGTGGGCCGGACCACCGGCAGATTCTCGATGATCTTGTCGACCCGTCCGTCCACCGCGGTGACATGCCCGACCTCGATCTGCCCCGAGGTCAGCACCTTGCCGAAGACATGGGCGAGCGGCAGCCACAGATACTGCACATCGTCCTTGGTGATCAGTCCGGTGCCCGCGGTGGCCTTGGCCATGTACGACCAACTGTCGTGCGCCAGCCGCACACCCTTGGGCCGGCCGGTGGTGCCCGAGGTGTAGATCAGGGTGGCGAGCTGGGTGGAGGTGATGGCGCCGACCCGTTCCTTCACCGCCTCCGGGCTCGTGAGCAGATGCTCCGTGCCCCGCGCCTCCAGATCGGCCAGGGAGAGCACCCAGCCGTCCGGGTCGCCCTCGGCGGGCAGCGCGTCGGCCGCCTCGATCACGACCACATGGGCGAGCCGGGGCAGCTCGGCACGCCGCTCGCGGGCCTTGGCGAGCTGCTCGGCGTCCTCCGCGATCAGGACGCGGCTCTCGGAGTCGGCGAGGATGTACGCGGACTCCTCGGCGTTGGTCGACGGGTAGATCGTGGTGGTCGCGGCGCCCGCGCACATCACGCCGAGGTCGGCGAGGATCCACTCGACACGGGTGGCGGAGGCGAGCGCGATCCGCTCCTCCGGCCGCACGCCCAGCGCGATGAGGCCGGCGGCGATCGCGTACACCCGTTCCGCCGCCTGTGCCCAGCTCAGCGAGCGCCACTCGTCGGGGCCGCGGCCCGTGGTACGGGGGACGGGATGGCGGTAGGCCTCCGCGTCCGGCGTGGCCGTCACGCGCTCAATGAAGAGGGCCGCCACGGACGGCGGCCGGTTCTCGATCAAGTTCTGTGTGTCGCTCACGACATCCTCCGGGCCCGCGCGCAGCGCTGCGTGACTGATCCGACCGACTGGTGTGACGGTGACTGGGTGTGATGGTTGACCAGGGTGCGACCGACGAGTAACTAACTGGTGAGTAACTACGGGATCAGTGATCAGACTAGAGGCCGCCCCGCCGGTACGTAAGGGGCAGTGGGGCGCCGCTTCAAAAGGAACCCGCCCGAGCGCGCCCCGTACACCCGTACGCCCGTCGCGCGGCGCCACCCGTCCGGGCGCGGCGCCACCGGTCCACGGGGGACGGGCGGACTACTTCTTCCCCTTGCCTCCGCCGGACTCGTCACTGGACAGCACCGCGATGAAGGCCTCCTGCGGCACCTCCACGCTGCCGACCATCTTCATCCGCTTCTTGCCCTCCTTCTGCTTCTCCAGCAGCTTCCGCTTACGGGAGATGTCACCGCCGTAGCACTTGGCGAGGACGTCCTTGCGGATGGCGCGGATCGTCTCGCGGGCGATCACCCGGGAGCCGATGGCCGCCTGGATGGGCACCTCGAAGGCCTGACGCGGGATCAGCTCGCGCAGCTTGGCGACCAGCCGGACGCCGTAGGCGTAGGCCTGGTCCCGGTGGGTGATGGCCGAGAAGGCGTCGACCTTGTCGCCGTGCAGGAGGATGTCGACCTTGACGAGCTGGGCCGTCTGCTCGCCGGTGGGCTCGTAGTCGAGTGAGGCATAGCCCCGGGTCTTCGACTTGAGCTGGTCGAAGAAGTCGAAGACGATCTCGGCGAGCGGCAGCGTGTAGCGGATCTCGACGCGGTCCTCGGAGAGATAGTCCATACCGAGCAGCGTGCCGCGCCGGGTCTGGCAGAGCTCCATGATCGAGCCGATGAACTCGCTCGGGGCGAGGATCGTGGCCCGTACGACCGGCTCGTGCACCGAGTCGATCTTTCCCTCGGGGAATTCGCTCGGATTGGTGACGATGTGCTCCTTGCCGTCCTCCATCAGCACGCGGTAGACGACATTGGGAGCGGTGGCGATCAGGTCGAGGCCGAACTCGCGCTCCAGCCGCTCACGGATCACATCGAGATGCAGCAGTCCGAGGAAGCCGACGCGGAAGCCGAAACCGAGGGCCGCGGAGGTCTCCGGCTCGTAGACCAGCGCCGCGTCGTTGAGCTGGAGCTTGTCGAGGGCGTCGCGCAGCTCGGGGTAGTCCGAGCCGTCCAGCGGATAGAGGCCGGAGAACACCATCGGCTTGGGGTCCTTGTAGCCGCCCAGCGCCTCGGTCGCGCCTTTGTTCAGGGTGGTGATCGTGTCACCGACCTTGGACTGGCGCACGTCCTTCACACCCGTGATCAGATAGCCGACCTCGCCGACGCCGAGACCGTCCGCCGGAAGCATCTCCGGCGAGTTCGTACCGATCTCCAGGAGCTCGTGCGTGGCGCCGGTGGACATCATCCGGATCCGCTCGCGCTTGTTGAGCTGGCCGTCGATGACTCGTACATAGGTCACGACTCCGCGGTAGGAGTCATAGACGGAGTCGAAGATCATCGCGCGGGCAGGCGCGTCCGCGACACCGACCGGCGCCGGGACGTCCGCCACGACCCGGTCGAGCAGGACGTCCACGCCGACGCCCGTCTTCGCCGACACCCTGAGGACGTCCTCGGGCCGGCAGCCGATCAGATTGGCCAGTTCCTCGGAGAACTTCTCCGGCTGGGCGGCCGGCAGGTCGATCTTGTTCAGCACCGGGACGATGGTGAGGTCGTTCTCCATCGCCAGATAGAGGTTGGCGAGGGTCTGCGCCTCGATGCCCTGAGCGGCGTCCACCAGGAGGATCGTGCCCTCGCAGGCCGCGAGGGAACGGGACACCTCATAGGTGAAGTCCACATGGCCCGGCGTGTCGATCATGTTGAGGATATGGGTCTTGCCCTGGTCCTCACCCGTACGGGGAGCCCAGGGCAGCCGGACCGCCTGGGACTTGATCGTGATACCGCGCTCGCGCTCGATGTCCATGCGGTCGAGGTACTGGGCGCGCATCTGCCGCGAATCGACGACTCCGGTCAACTGGAGCATCCGGTCGGCGAGCGTCGACTTGCCGTGGTCGATGTGCGCGATGATGCAGAAGTTGCGGAGCAGCGCCGGGTCCGTACGACTCGGCTCTGGCACGTGGGTAGGGGTCGCGGGCACGCAGGGTCCTGATTCTTGAGACGCGCGGCGTCTCGTCTCGGGTCGACTCGGATCGATACGTAGCCTCCATCGTCCCATGGGTGCGGGACTGCGCCCGGTTTGGGCGGGTCGGAGGGTGGCTGGTAGCGTGGTGAGCTGTGTCTCGTGCCGTCTCGGCGCGGGACGGGTTCAGTTAGTGATTCATCAAAGCTGAAAAGGCTGTATTAAACGTGGCGAACATCAAGTCCCAGATCAAGCGGAACAAGACCAACGAGAAGGCACGCCTGCGCAACAAGGCTGTCAAGTCGTCGCTCAAGACCGCGATCCGCAAGGCCCGTGAGGCCGCTGCCGCGGGCGACGTCGAGAAGGCCTCCGTGGCCGCTCGTGAGGCCTCCCGCAAGCTCGACAAGGCTGTCTCGAAGGGCGTCATCCACAAGAACGCCGCCGCCAACAAGAAGTCGGCGCTGGCCTCCAAGGTCGCTTCCCTCCAGGGCTGAGCCGCTCATCGGTCATCTGGTCACGTGGTTCGACAGCCTTGAACCGGTCTCTTGACCGCCTGACCGCCGGAAGGGACCCAGCGGGCCCTCTCTACCGCTCCTGACCGGCACTCCCAAACTCGCACGCGACTGCGTTCGCCACGCGGGTGCGAGTTCACCGCACCGATTGACGTCGAGGCCCCGGCGCCGTCCTTCCCCAGGACGGCGCCGGGGCCTTCGTCATGTCCGCGGGGCTCTTCGGCGCCGCGCGTTCCGTCGGCTCCGCGGGGTGCGGGGCGCGGCTCTTCGGCTCCGCCGATGTCCCCGGCGGGCGGGGCCCCGCCGACCGGGCCGCCGGCCGGCGGCCGTGCGGCCAGCGGCCGTCAGCCGGCCCGGCCGGAGCGCGCGGCGCGGGCGATCGCGACAACCGCCTTCTCCAGCGCGTACTCCGGATCGTCACCGCCGCCCTTGACGCCCGCGTCGGCCTCGGCGACGGCCCGCAGCGCCGTCGCCACTGCGTCCGGAGTCCAGCCGCGCATCTGCTGACGCACCCGGTCGATCTTCCACGGCGGCATTCCCAGCTCGCGGGCGAGATCCGCGGGCCTGCCGCCGCGCGCGGACGACAGCTTGCCGATCGCCCGTACTCCCTGGGAGAGGGCGCTGGTGATCAGGACGGGAGCCACTCCCGTCGACAGCGACCAGCGCAGCGCTTCGAGGGCATCGGCCGCCCTTCCCTCCACCGCGCGGTCGGCGACGGTGAAGCTGGAGGCCTCGGCGCGGCCCGTGTAGTAACGGCCGACGACCGCCTCGTCGATCGTGCCCTCGACATCGGCGGCGAGCTGGGAGACGGCGCTCGCCAGCTCGCGCAGATCACTGCCGATCGAGTCGACCAGCGCCTGGCATGCCTCCGGGGTGGCCGAGCGGCCCAGCGCGCGGAACTCGGAACGGACGAAGGTGAGCCGCTCGGCGGGCTTGGTCGTCTTGGGACAGGCGACCTCCCGGGCGCCCGCCTTGCGCGCGGCGTCCAGCAGCGCCTTGCCCTTGGCACCTCCCGCGTGCAGCAGGACGAGTGTGATCTCCTCGGCGGGAGCGTCGAGATAGGACTTGACGTCCTTGATCGTGTCGGCGGAGAGATCGTGCGCGTTCCGTACGACCACGACCTTGCGCTCGGCGAAGAGCGAAGGGCTGGTCAGCTCGGCGAGAGTGCCGGGCTGGAGCTGGTCGGAGGTGAGGTCGCGGACGTCCGTGTCGGCGTCGACGGCGCGGGCCGCCGCCACCACCTGCTGCACGGCGCGGTCGAGCAGCAGGTCCTCCTGGCCCACGGCCAGGGTGAGCGGGGCGAGGAGGTCGTCGGGGGAAGACTTTCTGGTGGCCATCGCGGTCCAGCATCGCACGCACCACCGACAGCCGACGACGCCCGCTCGGCGCCGGCACACCGGTCGGCGGATCCGTCACAGGTCCGTCGGCGGGTGGGTCACAGGTCCATCGGCGGATCCGTCAGCGGGTGTGTCAGCGGGTGTGTCGCCGCACGCGTCCGTGGACGCCGGTCAGTCCGCCTCTTCCCGCCAGCCGTCCCAGTCCGCCACGAACGCGTCCAGCGCCGCGCCGTCCACCCGCGCCTCCGGGTCCTCCACGACCACCAGCCACTGGGCGTCCTCGGCGTCGTCCTCGCCGGCCAGGGCGTCCCGTACCAACTGCGGTTCCTCGGTTACGCCGAACCGCTCGCCCAGCGCCTCCGCCACCTCCTCGGCGGCGTCGCGGTCGGGCAGCACCAGCACATGTCTCACATCGCTCACGGCCGTATTCTCCCAGCCGGTCCCGGCCGCCCGGGGACGGGTACTCGGCCGCCGGAGCGGATGCGCTCAGCTCTTGGGGACGATCTGGATATCCATCTCGATCTTGATGCTGGAGCCGACGACCGCGATGCCACGCGCGAGCATGGACTGCCAGTTGACGGTGTAGTCCTCGCGGTGCAGCTCGGTGGTGGCGCGGACGGCCGCACGGGTCTCGCCCTCCATGCCGTTGCCGATACCGAGGTACTGGGTGTCGAGCGTGATCGTACGGGTGACGCCGTGGAGCGTGAGCGCGCCGGTGATCGCCCAGTTGTTGCCGCCCCGGTGCGCGATGCGGTCGCTGTAGAACTCCAGCGTCGGGTAGTTGGCCACATCGAGGAAGTCGGCGGAGCGCAGATGGTCGTCGCGCATCTGGACGCTGGTGTCGATCGACGCGGCGCCGATGACGACATGCATCGCGGACTGGTCCATGGTGTCGCCGATCCTGATCGCGCCGGCGAAGTTGTCGAACCGGCCGTGCACACGCGCGAGTCCGATGTGCCGGGCGACGAAACCGATCCGGGAGTGAGCCGGTTCGATCTCCCATTCCCCGGGCGTGGGCAGCGGCAGCGAAGGGGCTATCTGGAGCGTGATGTCCCCGAGGCCACCGGAGTCCCCTCCGTCGGTGACATACACGTTGCTCCGGTACGGGGTGAAGCTCGCGGCCGAGATCGCCAGCCGGTACTCCCCGAAGGGGACCATCGCCACGATCGTGCCGAAGGGATCGGTCTCGCCGCTCACGACCTTACGTCCGTTGCTGTCACTCACCGTGAACTCGCCGCGTGCCACGGGCTCGTTGACCGGGTCGAGGACACGGCAGCTCAGCAGACCGGCACCGGGTGGCACCGACAGCCCGGAGAGTGCGTGGTTTCTCTGCTGAGTGGCCGTCCGTCGGCCGATAAGGCGCGTGATCATGGTGTGTACGTACCCCTGTGCGATCGGGCTCTGCGGGGCCGCGCGCGGCCGGACATCCTTGGCTGGGCGGCGACCCTTGACGAGTAGGCATTCGACCACCCATGCGCCGTTCGAGGCAAACGTACGGACAGGTAGCGAACTCGGCTACTACACGCCACCGACAGGAGGTTGCCGGAGCTCCGGGACCCGGTCGAATCGCAGCCCGAAGTGGTCACGGTAGGCGGTCAGGATCTCCTTCTCCCCCTCCAGCGGCCGCTCCTGGCGCTCGCCGTGCGCGGTGGTGACGAGCCGGTCGCCGCTGAGCGTGACACGGCCCTCCTCGGTCCGCCGCGAGCACACGAGCGAGCCGCTGAAGTGCGAGTCCGGTGACGTACGGTGATACCAGGCCCCGGCCCGGAAGTCGGCGAGCACACGAGGGCGCGTCTCGACGCGGTACCGCGCCGTGCCGTCGCGCAGAACCTCCAGGTCGCCCTCGGCCGTCTCGGCGATACGGAACGTCCCGGCCGGATCCTTCTGATCGCCGCGCTCGTCCAGATCGAGGGGGTACAGGCTGTGGTCGCCGAAGCCGACATCGGTGAGCCAACGCCGAACGGTGCGCGCCTCCTCGCCCGGCTCGCCACCGGCCTCTGCGCCTTCGACGGTCTCGACGGTCTCGACCAGGAGCGCGAGGTGGTCGTAGGGAATGCCCACCGTCCCTTCCGGGCCCAGAACCCTGGCCTGGAGGAGGACGACCGGGAAGCCGAGAGCGCGCAGCAACACGGAGAAAGCACCGTTGAGTTCGTAGCAGAAGCCGCCCCGGCGTCTCTCCACCACCTTCCTCACGAGCGCTTCCTCTTCGAGGACGATCTCCTCGGAGAGATGGATCGAGAGATTCTCGAACGGCACGGACAGAAGGTGCCGTACGTGCAGCTCGCGCAGCGCGGCGGCGTCGGCGTGCCGTGGGCGAGTGGCACCGATCCGGTGCAGATAGGCATCGGTGAGCCGCGAGATGTCCATGATCCCAGTGTGATGCGGCGCCCACCCGCGAACCATGCGCCACTTGCCGTAGGACTTCCGCCCGAGCGCTCACGGGACCGCTCCGGCCTTCCCGGGGCACCGCTCTCAGCCCGGCCCCCGCACCGACCACCGCGATCGAACCATCCGTGTCGGTACGCAGCACCGCCGCTCCCCCGGCGCGCAGTGCCTCCACCGTACGAGGCGCGGGATGGCCGTACGGGTTGTCCCGCCCGGCGGAGATCAGGGCGAGCCGGGGCCGGACCGCGCGGAGCAGCCCCGGATCCTGGAACGGCGAGCCGTGGTGGGCCACTTTGAGCACATCCACCGGAGGCAGCGCCGGGTATTCGCTCAACAGCCCCTGCTGGGCAGGCGGTTCGAGATCGCCGAGAAGCAGCAGCGCGGGACCATGGGCCATCCGTACGAACAGGGTGACGCTGGAGTCGTTCGGCTCGTCGGCGCTCAGGGCGGACCGCGCGCTCGGCCACAGCACCCGCCAGGTGAGCGGCCCGATCCGCCGCTGCTCCCCCGGCCGGGCACGGACCACCGGCACCCCTGCCCCGGCGGCCGTTCTCCGCACGAACGCGGCCTGCTCCGGCGGCTCCTCCGAGAGCGTGGTCTGGATCACGCCGACCGCCCTGTCCCGCAGGACACCGGCCAGCCCGCCGACATGGTCGGCGTGGAAGTGGGTGAGCAGCAGCAGCGGAACGCGTGTGACGCCGAGTTCCCGCAGACAGCGGTCGGGCGGCCCGGGGTCGGGGCCGGTGTCCACGACCACGGCCGTGCCCTGGCCCGCCGCCAGCACGACGGTGTCGCCCTGCCCGACGTCACACATCGCGAACGTCCAGCCCGGCGGCGGCCAGCCGGTGACGAGCCGGGTGACCGACGGCGGTCGTACGACGGAGAGCAGCAGGAGCACGGCGCACACGGCGGCCGTCCACGGGTGGCGCGGGATCCGTCGTACGGCGAACAGGACCACGACCGTCAGCGCGACGAGCAGCAGCGCGCCCCACCAGCCGCCCGGCCACGGGATGCCCGCACCGGGCAGCGCCGCACCGCCCCGGGCGACGGACGCGATCCAGCCCGCGGGCCAGCCGGCGCACCGGGCCAGCGCCTCCGCCACGGGCATCGCGAGCGGCGCCAGGGCCAGGGCGGCGAAGCCGAGCACCGTCGCCGGAGCCACCGCCGCCTCGGCGAGGAGATTGCAGGGGATCGCCACCAGGCTGACCCTGGCCGCGAACACCGCCACCACCGGCGCGCACACGGCCTGCGCCGCACCCGCCGCGGCCAGCGCCTCCGCCAGCCGGGCCGGCACCCCGCGCCGCCGCAGCGCGTCGCTCCACCGCGGCGCGACGGTGAGCAGCGCGCCGGTGGCCAGTACGGAGAGGAGAAAGCCATAACTGCGCGCCAGCCACGGGTCGTGGAGCACCAGCAGCAGAACGGCCGCGGCCAGCGCGGGAATCAGCGTCCTGCGGCGGCCCGTGCCGATGGCGAGAAGAGTGATCAGCCCACAGGCCGCGGCCCTCAGCACACTGGGCTCCGGACGGCAGACGATCACGAAGCCGAGCGTGAGCACGCCGCCGAGGAGCGCGGTCCACCGCAGCGAGATCCTCAGCCGTGGCGCGAGCCCCCGCCGCTCGGCTCTTACGGCCAGCCCGGGTGGCCCGATCAGCAGTGCGAGCACCACCGTCAGATTGCTTCCGGAGACGGAGAGCAGATGCGTGAGATCGGTCGCCTTGAACGCGTCGTGCAGTTCGGGAGACACCCGTGAGGTGTCGCCGACGACCAGCCCGGGGAGCAGGGCGCGCGCGTCGGCGGCGAGCCCTTCGGTCGCCTCGCGCAGTCCCGCACGCAGGTCACCGGCCGTGCGCTGGACACGCGTCGGCTGCCCGATCAGCTGTGGCGGTCCCTTCCCCTCCACCCGCAGGACCGCCGCGTGGCGATCGTCCGTGTGCAGCGGCGGCGAGAGCCGCCCGGTCAGCCGCAGCCGGGTGGAGGGCAGCAGCCGCTGCCATCGGCCCGCGTGTTCGCCGGGTCCGGAGAGCACCAGAACGGGTGTCCTGCCCGCGGCGATCCGGCCGTCGGGTCCCGTCAGCCGGGTGAGATCCGCGTCCAGCACGAACCCGGCGCGGGGCATCCGGTCCCCGAGAACCCTCGGGCGTGTGGGCCGGGGATCGGAGGTGACCGTCAACTCCGCGGTGACCCGAGCATATCTCTCGGCCAGGCCCGGCACAGGCCCCCGGTCCGGACCCGCGGTGTGCAGCCCGGCGGACACCGCGCCCGCCGCCGCGCACAGCAGCGCGCCCGCGACAGCGACACCGCCCGGCCGCCGTCCCTGTCCGGCACCGGACCGGGAGGACCCGGACCCGGACCGGGACCGGGACCTGGACCTGGACCTGGACCACAACCTCGACCTCACCAGCAGCAGCCCCGCCGCCGACAGACACACCAGCACGCCGGCGGCGGTCCACCGCCAGGAAGCGCCCACCGCCAGAGCCGCCGCGGCCCAGGCCGCCACCGCGAGCGGAACCAGGCGCAGATCGGCCGGGCCCTCCTGGCGCGGCCCCGCCGAGCCCGCGCGATCGCCGGTGCCGTGACCGGCCGTCGGATCAACCGCGCGGCGCGTCATGGCCGTACACGCGGCTGAAGGTCCGCGAACCTGCGCGCGCCGATCCCGTTGACCTCGCGGAGTTCCTCGACGGACCGGAATCCTCCGTGCTGGAGGCGGTAGTCGATGATGTGCCGCGCCAGTACCGGCCCGACCCCGGGCAGCGTGTCGAGCTGTTCCACCGTGGCGGAGTTGAGACTCACCGGCCCCATGCCCCCCGCGCCGTCGCCCGCGCCGCCCGAGCCGGTACCGATCCCGATCCCGCTCCCGGCGCCCGGGCCGCCGACCGCGCCGACTCCGCCGACCGCGGCCCCCGGTGGGGCCGGACCGCCCACCACCACCTGTTCACCGTCCATCAGCACACGCGCCCGGTTGAGCCCGGTGATGTCCGCGCCCGGCTTGACGCCTCCGGCCGCGCGCAGCGCGTCCGCGACCCGCGATCCGGTCGGCAGCCGCAGCACTCCCGGACTCCTCACCTCACCGCCCACGTCCACGACGACCCGGCCGCTCTCCGCCGAGGCCGACGCCCCCGACGCCCCCGACGCCATCGGCGGGATCACGGCCCCGGCCGCGCCGACCGTCTCCGGTGCCCGGACGGACCTCGGCCGTCCGGACCAGAAGTGCTGGGCGGCGAGCAGCGCGGCCACGACCAGGACGACGGCGAGCGCCGCGAGCGTCCTCGGTTCGAGCCCGCACCGGAGCTGGAGCCACACCGGCAGCCGCTCACGCACCGCGAGCCCCAGCCGCTCTCGCCTGCCGAGCTCCGTACGGCCGCCTTCGCCGTCACCTCCCGTGACGAGCACGGGCGGCGGATCCGCCGCCACCACGACCGGCGGACCGGCGAAGAGGGCGTCCGCCCGGTGGCGCGGATGACGGGCGCGGACATCGGAGCCCGGGGCACGACCGGGCCCACTGGTTACGGAACGTGTTCGAAGAGTCATGCCACAGAACGGTAGGCACTTCCGCCCGACCTCGCTCAGAGGCCCGGATTCCCGTGGACAACGGTCCCATTGTGGAAAACTCGGTCACCCGTACGAGTGGACCGCCACGGCGACGAGTGGCCCGGCGCCCCCGGGCGCTCACAGGTGTCTCCCGCTCGGTGTCTCCCGCTCGGCCGCTCGGTGTCTCCCGCTCAGCGCGGCGAGATCACCGCTCCCAGCAGCCCCGGCCCCGTGTGCGCCCCGATCACCGCGCCCACCTCGCTCACATGCAGATCCACCAGTCCCGGCACCCGCTCACGCAGCCGCTCGGCCAGCGTCACGGCCCGCTCCGGCGCAGCGAGATGGTGCACGGCGATGTCCACACGGCTCGTGCCCGCGCGCTCGGCGACGATCTCCTCCAGCCGCGCGATCGCCCTTGAGGCCGTGCGAACCTTCTCCAGCAACTCGATACGTCCGCCGTCCAACTGCAACAGCGGCTTCACCGCCAGCGCCGAGCCCAACAGCGCCTGTGCGGCGCCGATACGACCGCCTCTGCGCAGATAGTCCAGCGTGTCGACGTAGAAGTACGCGGAGGTGCCCGCGGCCCGCTTCTCGGCGGCGGCCACCGCCTCGTCCAGCGTCCCGTTCCCCTCGGCGGCCTCGGCGGCGGCCAGCGCGCAGAACCCGAGTGCCATCGCCACCATCCCGGTGTCCACCACCCGCACCGGCACCGGCGCGCCCTTCGCCGCGAGCACGGCGGCGTCGTAGGTCCCGGAGAATTCGGCCGAGAGATGCAAGGAGACGATCCCGGTCGCGCCGGCCTCCGCCGCGGTACGGTACGCGGCGGCGAAGACCTCGGGGCTGGGCCGCGAGGTGGTCACGGAGCGCCGCTTCTGGAGCGCCAGGGCCAGTGAACGGGCCGAGATCTCGGTGCCCTCCTCCAGCGCGCGGTCACCGAGCACGACGGTCAGCGGCACCGCGGTGATGCCGTGCCGCCGCATCGTCTGTGGCGGCAGGTAGGCCGTGGAATCGGTGACGATAGCGACATGGCGGGACATGAGCGGGAGGTTACCCGTCGTCGCCCCCTGTCGGCAGCCCGGCCCCGTTCCGATGATCGATTCCGCCCGGACCCCGGCCCGGTCCGGCCGATTCCGGTCAGTTGGTGGTCTCGGGCCTCGTCTGTCCGGTGCGTTTCTGCCACGGATAGGCGATCCGCTGCCGGACACCGGGGGGCTCGATGGCCTGCGTCTGTCCCTGCCCCGGTTCCCGCCCTTCATCCGTCGCCCGGGGCTCGGCCCCGGGTCCGGCGGCGGGCCCGGACCCGTCCCCGGGCTCCGGCCACACCACGTGCTGCTCTGACCTCTCGGCGCTCCCGGGCCACTCGGCCTGCCCTCGCGGCTCCGCCGCCGGCTCCGACCAGTGACGCAGCGCCCCCGACTCCACGTCGATCTGGGCACTCAGCGACGACAGGTCGTCCTCCGCGAACTTCCGCGCCCGGTCCCGCGCCGCCCAGCGCAGCGAATCCGCCGAATGGGTGATCCGCTCCGTACGCTCGCGCAGTTCCTGAAGGTGTTCGGCCACTCTCGCCCGGTCCGGATCGCGCTCCAGCCGGCGCAGCTCCTCGTCCAGCTCACGCCCGTGCGCGCTGAGCCGCTGGAAGAGCGCGACCGACTCGGACAGCGAGGCGTCCTCCGCCACTCCCGCCTGGAGCATTTCCTGCGTCGCCCGCATCGACGTGCGCAGCCGCACCCGGAGCTGGGCCAGCTCCCCGGACACACCTATCTGGCCGAGGCTTCTGGCCCGCAGGGTGGTGTCCTCCACCGTGCGGCGCGCGTTCGAGATCGTACGGTCGACGCCGCGCTTGGCCGCGCCGACGGCCTTGACACTCACGAACACCCCGAGTGACACGAACGCGACGAAGAGCAGCGCCAGGATCACGATGACGACCTCCATGGGCGCCCCCTTCGTTGTCGTTTACGCTCCCTCCACCGTAAACGGAACAGACAGGTTGAGGGTTCCTGGGGAACCCCCAACCTGCCCGTAGGGGAAAGCCCTGCTTGTCCCTGCGCCGCTTGTCCCTACGCCCTGTCCCCACGCCGGAACACGCCCTGTCCCTACGCCGGAACGATGTTCACCAGCTTGGGCGCCCGCACGATCACCTTGCGGACACCGGCGCCGCCCAGCGCCGCGACCACCGCCTCATCGGCCAGCGCCAGCGCCTCCAGCTCCTCGTCCGAGATCGACGGCGAGACCTCCAGCCGCGCCTTGACCTTGCCCTTGATCTGCACCACGCAGGTCACGGCCTCGTCCACGACGTACGCCGGGTCCGCGACCGGGAAGTCCTGGTACACGACCGAGTCGGAGTGGCCCAGCCGGTGCCACAGCTCCTCGGCGACATGCGGCGCCAGCGGCGCGATCAGCAGCACCAGCCGCTCGGCGACCGGGCGCGGCACCGGACGGCCCGTCCTGGTGAGCTGGTTGTTCAGCTCGGTGATCTTGGCGATGGCGGTGTTGAACCGCAGCGCCGTCATGTCCTGGCCGACTCCGTCGATCGCCTTGTGCAGTGCGCGCAGCGTCTCCTCGTCGGGCTCGGTGTCCACGACGGCGATCTCGCCCGTCGTCTCGTCGACCACATTGCGCCACAGCCGTTGCAGCAGCCGGTACTGGCCGACCACCGCGCGCGTGTCCCACGGCCGCGACACATCCAGCGGGCCCATCGCCATCTCGTACAGCCGCAGTGTGTCCGCGCCGAACTCGGCGAAGATCTCGTCCGGAGTGACCGCGTTCTTCAGGGACTTGCCCATCTTGCCCAGGACACGGCTGACCTTCTCGCCCTGGTACCGGTATTCGCCGTCCCGCTCCTCGACCTCGGCGGCGGGCACCGCGATCCTGCGGCCGTCCCGGTACACGAAGGCCTGGATCATGCCCTGGTTGTACAGCTTGTGGAACGGCTCGACCGAGGAGATGTGCCCCAGGTCGTACAGCACCTTGGACCAGAAGCGCGCGTACAGCAGGTGCAGTACGGCGTGCTCCGCGCCCCCCACGTACAGATCGACACCGCCGTGCGGCTGTCCCTCACGAGGGCCCATCCAGTACCGCTCGATGGCCGGGTCGACCAGCTTCTCGCTGTTGTGCGGATCCAGATAGCGCAGCTCGTACCAGCACGAACCGGCCCAGTTCGGCATCGTGTTGGTCTCGCGGCGGTAGCGCTTGACGCCCTCGCCCCGGCCCAGGTCCAGTTCGACGTGGACCCACTGCGCGTTCCGCGACAGCGGTGTCTCGGGCTGGGTGTCCGCGTCGTCCGGGTCGAACGTCCGTGGCGAGTAGTCGTCGACCTCGGGCAGTTCCAGCGGCAGCATCGACTCGGGCAGCGAGTGCGCAGTGCCGTCCTCGTCGTAGACGATGGGGAAGGGCTCGCCCCAGTAGCGCTGGCGGCTGAACAGCCAGTCGCGCAGACGGAAGTTGACCGTTCCCTCGCCGATACCGCGCTCGGCCAGCCATTCGGTGATCCTCGCCTTGGCCTCGGCCACCCTCAGACCGTCCAGGGAGACGTCCCTACCGGTCGAGTTGACGACGCGTTCGACTCGTACGACGCGCGCGTCGTCAACTCGACCGGTAGGGACGTCTCCCTGGACGGTCTGAGGGTGGCCGAGGCCAAGGCGAGGATCACCGAATGGCTGGCCGAGCGCGGTATCGGCGAGGGAACGGTCAACTTCCGTCTGCGCGACTGGCTGTTCAGCCGCCAGC
>NZ_MAUD01000090.1 GCF_001700515.1 Streptomyces lushanensis
AGCGGGAACTGTTCGCGGCCCTGGAGGACATCGTCGGCGACGACTGCCTGCTCGCCACGAACACCTCCTCCCTCTCCGTCACGGCGGTCGCCGGCGCCCTGCGCCTCCCCGGCCGTCTGGTCGGTCTGCACTTCTTCAACCCCGCCCCGCTGCTGCCGCTGACGACCTCCACCAGCGGCAGCAGCGGGGCGGGGTTGAAGAAGTGCAGACCGACCAGACGGCCGGGGAGGCGCAGGGCGCCGGCGACCGCCGTGACGGAGAGGGAGGAGGTGTTCGTGGCGAGCAGGCAGTCGTCGCCGACGATGTCCTCCAGGGCCGCGAACAGTTCCCGCTTGACGGAGAGCCGCTCCAGGACGGCCTCGACGACGAGCGCGGCGTCCGCCAGCTCGGCGAGGTCAGCGGCCGGACGCAGCCGGGCCACCGCGGCGTCACGCGCCGAGGCGTCGAGCCGGCCCTTCCCGACCAGCCGGTCGAGGCGTCCGGTGAGGGTGGCGGCGGCCTGTTCCGCGCGGCCCGGCACGGCGTCGTAGAGCCGTACGGGATGGCCGGCGACCAGGGCCACCTGGGCTATGCCCTGGCCCATCGTGCCGGTGCCGACGACCGCGACGACACGGCCGGGCTCGATTGCTGTCATGGAAGCAATCCTCCCGTACGAGCGAGCCTGGAAGGGGCCATGAGTTCTCCGCGGGTGAGTTGTCCACAGGTTCGCCGGGCCCTCTTGTCCCGACCGATCGTTCGGTTACTCTAACTCTGTCCGTCAGCTCATGTCCCCGTCCCGCCTCTCCCGTCCGTTTCCTGTCCGTGCCCCTGATACTCAGCCCGACCGAGGAGTGGGTCCGTCATGGCCGCCCAGCTCAGCCCCCAGCAGCTCTCAGACAAGCACCGGCCCACGCTCGAC
Organism: Streptomyces lushanensis; assembly: GCF_001700515.1. Classification (GTDB taxonomy): domain Bacteria; phylum Actinomycetota; class Actinomycetes; order Streptomycetales; family Streptomycetaceae; genus Streptomyces; species Streptomyces lushanensis. The sequence continues at coordinate 899 of NZ_MAUD01000090.1, forward strand.
CAGGCCCTGGACGCGATCCGCAGCCGCGCCTACTGGTCCCCGCACCCCGAGCACCCCAAGGCGTACGGCGAGAGCGCGCCGGCCGAGGGGCTCGCCGCCTTCCAGGCCCTGCGCGGCACCCGCTTCGAGCTGGACCAGCCGGGCACGGACGGCTGGACGGGCGGCGAGGTCTCGCCGTACGGCCCGGCGCTGGCGGTCGAGTATCCCCACGCGGACCCGGACGTCCTGCTGCCCGCCATGCGCGCGGGCATGGGCGCCTGGCGCGAGGCGGGACCCGAGACCCGCGCGCTGGTCTGTCTGGAGATCCTGGCGCGCATCGGCGCCCGCACGCACGAGTTCGCCCACGCGGTGATGCACACCAGCGGACAGGCCTTCCTGATGGCGTTCCAGGCGGGCGGGCCGCACGCCCAGGACCGCGGCCTGGAGGCCGTGGCGTACGCGTACGCGGAGCAGACCCGGACCCCGGCCGCCGCCGACTGGTCCAAGCCGCAGGGCAAGCGCGATCCGCTCGAACTGCGGAAGAGCTTCACCGCGGCCCCGCGCGGGATCTCGCTGCTGATCGGCTGCAACACCTTCCCGACGTGGAACGGCTATCCGGGCCTGTTCGCGTCCCTGGCCACCGGCAATCCCGTGCTGGTCAAGCCCCATCCGCGCGCCGTGCTGCCGCTCGCGCTGACGGTACGGGTGGCCCGCGAGGTGCTCGCCGAGGCCGGGTTCGACCCGAATCTGGTCGCGCTGGCCGTGGAGCGGCCGGGTGAGGGCATCGCCAAGACGCTGGCGTCGCGCCCGGAGATCCGGATCATCGACTACACCGGGTCGACCGCGTTCGGCGACTGGCTGGAGAGCCACGCCCGCCAGGCGCAGGTCTACACGGAGAAGGCCGGAGTCAACACCGTCCTCGTCGACTCCACCGACGACTACAAGGGGATGCTGTCCAATCTGGCCTTCTCGCTCTCCCTCTACAGCGGCCAGATGTGCACCACCCCGCAGAATCTGCTGATTCCCCGGGACGGCATCACGACGGACGCGGGCGAGAAGTCGTACGACGAGGTGGTGGCCGATCTCGCGGCCTCGGTGAGCGGTCTGCTGGGCGACGACGCCCGTGCCAACGCGCTGCTGGGCGCGCTGGTCAACCCCGAGGTGAAGGCCCGGCTGGAGGCCGCCGCGTCGCTGGGGGACATCGCGCTCGCCTCGCGCGAGATCGTCCATCCCGAGTTCCCGGACGCGGTGGTCCGTACGCCCGCGATCGTGAAGGCCGACGGCGCCCGCAAGTCCTGGGAGAAGGCCGGGGAGGGCGGGACCGAGGCGGAGGTGCCGTATCTCGCCGAGTGCTTCGGCCCGGTGTCGTTCGCGGTCGCCATGGACTCCACGGACGACGCGCTGGAGCTGCTGCGACGCACGGTCCGCGAGAAGGGCGCGATGACGGTCGGCGCGTACACCACCTCGCCGGAGACGGAGCGCGCGATCGAGGAGGTCTGTCTGGAGGAGTCCGCGCAGCTCTCGCTGAATCTCACGGGCGGGGTGTATGTGAACCAGACCGCGGCCTTCTCGGACTTCCACGGCTCCGGAGGCAATCCGGCGGCGAACGCGGCACTGTGCGACGCGGCGTTCGTGGCCAACCGCTTCCGGATGGTGGAGGTCAGGCGCCAGGCCTGAGAGCCCGCCCGGGGCCAAGGTCCGGTGGCTGTCCGCGCCCGGCGGGTCCGCTCGCGCCTCAGGGCGCGGGCGGTCCGGGAAGGCTCGGCGCGCCGGCACCGGGAATGTCGGCGTGCCGCTGGATCCAGGCGTGCATGGCGATCGCCGCGGCGGCTCCCGCGTTGATCGAGCGGGTCGAGCCGAACTGCGCGATCGAGCACACCATCGCGGCGTGCTCGCGGGCCTCCTCGGTCAGCCCCGGGCCCTCCTGGCCGAAGAGCAGCACACAGCGGCGGGGCAGCTCGGTCCGCTCCAGCGGGACGGATCCCGGCAGATTGTCGATCCCGATGATCGGCAGTCCCTCGGCCACCGCCCACATCGTCAGCTCGGCCGCGTCGGAGTGATGGCGCACATGCTGGTACCGGTCGGTGACCATCGCACCGCGCCGGTTCCAGCGCCGCCGCCCGACGATATGGATCTCCTTGGCGAGGAAGGCGTTGGCGGTACGGACCACGGAGCCGATGTTGAAGTCATGTGACCAGTTCTCCACGGCCACATGGAAGTCATGGCGCCGGGTGTCGAGATCGGCGACGACCGCCTCGCGCGTCCAGTAGCGGTAGCGGTCGACGACATTGCGCCGGTCCCCGGCCGCGAGCAGCTCCGGGTCGTACCGCTCGCCCCGCGGCCAGGGCCCCGGGTGCGGCCCGACACCGATCTCCGGCCCGAAGCCCTCGTCGTACTGAACGGGCTCCAGCGCCTCGGCCGGTGTCCCCGGGCCCGCCGCCACGCCCTCCCGGCCCGGCGTCACGGCCTCACGGCCCGGCACCGTGGCCCGGTCGGCCTCCGTCGTTGTCTCTCTGCTCACCCGACGAGAGTACGGGCCGGCTGCTCCGGGCTGTCGCGTCGTTGCTCCGGCAGGCGCTTCCGGTCCTGGGTGAACAACCGGTGCCACAGCCCGGCGGCCTCGCCGCCGAGCCGGCGCAGGAAGCCCGTCGGCAGGAACACCGCGTCGGCGGCGATCATCGCGAGCGAGAAGAACGGCAGTCCGAGCAGTACGGCGATGCCCGCGTGCTCCAGCATCATCGCGACCAGCAGCACGTTCTTGAGACGCCGGTTGAGGAGCGCGAACGGGAAGGCGACCTGCACGGCGACCGTGCCGTAGGTCAGCAGCATCACGATCACACCACTGGACGTGAGCAGTCCGGAGAGCTCGGGCCAGGGAGCGAAGTAGTGCAGCTTGAGCGGGTAGTAGAGCGCAGTGCCGTCCTGCCAGCGCGAGCCCTGGATCTTGTACCAGCCGGCCGTGGCGTACACGAGACAGACCTCGGCCATGATCACGACGAGGGCGGCGTTGTGGACGAGGTTGGCGAGGACGTTCAGCAGGGCGCGCGGCTGGCCGTTCGGCGCGTAGAGGTTCGCCGCCCACCACAGGGCCTGGGCGATCCACACACCCCAGAAGAGGACCGGCAGCCACGGGGCGCCCTGGACCCGGTCCGTCACCGTGCCGATGATCAGGAACACTCCGAGACAGCCCCAGAGAAGCGGCCCGACCCGGTCCCGGGCGCCCTGGGCCCCCGGCTCGTGCCCTGCCCCGCGCCGGGCCGCCGTACGCGCCGCGCGCCTGGCGTCCAGCGACCAGACCTGACCGCAGCGGGTCAGTACGAGATAGATCGCCATCAGATGGATGACGTTGTCGCCGCCGTCGCCCATGAAGATGCTGCGGTTCTGGAGCGACAGCACCCCGAACATGAAGAGCACGGACATGGTGCGGGTGCGCCAGCCGACCAGCAGCAGCGCGCTGGAGAGCATGGCCACGGCGAAGACGATCTCGAACCACACCGTGCTGTCCGACCACATCAGCCCGGTGAAGGCGCCGTTGCGCGCGATGAGCTGCTGGGCCATGTCCCAGCTCCAGGGGCCGTCAGGACCGTACAGCTCGCGCCGGTTGGGCAGTTCCCACAACAGGAACAGCAGCCAGGTGCCGGCGAACCCGATCCGGACGACCGCGCTCTGGTACGGGCCGAGGGCGGTGGCGGTCACGCGCTGGACCGCGCGCCCGGCCCGTCGCTCGACGGCGAACAGCGGCTTGCTCTCCGTCCGCGCGCCCGGCGGCCGTCCGTCGGGACGCTCGCCCGCGCGTTCGCCGAACCGCTCGCCCAGAGGTCCGCCCGACCGCGCGCCCAGGGGTTCACCCGACCGTTCACCGGACCGCTCGCCCGGAGGCCCGCTCGACCGCTCGCCCGAGCCTTCGCCCGGCTGCTCGGCGGGACGCCTGCCCGGCTGCTCGTCGAGAGGCCCGCTCACCGGAGGACGCCCGCTCATCGGCCCGCCTCCGTACGGCCGTTGCGTACGCCCCGCGGAAGATCGGTGGCGTTCACCGTCCACCACGGGTAGAGCCGGTAGACGGGTCGCGTATCGATCTTCTCCGTGCTCCACTCGGGTGCGGCCACGGAGCTCGCGGCCGACCTGATCTGCATGCGTTCCACGGAACCGCCCAGGTCGTGGTTCTCAAGACGCAGCATCACGATGCGGCGGACATAGCGCTCGGAGAGCTGTCCGCGCAGCCCGTTGGGGCGGTTCTTGTCGTCGTGCGATCCGACGAAGAAGTCCCAGCCGCGGCGCAGTTCGTTCTGCTCGACATGGCTGGGCAGCGGATTGCCGCGTATCGCCGCGCCGTCCTCGGCGGAGAGATCGATCCAGCCGGTGGTCGTCCGTGAGCCGTCGTCCTTCGCGACCTCGGCCCGTACCTGGACGGCGACGTTCTGCTGGAGCGGATTGGGCGCGAAGAGCTTCCAGTTCTGCTCGAACTCGGGATAGACCCACGCGTCGACGGCCTTGCCGTGCTGCTTGGTGATCGTGTTGGACGGGGCGACATGCAGAAAGACCATGGCCAGATGGGTGCAGGCCAGCAGCCCGACCATCACGAGCACCACGACGGCGGTCAACTGGCCGGGAAGGGAGAGGCCGGCTATCCCGGCGCCGGGCGGCTGCCCGGCCGGCCCGCCCCTGTCGTCGTACGAATCCATCCCGCCCCGATCCCACCGGCACCCGTTCAGTCACCCACAGGGTTGACACCCTACGGTCCTGGCCCATGGCCCAGGTCTCGAACGGGATTCCCCGGCGGCCTCCCGGCGGCCCCTCCGCGGTTCCCGGGCGGCTCCCCGGCCAGGTCCGCCGCGTACCCGGCCGATTGCCGCGTCACCCGGCCGACTCGGAGGCCGGCCCCGTCCGGACTCAGAGCACGAACGCCTGAGTGCCGTTGTCGGTGACCATCGGACGCCCGGCGCCGTCCCAGGCGAGCATGCCGCCCTCCACGTTCACCGCGTCGACACCCTGCTGCACCAGATACTGGGTGACCTGCGCGGAGCGCCCGCCGACCCGGCACATCACATAAGCCTTCCGGCCCTCGGCCACCGCCTCGGTCACCTCGCCGAAGCGGGCGACGAAGTCACTCATCGGCACGTGCAGCGCGCCCTCGACATGACCGGCCGCCCACTCGTCGTCCTCCCGGACGTCCAGTACCAGTCCGTCGGACGGGACCGCCGCGACATCGACCGAGGGCAGTGAGGCGAAATTCATGAATGGTGCCTTCTCTCGTACGGGACGGGGGAACCGGGCCATTGGATCGTGAGCCATGAGCAATGGACCGCGAGCTGCGGCCGGTGAGCCATGAGCCGCGGTCCGTGAGCCATGAGCCTCGGACCATGCGTCCTGGGGCCGTGGGCCTCCGAAAAACCTACTGCACCAGCCTGGCGAGTTCCGTCTCACGCCCGGAGACCTCCGCGAGCAGCTGCTCGGCGATCTCCTCCAGCAGCCGGTCCGGGTCGTCGGGCGCCATCCTGAGCATCGCGCCGATCGCGCTCTCCTCCAGCTCCTTGGCGACCAGCGTCAGCATCTCCTTGCGCTGCGACAGCCATTCCAGCCGGGCGTAGAGCTCCTCGCTCTCGCTCAGCGGCGGCGCCTTCGGCACGGGTCCCGCCGCCCACTCCTCGGCCAGTTCGCGCAGCAGCGGCTCGTCCCCGCGCCCGTAGGCGGCGTTCACCCGTGTGAGGAACTCCTCACGGCGGGCGCGCTCGTTGTCGTCCCGCGCGAGATCGGGATGGGCCTTGCGCACCAGATCGCGGTAGAGCCTGCGGGCCTCGTCGCTCGGCCGGACCCGCTTGGGAGGCCGTACGGGCTGTTCGGTCAGCATCGCCGCCGCCTCGGCCGAGAGGCCGTCGGAGTCGATCCAGTCGTGGAACAGCTCCTCGACACCCGGCATCGGCTGCACCATCGCGCGGGCCTCCCGCGCCTTGCGCAGATCCTCGGGATCGCCGGTCCTGGCGGCACGGGCCTCGGCGATCATCGCGTCCAGCTCGTCCAGCCGGGCGTACATGGGACCGAGCCGCTGGTGGTGCAGCCGGGAGAAGTTCTCCACCTCGATCCGGAAGGTCTCCAGGGCGATCTCGAACTCGATCAGCGCCTGCTCGGCGGCGCGCACGGCCTTCTCCAGCCGTGCCTCGGGCCGCGCGGAGTCCGTGGCGTCCGCGCCCGCCGGGCCCGTCCCGGCACCCGCCTCGAACTGCGCCGCGTGACCCGCCTCGGTGCCCGTCGCGTCCGTCCCCGAGCCCGTCCCCATGTCCGTCACACCCGCACCCGCCGCGTCCGTCCCCGCGCCCGCCTCGGGCCCCGCCGCGTGGCTCCCGCCCGCAGCCGCCGCCGTGGATTCCGTCGTATCCGGCACGTCTCGTACATCCCGTTCGTCGTCGTTTCGGATCGTCGGCTCCCCAGAGGTGTCCCGCATCACCCGACCAGCGTACGGGGCGATCCGCCGGGCCTCCGTTCCCCGCCCGGCCGTCACACGCCCGTCTCGGCGGCTATCCGCCCGTTCCTGATGGCCGCCAGCAGGTCGGCGTGGTCCGCCTCCGTGCGGTCCGCGTACGCCACGGCGAAGGCCGCCACCGCCGCGTCCAGCTCCTCGTTCCTGCCGCAGTAGGCGGCGACCAGCCGCGGGTCCACGCTGTGCGCGTGGGCCCTGGCCAGCAGGGCGCCGGTCATCCGCCCGTAGTCGTCCATGTGGTCGGCCGGCAGCGCCCCCGGGTCGACGCTTCCCTTGCGGTTTCTGAACTGCCGCACCTGGAAGGGCCTGCCCCGTACGGTCGTCCATCCCAGCAGATTGTCGCTCACCACCTGCATCCGCTTCTGCCCGAGCACCACCCGGCGCCCCTCGTGCGCCACCTCCGGCGCCTCGAATCCGACGACCGCCAGATACGGCAGCAGGGCCGAGGGCCGCGCCTCCTTCACCTGGAGCACCAGCGGCTCCCCCCGGTGGTCGAGCAGCAGCACCACGTACGAACGTGTCCCGACGCTGCCCGTGCCGACCACCCGGAACGCCACGTCGTGGATCGCGTACCGCGCGAGCAGCGGCAGCCGGTCCTCCGGCAGCGTGCCGAGATACTCCTCCAGCGAGGCGGCCACCGCGGAGGCCTCCTCGTCGGACACCCGCCGCAGCACGGGCGGCGCGTCGACGAACCTCCTCGGCGAGCCGGCACCGGCCTTCCCGCTTTCGTCGGGCACCGCCTCGGTCGACCTGGCCGCGAACCGCGCGCTCGTGTTGTTCCGCGCCTTCTGCGAGACCCGCTCCAGGGTGCCGGCCAGATCGCGCGCGTCCGCGTGCGAGACGAGTTCCTCGTCGGCGATCGCGTTCCACGCGTCGAGCGCCGGGAGCTTCGCCAGGAGCCGCATCGTGCGCCGGTAGGCGCCGACGGTGTCGTACGCCGCGCCGCGGCAGGTGTCCTCGTCCGCGCCCGCCGCACGGCCGGCCAGCACCAGCGAGGTGGCGAGCCGCTTGACGTCCCACTCCCAGGGACCGAACACGGTCTCGTCGAAGTCGTTGAGATCGATGACGAGCCGGCCGCGCGCGTCCCCGTACAGACCGAAGTTGGCCGCGTGCGCGTCCCCGCAGAGCTGCGCGCCGACACCGGTGACCGGCGTGCCCACCAGATCCTGGGCCATCAGTCCGGCGGCGCCGCGCAGAAAGGCGAAGGGCGTGGCGGCCATCCGGCCGACCCGGAGCGGCGCCAGCTCGGGGACCCGGCCGCGGCTCGACTCCTCGACGGCGCGCACCGCGTCGGGCCGCGCCGCCGCGAACACGACGGAGTCGTGCGAGGACCGCGGTACCCGGGCCCGCAGCGCCTTGCCCAGCTCCTTGGGCGTCCGCGCCCCGTCCGCCCTCCCGCCGTCGGCCACGGCGGTGCGCGTCGCGAAACCGGGCACCACCGGAATACGCGTCCGCGGGGTGCGCCCGCTCCCGGAACCGTCCTCGGAAGCCACCGCCGGCCCGACACCGCCCATGGCGTGCCGCCTCCCCCGTACTCGCCGTACCCATGTGAGATCAAACGCACATGACGGTACCGCCGGGCGCAAAAGAGCAGGAAGCCGGACCTCCGCTCGGCAGGAACCCGGCAGGAAGCAGGCCCGCGCCCCGTGCCCCCGGCGAAGCCGCCCGCGCCCCGCGGCAGGCCGGGGCCGCGCGCCGCGTGCCGCCGGACCGCGCGCCGCCGGACCGCGGACAGGACCTAACAGCCGCCCTCGGTGTCCTCGGGCCATCCCCGCAGATTGGACTCGGCCCACAGCCGCAGCTCCTTCAGCGCCGGCTCCATCGCCGCGCCCGCCTCCGTCAGCCGGTACGCGACCCGCAGCGGCGGCCCCTCGTCCACCTCCCGTACGACCAGACCCGCCCCGGCGAGCTCGGTCAGCCGGTCCGAGAGCATCCGCTCGCTGATGCCGGGGATCGCCCGCCGCAGCTCCGCGAAGTAGACCGCACGCTGCATGAGCACGGAAATGATCGGGCCCGACCACCGCTTGCCGAGGAGTTCGAAGACACGCGTGATGCTCACGTCGACCTTCTTGCACTCGTCCGCCCCGTGGTCCGCCATGCGCCCAGAGTACTGGTTTTCCGAGACGGGATGAAAAAAAGTAAGCGACTATGTTATCCATAGGTGCGAACGGAACTTCCGTCGCTACACATTCGTATGGCACAGCCACCCCTCATGGAGAACGTCATGGCCACGCTTCTGCACATCGACTCCGCCGTCTTCCCGGAAGGCTCCGCCTCGCGCGATCTGACCGCCACCTTCGTCAAGTCCTGGCTGGAGCAGCACCCGGAGGGCAAGGTCATCTACCGCGACCTGGCCGCCTCCCCGCTGCCCCACCTGGACATAGCCGCGGTGTCCGCGGGTGCGGAGGACGCGCTGCGCGCCGAGCTCGCCGCCGAGCTGGCCGAGGCGGACGCCGTCCTCATCGGCGCGCCGATGTACAACTTCACGATCCCGTCCACGCTGAAGGCATGGCTGGACCAGGTGATCATCGTCGGCCACAACGCGGGCCCCGACAGCACCTCGGCCGACACGCCGTTCACCATCGTCGCCAGCCGCGGCGGCTCGTACGCCCCCGGCACCCCGCGCGAGGACTTCGAGTTCGTCCAGAACTATCTGGAGAAGGTGCTGAACGGGATGCTCGGCGCCACCGAGATCGACTTCATCGTCCCGGAGCTGACCCTCGCGCCCGTCAAGCCGGAGATGGCCGAACTGATCCCGCTCGCCGAGGCGTCGCGCACCAAGGCCACCGAGGAGGCCACCCAGAAGGCCAAGGCCCTCGCCGCCCGCCACGCCGCCTGAGCCCCGGTCTCCCGGGAGCCGCCCGGCCCCCGGGAGACCGGCCGGACGAGCCCGACGGGCCCCGTCCCGACCGGCCGGACAACGAAGAACCCCCGCTCCGGATCTCTCCGGAGCGGGGGTTCTGTGGTGCGCGAGGGGGGAGTTGAACCCCCACGCCCTTTCGGGCACTGGAACCTGAATCCAGCGCGTCTGCCTATTCCGCCACCCGCGCATTGGGTGTGCCGTCCGGTGCCCCACCTGGTGGTGTGCGCTCCTGGCGACATCGAGAAGATTAGCACGGTGGAGAGGGTGGCTTCACATCCGTTTGTTTGGGGAACGCGCCCCTGGAACAGGGAACGAACAGCGGTCGCCCCCCGCTCCTCCTGAGAGCACCCGGGGTGCGGGACACTGTCATGAGGCCGCCTCTACGATCCGTGTGAGAGGTGACACTCATCGACGGGGCAGACAAGGGGAACCAGCCGATTTCCCGACGCGTGGATACGATCAGTAAGCAGTACCAGGACGGCAACGACGGAGGAGGTGCCCCATGGGAGTCATGAAGCGTTTCGAACAGCGTCTCGAAGGTTTGGTCAACGGCACCTTCGCGAAGGTGTTCAAGTCCGAGGTCCAGCCCGTCGAGATCGCGGGTGCCCTCCAACGCGAGTGCGACAACAACGCGACGATCTGGAACCGTGAACGGACGGTCGTCCCCAATGACTTCATCGTGGAGCTGAGCGCGCCCGACTACGAGCGCCTCAGCCCCTACTCGGGACAGCTCGGTGACGAACTGTCCGGGCTGGTCCGCGACTACGCGAAGCAGCAGCGCTACACCTTCATGGGCCCGATCAAGGTCCATCTGGAGAAGGCCGAGGACCTCGACACCGGTCTGTACCGGGTACGCAGCCGCACGCTGGCGTCGAGTACGTCACAGTCGCAGCCGCCGAGCGGCGCGCCCGCCGGACCCGGCCCGCTCGGCGGACCCGTCGGTTACGCCGGCTCCGCCGCGCCCGCCGCCCCTCAGGGCCGCGCCCCCGGCGGCTACGGCTATCCGCCCACCGCCGCGCCCCCGATGCCGGCCGCACCGCCGCCCGGCGGCCACGCGCCCGCCGGGGGCCGCGCCCCCGCGGCCGGTCCCGGCGCACTGCCGCACGGCCAGGTACGGCGCTGGATCGAGATCAACGGCACACGCCATCAGATCTCCCGCGCCACGCTCGTGCTGGGCCGCAGCACCGACGCCGACGTCCGGATCGACGATCCGGGCGTCTCCCGTCGGCACTGCGAGATCCGGACCGGTACGCCCTCGACGATCCAGGACCTCGGGTCCACCAACGGCATCGTGGTAGACGGACAGCACACCACCCGCGCTACGCTCCGCGACGGCTCGCGGATCGTCGTGGGCAACACCACCATCGTTTACAGGCAAGCCGAAGGGTGAAGCGGGGGCAATGTCAGAGCTGACCCTGACGGTCATGCGGCTAGGTTTTCTGGCCGTTCTGTGGCTGTTCGTGATTGTGGCCGTCCAGGTCATCCGCAGTGATCTGTTCGGCACACGCGTCACACAGCGCGGCTCACGCCGCAGCGGCGACGCCCGCCCGCAGCAGGCCCGCCAGCAGGCGGCGCCGCCCCAGCAACGCCAGCAGCAGGGAGGCAGGCAGCGCCGCGGCGCGCCCACCAAGCTGGTGGTCTCCGAGGGCAGCCTCACCGGCACCACGGTGGCTCTCCAGGGGCAGACCATCACCCTGGGCCGCGCGCACGACTCGACGATCGTGCTGGACGACGACTACGCGTCCAGCAGGCATGCCAGGATCTACCCGGACCGCGACGGCCAGTGGATCGTCGAGGACCTCGGATCCACCAACGGCACGTATCTCGACCGGACCCGGCTCACGACACCGACACCGATCGCGCTGGGCGCTCCTATCCGCATCGGCAAGACCGTCATCGAGCTGCGGAAGTAGTACGACAATGAGCGAGCGGAGCGAGCGAGTCGCGGCGGTCCGGACAGCGGACCGGAGCAGGCTCCCGACCGGAGGGTGGGCAGTGTGGCTCGAGACCGGCTGGCGCGACAGTCGACCGGCGAGCCGACGGGCGAGGTGCGCATGAGTCTGTCTCTGCGCTTCGCCGCCGGATCGCACAAGGGCATGATCCGGGAGGGCAACGAGGACTCCGGTTACGCCGGACCCCGGCTGCTTGCCATCGCCGACGGCATGGGCGGCCAGGCCGCCGGTGAGGTCGCGTCCTCCGAGGTGATCTCGACCCTCGTCCAGCTCGACGACGACGTGCCCGGCTCCGACATCCTCACCTCGCTCGGCACGGCGGTGCAGCGCGCCAACGACCAGCTCCGGGTGATGGTCGAGGAGGACCCCCAGCTCGAAGGCATGGGGACCACGCTCACCGCTCTTCTGTGGACCGGCCAGCGGCTCGGGCTCGTCCATGTCGGCGACTCGCGCGCCTATCTGCTGCGCGACGGCGTCCTGACCCAGATCACCCAGGACCACACCTGGGTCCAGCGGCTGGTCGACGAGGGCCGGATCACCGAGGAAGAGGCCACCACCCATCCGCAGCGCTCGCTGCTGATGCGCGCGCTGGGCAGCGGCGACCATGTCGAGCCGGATCTCTCCATCCGCGAGGTCCGCGCCGGCGACCGCTATCTGATCTGCTCGGACGGCCTCTCCGGCGTGGTCTCCCACCAGACGATGGAGGAGACCCTCGCGAGCTACCAGGGCCCGCAGGAGACGGTACAGGCCCTCATCCAGCTCGCGCTGCGCGGCGGCGGCCCCGACAACATCACCTGCATCGTGGCCGACGTCCTGGACGTCGAGTCCAACGACACCCTGGCCGGACAGCTCAACGACACCCCGGTCGTCGTCGGCGCGGTCGCCGAGAACCAGCTCCCGCTGAACTCCGCGGAGAACGCCGCCGCGATGCAGACGCCCGCGGGCCGCGCCGCCGGACTCGGCCGTTCCGTACCGCCCCAGCCCGCGGGCGGCGGCTTCGGCCCGCCCGGCAGCGGCCAGGACGCCGGTTACGGAGGCATGCCTCCCGAGGGCGGCTTCGGCGCCTACAGCGACGAGGACTTCGTCAAGCCGCGCGGCAACCGCAAGTGGCTCAAGAGGTCCTTCTACTCCGTGCTCGCGCTGGCCGTCGTCGGCGGCGGTCTGTACGGCGGCTACCGCTGGACGCAGACCCAGTACTACGTGGGCGCCAACGCCGAGCATGTCGCGCTCTACCGGGGCATCAGCCAGGATCTCGCCTGGCTCTCCCTCTCGGAGATCGAGAAGGACCACCCCGAGATCGAACTCAAGTACCTCCCGCCCTACCAGCGCAAGCAGGTCGAGGAGACCATCGCCGAGGGCAGCCTCGCCAACGGGCGTGACAAGATCCAGGAACTCGCCACCCAGGCGTCGGCCTGCAAGAAGGACGAGCAGCGCCGTCAGGCCGACCGCGAGGCCGCTGTGGTCACCGGCGAAGGCCAGGCCGGCGGCACGACCGGTACGAACACCTCCGGCCGGACCACCACCATCAAGCCGAAAGCCGCGACTCCCACTCCGGGCCCCAGCCTCTCGGAGGAGGAGCAGAAAGTGGCCTCGAACTGCGGGAAGCAGCAGTAGCCGGCCGTAGGGGGCCTTTCACCACCATGAGCGTTGTCACCAACACGACCACCATCGGCGCGATCGAAGCACCGAGCCGCCGCAACACCGAGCTCGGGCTGCTCGCCTTCGCCGTCGTCATCCCGGTGTTCGCGTATCTGAACGTGGGGCTCGCCCTCGACGGCAAGGTACCGGCCGGGATGCTCGGCTACGGCTTCGGCGTCGCGCTGCTCGCCGGGATCGCCCATCTCGCGGTGCGCAAGTTCGCCCCGTACGCCGATCCGCTGCTGCTGCCGCTGGCCACCCTGCTCAACGGACTCGGGCTGGTGCTGATCTGGCGGCTGGACCAGTCACCGCGGCTGATCCGCCGGGCCGAGGCGCTCTTCGGCTCCTACAGCCCGGACGCGCCCAAGCAGCTCATGTACTCGGCCATCGCCGTCGCGCTGTTCGTCGCCGTGCTGATGGTCCTCAAGGATCACCGCATCCTTCAGCGCTACACGTACATCTCGATGGCCGCGGCCCTGGTGCTGCTGATCCTGCCGATGTTCTTCCCCGCCGTGAACGGCGCCAAGATCTGGATCAGCATCGGCGGCTTCACCATTCAGCCCGGTGAGTTCGCGAAGATCATCATCGCGATTTTTTTCTCCGGTTATCTGATGGTGAAGCGCGACGCACTGGCCCTGGCCAGCCGCCGCTTCATGGGGATGTACCTGCCCCGCGGCCGTGACCTCGGCCCGATCCTCGCCATCTGGGCGATGTCGATCCTCATCCTGGTCTTCGAGACCGACCTCGGCACCTCGCTGCTCTTCTTCGGTCTCTTCGTGATCATGCTGTACGTCGCGACCGAGCGGACGAGCTGGATCGTCTTCGGTCTGCTGATGTCGGTCGCGGGAGCGGTCGGCGTCGCCTCCTTCGAACCGCACGTCCAGTCCCGTGTCAACGCCTGGCTCGACCCCTTCGACTGCTACCAGACGGATGTCACCGGCGCCTGCCAGCAGATCGGTGACGCCCTGCTGTCCTTCGGCTCCGGCGGCACGCTCGGCACCGGGCTCGGCCAGGGCAACTCCGACCTGATCGGCTTCGCCGCCAACGCCGACTTCATCCTCACCACGGTGGGCGAGGAGTTCGGACTGGCCGGCACGATGGCGTTCCTGCTGATCTACGGGCTGATCGTGGAGCGTGGCGTACGGACCGCCCTCGCCGCCCGCGACCCCTTCGGCAAGCTCCTCGCCATCGGCCTCTCCGGCGCCTTCGCCATCCAGGTCTTCGTCGTCGCGGGCGGGGTCATGGGCCTCATCCCGCTGACCGGTATGACCATGCCGTTCGTCGCGTACGGCGGCTCCTCCGTGCTCGCGAACTGGGCGCTGATCGGCATCCTGATCCGTATCAGCGACACCGCGCGCCGGCCCGCGCCGGCTCCCGCACCGTCACCCGACGCCGAGATGACCCAGGTGGTCCGACCGTGAACAAGCCCCTGCGACGCATCGCGATCTTCTGCGGGCTTCTCGTCCTCGCCCTGCTGATCCGGGACAACTGGCTCCAGTACGTCCGCGCGGACGAGCTGAACTCGCACCGGTTCAACCGCCGGGTGCTCATCGAGCGCTACAGCAACGAGCGCGGCAACATCATCGTCGACGGCAAGGCCATCACCGGCTCCGTCAAGACGGACGACAGCGACTTCGCCTACAAGCGCACCTATGTCGACGGCCCCATGTGGGCCCCCGTCACCGGCTACGCCTCCCAGGCCTTCGACGCCAACCAGATCGAGAAGCTCGAGGACGGCATACTCACCGGCAACGACGACCGGCTCTTCTTCGACCGCACCATGGCCATGTTCACGGGCAAGAAGAAGAAGGGCGGTGATGTCGTCACCACCCTCAGCGGCGCCGCCCAGAAGGCCGCCTACAAGGGCCTCGGGGACGCCAAGGGCGCCGTGGCGGCCATCGACCCGCAGACCGGCAAGATCCTGGCGCTGGCCTCCACGCCCAGCTACGACCCGTCCACGTTCGCCGGCAACAGCGACAAGGACACCAAGGCCTGGGTCTCCCTGGACAAGAAGAACAACCCCGACGACCCGATGCAGAACCGCGCGCTGCGCGAGACCTACCCGCCCGGCTCCACCTTCAAGGTGGTCACCGCCGCCGCCGCGCTGGAGCACGGCGAGATCACGGACATCGACGAGCCGACGGACACCCCGCTCCCGTGGATCATGCCGGGGACGACCACCCCGCTGCCGAACGAGGGCAACATCCCCTGCAAGGACGCCACCCTCCGGGACGCGCTGCGCTACTCCTGCAACACGGTCTTCGGCAAGCTCGGCTCCGACATCGGCAAGAGCAAGATGCTGGAGACCGCGAAGAAGTTCGGATTCAACGCCGAGCAGTTCACCCCGGTCCGCTCCAACGCCTCGTTCTTCCCCGAGGAGATGAACGAGTCGCAGACCGCGCTCTCCTCCATCGGCCAGTTCGACACCCGGGCCACGCCGCTCCAGATGGCCATGGTCGCCGCCGCGATCGCCAATGACGGCAAGCTGATGAAGCCGTACATGATCGACCAGCTGCGCGCCCCGAACCTGGACGTGCTCAGCAAGACCGAGCCCGAGGAGCTGAGCCGTCCCCTCACGCAGGAGCACGCGCAGATGCTCCAGAGCATGATGGAGACGGTCGTCAACGACGGCACCGGAAAGAACGCCCAGATTCCGAACATCACGGTCGGCGGCAAGACCGGTACCGCGCAGCACGGTGAGAACAACAGCAAGAACCCGTACGCGTGGTTCATCTCGTACGCCAAGACGGACAGCGGCTCGCCCGTCGCCGTGGCGGTCGTCGTCGAGGACAGCAAGGCCAGCCGGGACGACATCTCCGGTGGCGGTCTCGCGGCCCCCATCGCCAGGAACGTGATGAAGGCGGTCCTCGACAGCAGGAAGTGACGCCGGTCACGGCTCACGTCCGTAAACGCACTTTGCGATACCGGTCGTATATCAGGTCACCGCTATGGGTCAATCGCGTACGGCGTGCCCGGTAGCGTAGGCGCGAGCAGCACACCGCCGGACCACACACCGGTGCGGTCGGGACTGACGGAGAGGGCTGGAACGTTATGGAAGAGCCGCGTCGCCTCGGCGGCCGGTACGAGCTGGGCTCGGTGCTCGGCCGTGGTGGCATGGCGGAGGTCTACCTCGCGCATGACACCCGGCTCGGCCGCACCGTCGCCGTGAAGACGCTGCGGGCCGATCTCGCCCGCGACCCGTCCTTCCAGGCCCGGTTCCGCCGAGAGGCCCAGTCGGCCGCCTCGCTCAACCACCCGGCGATCGTCGCGGTCTACGACACCGGTGAGGACTACGTCGACGGGGTCTCCATCCCGTACATCGTGATGGAGTACGTCGACGGGTCGACCCTGCGCGAGCTGCTGCACTCCGGACGGAGACTGCTGCCCGAGCGCACGCTGGAGATGACCATCGGCATCCTCCAGGCGCTGGAGTACTCGCACCGCAACGGGATCGTCCACCGGGACATCAAGCCGGCCAACGTCATGCTGACGCGTACCGGCCAGGTCAAGGTGATGGACTTCGGTATCGCCCGCGCCATGGGCGACTCCGGCATGACGATGACCCAGACGTCCGCCGTCATCGGCACCGCCCAGTACCTCTCGCCCGAGCAGGCCAAGGGCGAGCAGGTCGACGCGCGCTCCGATCTCTACTCCACCGGCTGTCTGCTCTACGAGCTCCTCACGGTCCGGCCGCCCTTCATCGGCGACTCCCCGGTCGCGGTCGCCTATCAGCACGTACGGGAAGAGCCGCAGACGCCCAGCGTCTTCGACCCCGAGATCACGCCCGAGATGGACGCGATCGTGCTCAAGGCGCTCGTCAAGGACCCGGACTACCGCTACCAGTCCGCCGACGAGATGCGCGCCGACATCGAGGCCTGTCTCGACGGACAGCCCGTCGCGGCCACGGCCGCCATGGGCTCGGTCGGCTACGGCGGCGGTTACGGCGGCCATGACGGCCAGCAGACCACCGCCCTGCGCCAGAACGACCCGGCCGGGCAGACGACGATGCTGCCGCCGATGAACCCGGACGACGGCGGATACGGCGGCGGGTACGACGACCGCCCGGACCGGCGCCGCCAGAAGAAATCGAACACCTCGACGATACTGCTGGTGACGGCGGGCGTCCTGGTGCTGATCGGCGCGATACTGATCGGCAAGGCGTTCTTCGGTGACGACAGCGGCACCAGTCAGGTGACGGTGCCGCAGCTCGTCGGCAAGACGCTCCAGGAGGCCGAGACGCTCGCGGGCAACGCGAGCGTGAAGGTCGCCCAGTCCGGCTCCGAGCGCTGCGAGGTGCCCAAGGGCTCCATCTGCAGCCAGAACCCGGCGAACGGCAAGATGGACCAGGGCGAGATCATCCAGGTCGTCGTCTCGGCGGGCTCACCGCAGGTCAAGGTCCCCGACGTCACCCAGAAGGACGTCGAGAACGCCACCTCCATACTGGAGAACGAGAACTTCAACGTCGAGACCGAGCAGGTCGAGTCCGAGGAGGACCCGGGCACGGTCCTGGAGCAGGACCCGGCGGGCGGCTCGAAGACCGAGAAGGGCGCCACGGTCACGCTGAAGATCGCGAAGACGGCCCAGGAGACGGTGGCGCCGGTGGTCGGCACCCAGTTCGACAACGCGCGGGCCCAGCTCGAAGGACTCGGCTTCACCGTCCAGCGCAACGACGTGGACTCGCAGGAGCCGGCGGGCACGGTCGTCAAGCAGAGCCCGGGAGAGAACAGCAAGGCGCCCAAGAGCTCCACGGTCACGCTGGACGTCTCCAAGGGCCCGCAGCAGCAGAAGGTCCAAATCCCGGGTGACATCGCCGGCGGCAACAAGTCGCTCCAGGAGGCCCAGCAGATCCTGGGCGGTCTGGGCCTCAATGTGTCTCTCGCCCCCAACTCGTCCAACGATCCCAACTCCCGGGTCCTGACAGCTGAGCCGGGACCGGGCAGCATGGTGAACAAGGGCGATACGGTCACGCTGTTCACCGTCGGCAACGGCCAGGGCAACAACGGTGGCGGCAACAACGGCGGCGGCTTCTTCGGCGGCCCCTCCGGCGGATGACCGGCCGGCTACGACACAGAGCCCCCGGCACCCGTGGAGGGTGCCGGGGGCTCTCAGCTTCCCCGGGGGCTCTGTGCTGTCCCGGGGCTCTCTGCTGTCCTCTGCTGTCCGGAAGCGCCTGGAGCGCCGTCTGAGGCGCCGCCTGGAGCCTCTACCGCAGCTCCGGCGGCGGGGTGCGGTTCTTGTCGACCTTGTCCGCGCGTACCAGCTCGGCCCAGACGATGTAGCGGTAGTCCGAGGTGTAGATCGGCGTGCACGTCGTCAGCGTGAGATAGCGGCCCGGCTTGGTCTTCCCCGATTCCTTGGGGACGGGGCTGAGCACCTCCACGTTGTACTTGGAGGTGCTCGGAAGCTCCTTGTAGACCTTGTAGACGAACCAGGTGTCCCGCGTCTCGAAGACGATCGGATCACCGGTCCTGATCTTGTGGATGTTGTGGAACCTCGCGCCATGGCCGTCCCGGTGCGCGGCCAGCGTGAAGTTGCCCTTCTTGTCCCAGGGGAGCGCGGACTTGACGGGTTCGGTGTAGTAGCCGGCGACGCCGTCGTTCAGCAGGGAGGTGTCCGTGCCCTTCTTGACCAGGATCTCGCCGCTGCCCATCGAGGGAACGTGGAGGAAGCCGATCCCGTCCTCGGAGTCGAACGTCCCGGGGCTGCCGCCCCCGCTGCCCTTCTGCGCCCAGTTGTGCCGTACGTCGTCGCCCTGCCGGGCGGCCTCGCGGTCGGCCAGGACGTTCGTCCACCACAGCGAGTAGACGACGAAGAGGCCGAGGACGACACCGGCGGTGATGAGCAGCTCGCCGCAGACGCTGACCAGGGCCGCGAGAGGACTGCGGTACCGGCGGCGGGGAGCCGTGGGCGCGGCCGGGACTCCGCCCGCCTCCGGGACGCCTTCCGGCTCCCGCGCCCGGTCCGGCAACGGCGGTCTTCCCGTCCGTGCCCCGTTCTCGGTACTCGCTGCCACCGCGCCCGTCCCCGTCCCTGTCGCCGGTCCCTGCCGTACCGTGCCGTAACTGATCCCGATCGAGTTCAGCCGACCAGAGCGTCGGGCTTGCCCTTGCTGCGTGGCCGTTCCTCCACCATCTTGCCCCACACGATCATCCGGTAGGTACTGGTGAATTCGGGCGTGCAGGTCGTCAGCGTGATGTAGCGGCCCGGCCCCGTGAACCCGGAACCGGGCGGCACCGGACCGATCACGCTCACATTCGACGGTGCGGTCTGCGGCAGGATGCTGGTCATGTCGTAGGTGTAGTACGCGTCCCGCGTCTCGACGATGATCTCGTCGCCGGGCTGGAGCTGGTTGATGTAGCGGAACGGTTCGCCATGGGTGTTGCGGTGGCCCGCCACCGCGAAGTTGCCCTGCTTGTCGGAGGGCATCGCCGTCTTCAGGCTGCCCTCCGCGTAGTGCCCGACCATGCCGTGGTCGAGGACCTTCGCCTTGCTGATGCCCTCGGCGATCGGGACCACCACATCCAGCTTGGGGATGTGCATGATCGCGAAGCCCTGTCCCGGCTCGAAGGATCCGGGCTGCCGGTCCTTGGCGAAGCTCTCCTGGATCTTGTTGGTCTCCTGGCCGGCATAGGCGTCCGCCCTGATGTTCGTCCACCAGAGCTGATACGTGACGAACAGCAGCATCAGCACGCCGAAGGTGATGAACAGCTCACCGACCACACGGCTGGCGACGACGGCCAGACTGTCCTTGGCGGCGCGGGCGGCCCGGCGGGCCTCGACACGGGAGAGCGGCCGGGCGGGCGCCGGCCCGCCGGAGTCCTGCTCGGCCCCGGCCCCGGACACTGTCCCCGACCCGGCCGGCACGGGCTCGGAGCGCCTGCGGCCCCGTCCGCCCTTCGCGGCGGCCTTACGACGCTCCGCACGGCCGCCCGTGGGCGGTACGGGTTCCACCGCCGGGGCGATCGCCGGTTCCACCACCGGGATCACGGCCGTGACGGCCTCGTCCGCCGCGGGCTCCGGCCGGAGCGCGCGGCGCGTGTCCGCCGTACGGAGAGCGACCGTCGCGTCGTCCAGCGCCGCACCGGGACCGACGCCGGATATCGACGATGCCGTGGCCGGGGAGGACGGAGACGGCGCCGGGGACGGCGAGGGAGCCGGAGACGGGGCGGGTGCGGAGACGGGGGCGGGTACGGGTGCGGGGTCAGACGCGGGGGACGGCGAAGGCGCCGGCCCGGAGGCCGCCGTGCCGTCCGTGTAGTAGTCGGGAGCGCCCGACCACTCGCCCTGCGGGCCCCCGGGCTTCGGTGGAGTCTCGGCCGCGTACTGGCGGTAGTAGTCGCCGGACCACTCGGACTCCGGGTCGGCGCCGGGCTCCTCGGCGGCGGACCACGGTGGCTGCTGCGCCTCCGGTGTCCGGCCCGCCTCCGGCGCGGGGGCACCGCCCTGCCTCGGTACGGGCACGGGCGCGCCCTCCGGTCCGGCCGCACCTTCCCGCCTGGTCACGCCGTCGTTCCCGGGCGCCTGGTTCGGCACCCGCCGACGACGTCCCGGCCCCGGCCCCGGGATCCGCTGTCCCGGAAGCGGATCGTTCAGCGGGTCCGCCAGTCCTTCCACCGCCGCCTCGAACGCGTCGGAGCCCTCGTACGCCTCCTGCTCGTACGAGCCTCCATGACCGGCCTCGTGTTCGGGGCGGAGTGTGGTCACGCGAGCGCCCTGCCCACCACCGGCGCGAGGCCCGCCGAGCGGTCCACCGCCCCGGGATCACCGCACCGCGCCAGCCAGTTGGCCAGCATCAGATGGCCGTGCTCGGTCAGAACGGACTCCGGATGGAACTGCACGCCCTCGACCGGCAGCTCGCGGTGGCGCACGCCCATGATGATGCCGTCCGCCGTGCGCGCCGTCACTTCCAGCTCGGCCGGCAGCCTTGACGGTTCCGCCGCGAGCGAGTGGTAGCGGGTCGCGGTGAACGGCGAGGGCAGCCCGGCGAACACGCCCTTGCCCTCGTGCGTGACGAGAGACGTCTTTCCGTGCAGCAGCTCGGGTGCCCGGTCCACGACACCGCCGTACGCCACGGCCATCGACTGCATCCCGAGGCAGACACCGAAGACGGGCACCCCGGTCGCGGCGCAGTGGCGCACCATCTCGACGCAGACACCGGCCTGTTCGGGGGTGCCGGGGCCGGGGGAGAGCAGAACGCCGTCGAAGCCGTCCTGGGCGTGGGAGGTGGTCACCTCGTCGTTGCGCAGCACCTCGCACTCGGCACCGAGCTGGTACAGGTACTGGACGAGGTTGAAGACAAAGCTGTCGTAGTTGTCGACGACGAGAATCCGCGCGCTCATCCGGCCGCCCCCGGTCCGTCGACCGTCACATCGTTGAAGGGCAGAAGCGGCTCCGCCCACGGGAAGACGTACTGGAACAGGGCATAGACGACCGCCAGCGCCAAGACGAGCGAGATCGCCGCACGCAGCCACGCGTTGCCCGGCAGATGCCGCCAGATCCAGCCGTACATGCTGTCCCTTCCGTTCGGTGCCGCCCCGAGGCGGTACGGCACCAGACTAAAGGGCGGCAGGGACACATGGGCGGCGCATGGCGCAGGTGCACACAGGTTCGGGGTTGCTCTTGGTCACAGAGGCCGTACGCGCGCCCGCCCGTACACCCCCGGGCCGCCGGAACGGCACCCTCCGGGAGCGGCCGCGCGGATGGCTACCCGACCGGGTCCGCGTAGTGCAGATCCACCGTGCCCGTGTAGCCGGGCAGCGTCTCCTCGCCGTGCTCGTCGACCTTCCAGCCGAGCCCGTACGCCTTCACGTAGAGCTGGTAGTTCTGGATCGCGGGCGAGTCGGTGAGCGCCGTGCGGAGCCTGTCCTGGTCACCGACAGCGGTGATCGTGTACGGCGGGGAGTAGACACGGCCCTGGAGGATCAGCGTATTGCCCACGCACCGCACCGCGCTGGTGGAGATCAGCCGCTGGTCCATCACGCGGATGCCCTGCGCACCGCCCTGCCACAGGGCATTGACGACGGCCTGGAGGTCCTGCTGATGGATGACGAGGTCATTGGGCTGGGGCTCGGGGTAGCCGGGGTTGGCGGTGGCGTTCGGCGGGGCGTCGTCGAGGGTGACGGTGAGAGCAGGGCCGGAGAGCTTCTTGGTGCCCGCGGCCGTCTCCAGCGCGCGCAGCCTGGCGTTCTCGGCCTCGGTGGAACCGTCGTCACGGCCGACGAGCGTGTCGATCTCGCGCCGTACCGCCGCGGTGGTGTCACCCAATTCGGCGTTCTTGCGGTCACGCTCGTGGATCAGGTCCGAGAGCTTCAACAGCGAGGCGTCCGTGCGGATGTTGGTGCCCTTGGCCGTGTTGAAACTGGTGACGAAGATGAGTCCCGCGAGCGCGAAGACGGCAGCCGTGAGCAGCCGGACGGGCCGCCGTACCGGCGGGCGGACCGGCCCTGGGGGAGAGTCGGCAGAATTGCTCAACGTACCCTTATCTCCTTAGGCGCCGCGGAAGCACTACGCTAACGGACGCCCGGGGGCGGCGGTGTTCCCCCTGCTCCCCGTCCCGGCAGCCCGTTACAGTTCCCTGCGCGGTCACGCAGCGCATCGACAGGAGAGTCCCTCGTGCCGAAGTCACGTATCCGCAAGAAGGCCGACTTCACGCCGCCTCCGGCCGCGAAGCAGGCGACCACCATAAGGCTGACAAACCGGAGCTGGGTGGCCCCGGTCATGCTGGCCATGTTCCTGATCGGACTGGCCTGGATCGTGGTCTTCTATGTGACCGAGGGCGATCTCCCGCTGGAGAGCTTCGGGAACTGGAACATCGTGGTCGGGTTCGGCTTCATCGCCGCCGGCTTCGGTGTCTCGACGCAGTGGAAGTAGCGGGTCCACCGCCCGGTCGTCAAGCTCTGCCCTGACTTATCCACAGCGTTGTCCACAGCAGGGGAAAAGGTCAGACGATCTGTGGATAACTCCACGAGTCATTGACGCCGGTGTGATCGCACCGATCATTCCGGCGACGTGCCGGCCCCTTGTCTCCGCTGGTCAAACCCACATCGGCGACAAGGGGTACGCATGTTCCCCACAGGATGCACAAGATCCGGCACACTCTGTGGACAACTGTGGAGTACGGGCCGTACGGACCGTCCCCAGGCCGTCACACTCGGGCGGCGGTCACGCCCGGGCGCCCCGTCGTGCTCGGGCACGCCTGGGCGGCGGTCATTCTCGGGTGTGCGCCGCGCGCTCGGGGATCAGGATCCGAACACCGAGGGCAGTGAGGCGGTCCTCACCACGACCGTCGCGATCGTCGCCGCCAGGACCAGCGCACAGGTGCCGTACTGCACCAGCGCCCGGCGATCACGAGGCGCGTGCACCATGCCTATGGCGATCACCGTGCCCGCCACCAGTCCGCCGACATGCGCCTCCCAGGCGATACCGGGCCAGGTGAAGGTGAAGAGCAGATTCAGCGCGAGCAGGGCGAAGACCGGCCGCATGTCGTACTGGAGCCGGCGCATCACCACGGCGGTCGCACCGAGCAGCCCGAAGACGGCGCCCGAGGCGCCCAGCGAGCCCTGGTTCGGCGAGGCGATCAGATAGGTGAAGGCGCTTCCGGCCAGTCCGGAGAGCAGATAGAGCGCCAGAAAGCGGATCCGGCCGAGCGCCGCCTCCAGCGGCCCGCCCAGCCACCACAGGCTCAGCATGTTGAAGGCGATGTGCCAGAGCTCCTGGTGCAGGAACGCCGAGGTCAGCAGGCGGTACCACTGACCCTCCGCGACACCGACGAAATGGCCGGTCGCGGGATCGTAGGCACGGCCGACGAGATCGAGATCGTCGACGAGCCGGTATCCGTCGCCCACGGCGAGCACCGCGATGAAGACCGCGACATTGATGCCCAGCAGAACCTTCGTGATCAGCCGGGGGTCGGCCGCGATCGTGCCGCCGGCGAGCGTACGCGGCTGATGCGGCGCGGGACCGCGCCCCGAACCGGAGCCCTGCCTCACGCACTCCGGGCACTGGAATCCCACCGAGGCGTCGACCATGCATTCTGGGCAGATGGGACGCTCGCAGCGGGTGCACCGTATACCGGTCTCCCGGCCCGGATGCCGATAGCAGTCGGGCAGGCCCTCGCTGACGGCGGGCTGCTCCTGGCCTCCGTGGCCGCCTGGCGGGTGGTCCATCGATCCCCTCGGGTCCTCGTGACGGCGGGCGCCGGGCGGCGCACAGCGCACCGCCCCGCCCGTCCGGTATGTAACCACTACGGACGGGCGGGGCGGGAGGTTCCCGGGAACTCGGGAACCGGGCAGTCCGTGAGCGGTCAGCGCGTCTCGATGACGACCGACTCGATCACCACGTCCTGAACCGGGCGGTCGGTGCGCGGGTTGGTGCGCGTGCCGATGATGGAGTCCACGACCTTCTTGCCGGCCTCGGTGCTGACCTCGCCGAAGATGGTGTGCTTCCGGGTGAGCCAGGCGGTCGGCGCCACCGTGATGAAGAACTGCGAGCCGTTGGTTCCCGGGCCGGCGTTCGCCATGGCCAGCAGATACGGCTTGTCGAAGGCCAGGTCCGGGTGGAACTCGTCCTCGAACTCGTAGCCGGGGCCACCGGTGCCGTTGCCCAGCGGGTCCCCGCCCTGGATCATGAAGCCGCTGATGACACGGTGGAAGACGGTGCCGTCGTACAGCCGGTCCGTGGTCTTCTTTCCGGTCTCCGGGTGGGTCCATTCCCGCTCGCCCTGCGCGAGTTCCACGAAGTTCTTGACCGTCTTCGGCGCGTGGTTCGGCAGGAGCCGGATCTCGATGTCGCCTTGGTTGGTCTTCAGGGTGGCGTAAAGCTGCTCGGCCACGATCTGCCTTCCGTAAGTCTGCTCTGACTCTCACGATCCTCGCACGGAAGACACGTGTGACGCCCGGCCGCTGTCCTTGACGGGGGTTTGCGCCCGTCTTGGGACGATTTCGGGGCCGGATGGAGGCACGATGGAGGGAAAGGTGCCGCAGAAGGCCGGAAGACCGGTGGTGCGGGAGAGGACCGCGCGTGCGGCGAAGACCGACTGTGGAGACCGGCGGCTGCGGGGTCCGGCGGCGAGGTCACGCCGGGAGAGGCAGCTCCGAAGGGTCACACCGGAAGGAACGCATGCCGAAGCCGCGCGTGGCTCGACCGTCCACACGCCATGACACGGATGCCCGCACCGCATGCCGAGACCACATCGAACAGGCATGATCTCGAAAAGGGTGGACAGGCGAAATACGGAACGCCACCAAGGAGGATGATCCTGTGACCCGCATGGACAGCGTGCGCGCCGCTACCGATTCGGCGAAGGAGAGCGTGCAGCACGCCGCGGAAGTGGTGGCCCCCTATGCCGGTACGGCCAAGGAGCAGGCCGCTCTCTACGCACACGAGGCGCGCGTGAGGCTCGCCCCGACAATGACGAAGGCCGCTCAGCAGGCCCGTATCCAGTACGGCGCCCATGTGGCGCCCAGGGTGCCCCCGAAAGTCGATGTCGCGGCTCACCGTGCCGCCTTCCACACCCGCCGGGCCGCCCGTCAGGCGGCCGACTACACGGTGCCGAGGGTCGGGCAGGCGATGGCCACCGCGGGTCCGGTCGCCGAGCAGGCCGCGGCACGCTCGGCGGCGGCCCTGGCCGCTCTGCGCGGACAGATCACCGCGAAGGACATCCAGAAGCTGGTGAGAAAGCACGAGCGGCGGGCCAGGGCCGGGCGGCTGGCCAAGGGCCTGGCGGCTCTCGGTGTGCTGGCCGGTGGCGCCTTCGCCGCCTGGAAGTGGTGGGACAAGCAGGCGAACCCGGACTGGCTGGTGGAGCCTCCGGCCGCCACCGAGATCTCGGACCGCGGTCCGCTGACGTCCGTCGACGGCAGCCATGTGGTCGATCCGCTGGATCCCGAGGTACAGGCCAAGGCTCGGCAGGCGGAGGCGGAAGCCGAGGCCGAGGCGCGTCGGCGGGGCGACCGTCCCTGATCACGCTGCGGGTCCGCGCGCCGCGGATCCGTGCGCCGTACGGGTGTGCCGGGTCCGGCGGTCGGTCCGGCGAACGCTCCGGCGGGCGCCGGAAGTGCGCGGGAAAGCGGCCGGCTCACGCGGCGACGAGTGCCGCGTCCGCGGCGTGGGCGCTCGCGCGGGCCGCTTCGGCGTCGGCCGCGCCCGGCGTACCCGCACCCGCGGGCAGATGGCGGACGGACGGTGACGAACCGTGTGCCTCGGCGTTGATCCGCTGCTTGATCGTGGGCGGCAGCGACCGGTCGCGTGACGCCGCCGCCGTCCTGGGCGTGTATGCCCGTGCGGGTTCGGCCTCGGCCTCCGTCCGCTCGACGGGCTGCGCGGCGGCCGGCGCCGGCACGGGCTGCTCGACCGGCTGCTGCACGGCGCTGCCGGCAGCCGCGGCCGGGCTGGTCAGCCCCAGGGAGGCGAGCACCGCGAAGAACGCGGTGATGAAGACGGTCCACAGTTTCTTGACCTTGAAGGCGGCCATGACCCCTCGCTTTCGGGTTGGGCGATCTACATACCTTCCTCATGATGTGTACGCATCTCGAAAATCCACGGAGCGACGCCGTTCTCACGCAGCTCTTCGGATGAACACCACTCGTACGGTCCAACCGCGCCCGTCATACCCGCCCTCCACCCGCCCATGGCCACCCCCGCCCCGACCTGCGCCAACAGGCCGGGGCGGCGCGCTGTGGCCCACAGACCGGTCGGGCGCCGCGCCATGGCTGAAGGAACAGTCCGGGTCCGCGGCAGGAGTCCGCGGCTGTTGGGCCATCGGCGATCCCGTCCAGGGCGCTCACCATCCGACCGAGGCCGCCACCGGCAGGTGATCGCTGCCGGTGGCCGGCAGCACCCACGAACGCACCGGCTTCACGCCGCGGACGAGGATCTGGTCGATCCGTGCCACCGGGAACCTCGCCGGCCAGCTGAAGCCGAAGCCGTCCCCGGCCTCGTCCTGGGCCGAGCGCAGCCGCGAGGTGATGCCGTCGAGCGCGCGGTCGTCGACGGTGCCGTTGAGGTCGCCGAGCAGGACCACCCGCTCGTTGGGCTCGCCGGCGACGGCCTTGCCGAGCGCCCGCGCGCCTCTGTCCCGCGAGGCCGTCCAGAAGCCTCCCCTGGGCATCACGCGTACGGACCCCAGATGGGCCACGTACACCGCCAGCGGCTTCTGGTCGGTGGCCACCGTGGCGCGCAGCGCCCGGTTGTAGGCCAACTTGACGTCGGCCGGCTTGGTGTCCCCCAGCGGCCCGTAGTCCATCTCGATGTCGACGGGCCGGATGTCCGAGAGCGGCAGTCTGCTCCACAGCCCGACGGTGCCCCGCACCGCGTGATGGGGATACGCCTTCGCCAGCTCCCTCTCGTACGTGCCCTTCGCCTGCTGGGTCAGCTCCTCCAGTGCCAGCAGGTCCGCGCCGGAGGCGGCCAGGTCGCGGGCGGTGCCGGCCGGGTCGGGGTTCCCGGCGCCGACGTTGTGGCTGACCACCGTCAGGTCGCCGCCCGGGTGGGACTTGTCGCCGAGCAGCCCGCCGAAGAGGCTCAGCCACGCGGTCACCGGCAGCAGCAGCGCGACCATCGCGATGGCGGAGCGGCGCCACAGCGCCCCGGCCAGCAGCACCAGGACGAACGGGCCGCACCACGGCAGGAAGGTCTCCACCAGGCTGCCGACGCCCCCGATCCGGTTCGGGATCTCCGCGTGCAGCAGCATGAGCAGACCCAGCAGCAGCGCCGACACCGCGAGCACCGGGCCGCGCTTCCAGGACCCCGGCCGGATACCACCGCCGCCGGTCACCGCCGCGTCCTCGGGGCCCCGGTGGCGTCGGCGTACACCCAGGGGACC
Source organism: Streptomyces lushanensis (assembly GCF_001700515.1). Lineage (GTDB taxonomy): Bacteria > Actinomycetota > Actinomycetes > Streptomycetales > Streptomycetaceae > Streptomyces > Streptomyces lushanensis. The sequence continues at coordinate 28,627 of NZ_MAUD01000090.1, forward strand.
CACGGGCAACCACGATCGAACGCGTCGGAGCGGGGTCGGTGCCGGTGCCGAGGGCGGTGCCGGTGCCGGTGCCGGGGGCGGGATTCGAGTCATGCTGCCAGTCAAGACAGCCCTGTGTTGCCCGCACGTATGCGGTTTTCGATACGCCGACGATATCCGCCGCCCCGTAGCGTTCGGCCCATGCGTGTGCTGATCGTCGAGGACGAGCCCTATCTGGCGGACGCCATCCGCGACGGCCTGCGCCTGGAGGCGATCGCGGCCGATGTCGCCGGTGACGGCGGAGCCGCTCTGGAACTGCTGAGCGTCAACACCTACGACATCGCCGTGCTCGACCGCGACATCCCCGGACCGTCCGGCGACGAGATCGCCAAACGTATCGTCGCCTCCGGCAGCGGCATGCCGATCCTCATGCTCACCGCGGCCGACCGTCTCGACGACAAGGCCTCCGGATTCGAGCTCGGCGCCGACGACTATCTGACGAAACCCTTCGAACTCCGGGAACTCGCCCTCAGGCTCAGGGCCCTCGACCGCAGACGTGCCCACAGCAGACCTCCCGTGCGCGAGATCGCGGGTCTGCGCCTCGACCCGTTCCGCCGGGAGGTCTACCGGGACGGCCGTTATGTCGCGCTGACCAGGAAGCAGTTCGCCGTGCTCGAAGTCCTCGTCGCCGCCGAAGGCGGTGTCGTCAGCTCCGAAGAACTCCTGGAACGGGCGTGGGACGAGAACGCCGACCCGTTCACCAACGCCGTACGCATCACCGTCTCGGCACTGCGCAAGCGGCTCGGCGAACCCTGGATCATCGCCACCGTGGCGGGCGTCGGCTACCGCGTCGACACACGGCCAGAGGCCGGGGACGGTGACGGGCGGAAGAACGGGCAAGGGCACGGGAACGGGGACGGGGACGGGGACGGGGGAGGAGACCGTGGATAGGGCGCCCGGGTGGAGCATTCGCCTCAAGCTCACCCTCAGCTACGCGGGATTCCTCATGCTCGCCGGTGTGCTGATGATCGCGGCGGTGTGGTTTTTCCTGCTGAGGGACCTGCCGGAGGTGACAGCCGGCATCGGCGGACTGCAGGTCCGCTCCCAGCTCGCGCTCAACTTCGCGTCGGGGGCGGCCGTGGTCATGGGGTTCCTGCTGGTGTTCGGCCTTCTGGGAGGGTGGATCCTCGCCGGCCGCATGCTCGCCCCCCTCACCCGCATCAGGGACGCCGCCCGCAGGGCCACGGACGGATCCCTCTCCCACCGGATCCGGCTGTCCGGCCGCGAGGACGAGTTCCGCGAACTCGCCGACGCCTTCGACGCGATGCTCGCACGCCTCGAAGCGCACGTCGCCGAACAGCAGAGATTCGCGGCCAACGCCTCGCACGAGCTGCG
>NZ_MAUD01000091.1 GCF_001700515.1 Streptomyces lushanensis
GTGGCGAGAAGTCCGGCGCCGCGAACGCACCCCCGCCCGTTCACGGCGCCGGACTTCTCGCCACTCCTGGTGACATCGCTCCTCGTGACGTCGTGAAGACGCGTGACCACCGCGTTCGAGGCCGTGCCGTGCAGTGCGTTCATCCCGCGCCCCCCGTCGTTTGGAGTTGCTTCGTTCCCTGTGCCCAAGAGCTTGCCGGGGCAGTTTCATGGCGCTGTCCGCCGACTGTCACAGGCCTGTCACAGGGGGCGGCGTACCTTGCGCGGACCGGGCGGCGGGTATGGGGCCGCTCCAACTGTCGAACTGTGGTCCCCCCATGGGACAGAATGGCCTCCGTGCCTTTCCTGTTGCTGATCGAGGACGACGACGCCATCCGCACGGCCCTCGAACTCTCCCTGTCCCGCCAGGGCCACCGTGTGGCCACCGCGGCGACGGGAGAGGACGGCCTGAAACTGCTGCGGGAGCAGCGGCCGGATCTGATCGTGCTGGATGTGATGCTGCCCGGGATCGACGGCTTCGAGGTGTGCCGGCGCATCAGGCGCACCGACCAGCTGCCGATCATTCTGCTGACCGCGCGCAGCGACGACATCGATGTGGTGGTCGGCCTGGAGTCCGGTGCCGACGACTATGTGGTCAAGCCGGTGCAGGGCCGGGTGCTGGACGCGCGGATCCGCGCGGTGCTGCGGCGCGGCGAGCGGGAGTCCACCGATTCCGCGACCTTCGGCGGTCTGGTGATCGACCGGTCCGCGATGACCGTCACCAAGAACGGCGAGGACCTCCAGCTCACGCCGACCGAGCTGCGGCTGCTGCTGGAGCTGAGCCGCCGTCCCGGCCAGGCGCTCTCGCGCCAGCAGCTCCTCCGGCTGGTGTGGGAGCACGACTATCTGGGCGACTCGCGGCTGGTGGACGCGTGTGTGCAGCGGCTGCGCGCGAAGGTGGAGGACGTACCGTCCTCGCCGACCTTGATCCGTACGGTGCGCGGCGTGGGATACCGGCTGGACGCGCCTTCGTGAGCGAGGCGCACACGGTGGACGGGCCGGACCGCGGCCCGCACGGCTCGCACGGCCCGCCGGAGAACGGCACGGGCGCCGGTACGGGCGCGGAGCCGGGCGCGGGCGCCGGTACGGGCGCGGGCGCCGGTGCCAAGCGGCGCAGCGCGGCGGAGAAGGGCAGCGCCACGAAGAAGGCGATCCTGGCCGGGCTCCGCTGGACCAGTCTGCGGCTGCGGCTCGTGGTCGTCTTCGGCGCGGTGGCCCTGACCGCGGCGGTCTCCGCGTCCGGGATCGCGTACTGGCTCAACCGCGAGGCCGTGCTGACCCGCACCCAGGACTCGGCGCTCAACGACTTCCAGCAGAAGATGCAGAACAGGGCGGCGGAGCTGCCGCTGTGGCCGAGCCAGAGCGAGCTCCAGAGCACCGCCGAGCAGATGGCGGACGGCAGCGCCGGCTACAGCGTGCTGCTGATAGGCGAGCGCGCCGAGGGCAAGCCGGTCGTCGGCGCCTCCGACCGCGACACCTTCACGCTGGACGACGTACCGGAGTCGCTCCAGCAGGCCGTGAACGGCAAGCAGAAGGTCACCTCCGGCAACGCCTACCCGTACCACGTCTTCTGGCTGCGCACCGAGCTGGGCGGCACGCCCTATCTGGTCGGCGGCACCCGGATCATCGGCGGCGGTCCGACCGGCTATCTCCTCAAGTCCCTGGACCAGGAGCGCGCGGATCTCAACTCGCTCGCCTGGTCGCTGGGGATCGCGACGGCCCTCGCGCTCGTCGGGTCCGCGCTGCTGGCGCAGGCCGCGGCCACGACCGTGCTCAAGCCCGTGCAGCGGCTGGGCGAGGCGGCGCGGCAGCTCGGTGAGGGCAGGTTCGGGACCCGGCTGCGGGTGACGGGCACGGATGAGCTGGCCGATCTCTCGCGTACGTTCAACAAGGCCGCCGAGTCGTTGCAGAAGAAGGTCGCCGACATGAGCGCGCGGGAGGAGTCCAGCCGCCGTTTCGTCGCCGACATGTCCCATGAGCTGCGTACGCCGCTGACCGCGCTGACCGCCGTGACGGAGGTGCTGGAGGAGGAGGCCGACAGTCTCGACCCCATGATCGCCCCCGCCGTGACACTGGTGGTGAGCGAGACCCGGCGGCTCAATGTCCTGGTGGAGAATCTGATGGAGGTCACCCGCTTTGACGCGGGTACGGCCCGGCTCGTCCTGGACGATGTCGATGTCGCGGACCAGGTCACCGCCTGTATCGACGCGCGGGCCTGGCTGGACGCGGTGGAGCTGGACGCGGAGCGCGGCATCATGGCGCGGCTCGATCCGCGCAGGCTCGACGTGATCATGGCCAATCTGATCGGCAACGCGCTCAAGCACGGCGGCTCGCCGGTCCGGGTGGCGGTGCGCACGGAGGGCGGCTCGCTCGTCATCGAGGTACGGGACCACGGGCCCGGTATCCCCGAGGACGTCCTGCCGCATGTCTTCGACCGCTTCTACAAGGCGAGCGCGTCCCGGCCCCGCTCGGAGGGCAGCGGTCTGGGGCTGTCGATCGCGATGGAGAACGCCCATATCCACGGCGGTGACATCACCGCGGCGAATGTGCCGGACGGCGGCGCGATGTTCGTCCTGCGGCTGCCGAGGAACGGCGCGGAGCCGGAGCCGGAGTCGTCGGCGACGGACGGCGAAGCGGGACCGGAAGAGGAGGGCGACGCGCGGTGACGCCGAGGAACGGACCGCCGCGGGGCGGTACGGGCACGGCCCGTGTCGTCCCGGCCGGTGAGGGTACGGCCGGGGTCGGTGCGGCCGACGCGGGCACGGCCGGTGAGGGTACGGCCGGGGTGGGTACGGCCGGGGTGGGTACGGCCCAGGTCGGTGCGCGCCTCGGTCGGGCCGGGAACCGGGTGCGGCGGGCGGGTGTCGCGGGGGTGTTCGCCGTGGCGCTGGCCGCGCTGGTCGCCGGGTGCGGGATCAGGACCACCTCGGTGCCGGTGGACGCGGGACCCGCGCCCTCACGGATGCCGTGCCGGGTCGCGGGCGAGAGCGTGATCACCCAGTCGCGGCCCGGTGTGCCGGTGCGGATCTATCTGGCCTGCGCGTCCGGCCTCGCGTCGGTGGAGCGCGCGGCGCCGATCGCCCGGGGCGCGTCGGTCGACGGCCGGGTGACGATCGCGCAGAGCCTGCTGGACGAGCTCCAGGCACAGCCGTCCACGAGCGAACGGGACGCGGGCTTCACCACGTACGTACGCAGTCCGCTGATCCTCTCCCCGCCCCGCGAGGGCGACCCGGCGGGCACGCTGCGGCTCAGCCGCCAGCCCGAGGACCTGCCCGCGACCGCGCTCGCCCAGATCGTCTGCACCCTCGCGGAGAGCGAGGTCACGGACGGCACGGTGATCCTGGGCGGTCCCGGCGACTATCCGCCTCGCGGCTACGGCTGCGCCCCGAGGACGAAGAGCAACCCGGACACGGCGATTCCCACACTCGCGCCCCGGCCGTCCGACTCCGCTTCCGCTTCCGCGTCGGCGTCCGGTTCCGCTTCGGAACCGGCTTCCGTCCCGGTGCCGTGACATCCGCCGTGGGGGCGTGATGCCCGTCTCATGGCGGCGTTCCCGGCCGGGCGGCGGAACCGATTCCGCCGGCCCGCGCGTCCTTGGGTACGTGCGTCAAGGTCCGGGCGGCAGCGCCGTCATCCGCTTCCGTACGGCGGGGCTCGTACTCCTCCTCCTGCATCTCGCGGTGGTGGGGTGGCTGACGCTCCGCCCACTGGACGTTCCGTGGGTGCACGCGGCCAACCTGACACCGTTCGCGGGCATCAAGGCGGATCTGGCGCTCGGTGCTGTCGCGGGAACGCGCCGGATCGCCGAGGGACTGCTCCTGCTGGCACCGCTCGGGGTGCTGCTGCCGGTGGCGGGCGGCAGGATCGCCGTCTCCGGCTGGGCCTCCATGGCCCGTACGGTCACGGCGGGCGCGCTGATCTCGCTGGGCATCGAGCTGTTGCAGACCGGAGTCCCCGGCCGGGTGGTCGACGTGGACTCGCTGCTGCTCAACACGGCCGGGGTGGCGCTGGCCCATCTGCTGCTGGTGCCCGCGGGCCGGGCACGGCTGCGGCGCGGGCGCGGATCCCGTGCGCCGCGCCGCGCTCACCGCCCCGGGGACGAGAAGGGGGCCCTCCACCGGGACGAGACCTCTCAGGGGCCGACCCCGACGATTCCCAGGGTCGGCATCGCACCGTAGAGCGACGCCCGGGTCCTGGCTCCGCGCGCACCATGGAAACAACGGGAGCCCACCGAGCAGAGGCTCCCCCAAGGTCTCGAAGGAGCCCACCATGGCCGCATTGATCCGCCCCCGTGACGGACGGATGATCGGCGGAGTGTGCGCGGCGCTGGCACGGCGCTTCGGCACCTCCGCGAACACGGTTCGCGTGATCTTCCTGGTCTCGTGTCTGCTGCCGGGGCCGCAGTTCCTGCTCTATCTGGCGCTGTGGGCGCTGCTGCCGGGCGAGAGGACCGCCACGACCGCCTGGTAGAGGGCCGTACGTGGTCCGCGTACGACGGTGGGGCGCACACCCGGATGCGGGTGTGCGCCCCACCGCTGTGGTCCCGGACGGCCGGTGAGCGGGGGCTCAGCCGCCGATCGGGATCCCGTTGACCGGAAGCCCGCCCTGGGCCAGACCGTTCACCGGCAGTCCGCCGAGCAGTCCCTTGACCGGGTTGGCGGTCTGCGCGGCACCGAAGACGTACGGCGTGACCATCCGCACGGTGCCGAGCGCGAGCCGGCTGCCCTCCACGACATCGGAGGCGGGCGCGGGAAGCTGCTCGGCGACCTCCTCCAGCGGGAGCTGCTCGGCGGCGTTTCCGACGGTGTCCAGCGCGGAGACCGCGCCGGCGCCGACGAGCGCGCCGGTGCCCACGGGCATGGGCGCGGCACCGGCGGTGCCCGCGGCGGTGGCGGCGAAGGCGGCGCCGAGGGCGGCGACACCGAGAGTCTTGACGGCGGACTGCTTCATCTGGGATTTCGTCCTTGGGGAGGGAGAGCTTCGGAACTTCCGGAAGGGAATACGAGCGGCTCTGCAAGTTAGCCAGTCCCGTACATCTCCCGCAAACACCGGGAAGCGGCCGGGATTACGCGTTCCCGACCGCTCCCCGGAATGCCGGTCTTCCTGCCCACATCACATAAGAGCTGGTCAGAGCTTTCTACTTGAACAGCCATTCGGACTTCAGCTCGGCATATCCGGGCTTGATCACGTCATTGATCATCGCGAGTCGTTCATCGAAAGGAATGAATGCTGATTTCATCGCATTGACCGTGAACCACTGCATGTCGTCGAGCGTGTAGTCGAACGTGTCGACCAGCAGCTCGAATTCCCGGCTCATGCTCGTACCGCTCATCAGCCGGTTGTCGGTGTTGACCGTGGCCCGGAAGTGCAGTCTGCGGAGCAGCCCGATGGGGTGCTCGGCGTACGAGGCCGCCGCGCCCGTCTGGAGGTTGGAGCTGGGGCAGAGTTCCAGCGGGATGCGCTTGTCCCGTACGTACGCGGCGAGCCGGCCGAGCGCCACCGAGCCGTCCTCGGCGACCTCGATGTCGTCGATGATGCGCACCCCGTGGCCGAGCCGGTCGGCGCCGCACCACTGGAGCGCCTGCCAGATCGAGGGCAGCCCGAAGGCCTCGCCCGCGTGGATGGTGAAGTGGTTGTTCTCGCGCTTCAGATACTCGAAGGCGTCGAGATGGCGGGTGGGAGGATAACCGGCCTCCGCGCCCGCGATGTCGAAGCCGACCACGCCCGAGTCCCGGTAGCGGTTGGCGAGTTCGGCGATCTCCAGGGCGCGGGCCGCGTGCCGCATCGCGGTGAGCAGGGCGCCGACCCGGATGCGGTGGCCGTTCGCGTGGGCACGCCGCTCGCCCTCGCGGAAGCCCTCGTTGACGGCCTCGACGACCTCTTCGAGGGTGAGCCCGCTCTCCAGGTGCTGCTCGGGCGCGTACCGCACCTCGGCGTAGACGACACCGTCCTCGGCGAGGTCCTCGGCGCACTCGGCGGCGACACGGAAGAGCCCGTCGCGGGTCTGCATGACGGCGCAGGTGTGCGCGAAGGTCTCCAGATAGCGCTCCAGCGAACCGGAGTCGGCGGCCTCGCGGAACCAGACCCCGAGTTTGTCGGTCTCGCGTTCGGGCAGGTTCTCGTAGCCGATCTGATCGGCGAGTTCGATGATCGTGCCGGGGCGCAGTCCGCCGTCCAGATGGTCGTGGAGGAGGGCCTTGGGCGCGCGGCGGATCTGGTCGGCGGTGGGTGGACGGTAGGTCTGGCTCGTCATCTGCGCACTCTAACGCCTACGCGCGTAGATCACGGCCACCTGTATCGCTGTCGATATGTAACAGTGACCGGGCGTACGGGTGGAGTACACCCGTCCTTCTGAGACTGTTCTGCTATGGGACAGAACGCAGTTCCCGGGCCGGGGGGACGTACGGCAGGCCGGGACGGTTCGCCGCGCGCGCGTCGCGCGGCGCCACGGGCACGGTTGGGACGGGCGTTCGCCGCACTTCCCGCGGGAGCGGCCACGGGGGGCGTGATCCTGGTGCTTCCCACCGGCGAGCCGGTGTCCGACCGCCGTCCCTCGCCCGTCGCGTACGCCCGAGTGCTGCCGCTGGCACGGGCGTTGGCGAGATCGGGCGCGGCGGAAGGGCTGGTCGTCCATGTGGTGCACTACCGCGGACGCGGCTGGAACGGCACGGACGCGCGGCTCGCGGCGGACGCCGAGTGGGCGACGGAGGAGGTCGTACGGCGGTACGGCGACGTACCGGTGTGTCTGGCCGGACACGGGATGGGCGGCCGGGCCGCGCTCCGGGCGGCGGGACACTCCGCGGTCAACTCCGTGCTGGCGATGGCTCCTTGGCTGCCGGAGGAGGACAGGGCGGTGGAGCCGGAGTCGGTGGCGCAGCTCACGGGCCGGCATGTGCTGATCATGCACGGCACCAATGACGAACGCAGCGATCCGGAACTCTCCTACCGGCTGGCCGAACGGGCCAAGAAGATCAGCCGCGACATCTGCCGCTTCGAGGTGCACTCCGACGGGCACGCGCTGCGCCAGCACCACGAGGAAGTCCTGGCCCTGGCCACGGACTTCGTCCTGGGCGCGCTGCTCTCCCGTGCCTACTCCCGCCCGGTCGCGGACGCCCTGGCGGCGCCGCCGCCGCTGGGGCTGCGTATGCCGTTGGCGGCGGGATTCGCGAGGTTACTGCGGCGGTAGAGGCGGGCGGGGTCGAGCGGGCGGGCGGACTGCGGTCGGCGGGCGGGCGGCTCGACGGTCGCGACTGCGCACACACCGCAGGGGTGTTGGGCCGGGGGGCGAGCGGCCGAAGCCGGCCGCTTCCCAGGTCGCGTCAGTTCGGGAGCAGTTGGCCTCTGCGGGAGAGCAGGAAGCGTTTGAAGGCCGCCACCGGTGGCGTGTCCGGGTGGCCGTCGAGCCAGGCCAGCCCGATCTCACGTACCGCGCGCGGCGCCGTGACCGTCAGTTCGACCACTCCCGGGCGGGCCACGGCCGGTGGAGGCAGCAGCGCCACGCCCAGACCCGCCGCGACCAGACCGCGCAGCGTCTCCGCCTCCTCGCCCTCGAAGGCCACACGCGGCCGGAAGCCCGCCTCGGCGCAGAGGGCGTCGGTGATACGGCGCAGCCCGTACCCCGGCTCCAGCGTGACGAACGTCTCGTCCGCCGCCTCGGCGAGCCGGATCCGCCGGCGCCCGGCGAGCCGGTGGTCGTCGGGGACGACCAGCCGCAGCCGCTGCTCGTCGACCCGGCGGGCCACCAGATCCGGCGCGTCCGGCACCGGCGAGGTGAGGCAGAGGTCCAGTTCGCCCGCGCGCATGCGCTCCAGCATCGCCTCGCCGTAGTTCTGGACGAGCTGGAACCGCACCCGCGGGTGGTCGGCGCGGAAGGCCCGGATGAGTTCCGGCACGGTCTCGGACCCCATGGTGTGCAGAAAGCCGAAGGCCACCTTGCCGGACTCCGGGTCCGCGTCGGCCCGTACGGACTCGGCCGCGCGCGCCACCTCCGCGAGGGCCCGCTCGACCGAGGCGAGGAAGGTACGGCCCGCCGGGGTGAGCGCGACCGTACGGCCCCTGCGGGCGAACAGCGCGATGTCCAGGTCCTGTTCGAGCCGGACCATCGCCCGCGAGAGCGTGGACTGCGGTACGCCCATGTCCTGCGCAGCGCGGGTCACATGCTCATGACGGGCCACACCGGCGAAGTACGCGAGGCGCGGCGCCAGAAGAGCCGGCCAGGACCCGGGGTCCAGCTCGGCCGCACCGGACGGGCCGACCGCACCGGACACACTCGCCGCGCCCGCCGCACCAAGCGTCGCCGCCATGTCTTCTTCGTAACTGTTCCATGACACGCGCTTCTGTGACCTCTGCTCATGCGTCATGGGAACGATTATCGCCAATCCATGCATTGGACGCATGAAGCCGCCGTCCTTACGTTCGAGACATGCCTTCCGTCAGTACCGGGGCGCCCACCACCGTGGGTGCCTCCTCCGCGCCGTCCACCGCCGCCGATCCCGAAGCCTCCGCCGCGCTCCTCGGCCCCGGCCGTCCCGGCTACCGCCGGACGAGCCTCGCGCTCTTCGCCGCCGGAGTCGCCACCTTCGCCCTCCTCTTCTCCACCCAGGCCCTGCTGCCCGCCATCTCCACCGGTCTCGGTGCGACGGCGGGCCGGGCGAGCTGGACGGTCTCGGCGGCCACGGGCGCGCTGGCGCTCTTCGTACTGCCGCTGAGCGCGCTGTCCGAGCGCTTCGGGCGGCGCACGCTGATGACCGTCTCACTGGCGGTCGCCGTCGTGGTCGGACTGCTGGTGCCGTTCGCGCCGAACCTGGAGTGGCTGGTGGCGCTGCGCGCCGTCCAGGGCGCGGCGCTCGCCGGGCTGCCGGCGTCGGCGATGGCGTTCCTCGCCGAGGAGGTACGGCCCAAGGCGCTGATCGGCGCGATCGGTCTGTTCGTCGCGGGCAACAGCGTGGGCGGGATGAGCGGCCGTATCCTCACCGGCTGGGTCGCGCAGCTCTGGGGCTGGCGCGCGGCGCTCGGCGCGGTCGGGCTGCTGGCGGTGGTGTGCGCGGTGGTCTTCCGCGTACTGCTGCCCACGGCACGGAACTTCACACCGCGTTCGCTGAGCGCGCGGTCGCTGGCGCGGACGGTCGGCGGGCATCTCGCCGATCCGCTGCTGCGCAGGCTGTACGCGATCGGCGCGCTCTTCATGACGGTGTTCGGCGCGGTCTACACCGTGATCGGCTACCGGCTGGCGGGAGCGCCGTTCCATCTCCCGCAGGGCGTCATCGGCTCCGTCTTCCTGGTCTATCTGGTCGGTACGGTCTCCTCGGCGGCGGCCGGGCGGCTGGTCGGACGGCTGGGCCGGCGCGGCGCGCTGTATCTGGCGGTGGGGACGACGACGGCGGGTCTGCTGCTCTCGCTGGCGGACACACTGGCCGCGGTGCTGCTCGGTCTGGTGCTGATCACGGCGGGCTTCTTCGCGGGCCACGCGGTCGCCGCGTCCGCGGTGAGCCGCTCGGCCGGGACGGGCCGCGCCCAGGCCTCGGCGCTCTACCAGTCGGCGTACTACGTGGGCAGCAGCGCCGGCGGAACGCTGGGCGCCGTCGCGTTCCACGCGGGCGGCTGGCCGGCGACCGTACTCCTGGGCCTGGCGGCGGTGTTCGGCGTCGTCTCGGTCACCCTGTACGGCACACACCGCGCCCGCGCCGAACGCTGGCGGACGGCCGCCCCGGCCGGCGCCGCCGGCGTCCAAACCTCCCGCGGCTGAGGGAAATCTCCCGTCCCGTCCGTGCAACTCCACGCCCTCCTCGCCCGTCTACCACCCCGAGTACGCCACACGGGTGATGTGTACCGAAGGGGGAGGAAGAGATGGGGCAGATACGCCGTACCGGGGCCGTGGCGGCCGGGGTCGCCGCGCTGGTGGTCCCGTTGGCCGTGGGGCTGGGTGCCGGGACCGCGCAGGCGGCTTCCTGTACGACCAGCAAGGGCCCGTATCAGAAGCAGGTCGAGAAGTTCCTGGGGCGGCCCGTGGACGGCAAGCAGTCGGCGGCCGACTGCAAGGCCATCCGCGCCTTCCAGTCGAAGCACGGCATCACGCCGACCATCGGTTACGCGGGACCCGTCACCTGGGGCGTGATGGACCTGATGAACAAGCAGAAGGCCGCGGGCAGGACGCCGAACAAGGCCGGCAAGTGCCCGGTCAACAAGGGCCGTATCGCCTGTGTCGACCTCACCCGGCAGTTGAGCTGGGTCCAGGACGGCAAGAAGCTGGTGTACGGGCCGGTGCCGGTGCGTACCGGGCGCAACGGCTACGAGACCAGGACCGGGCTCAAGAAGATCTACTGGCGGAACAAGAACCACGTCTCCTCGATCTACGACGTGCCCATGCCGTACAGCCAGTTCTTCGACGGCGGCCAGGCCTTCCACTCGGTCGGTGTCAGCATGTGGAACCCGCCGGGTTCGCACGGCTGCGTGAACATGACGAAGGCCGCCGCCAGTAAGTACTGGTCCCTCCTGAAGAACGGTGACGACGTCTACGTCTACGGGCGCAAGCCCGGAACCTGAGCCGGGAAAACCCGGGTCGCCGGAACCCGGGCCCCGTTGTCAGTGCCGTGCGGTAGCTTCCGGGGGACTGGTTCCAAGGGGGCGACTGGGGTGACCTATGAGTGATCTTGTTTCGGCACAGGACCTTGACGCACGGCTGGAGAAGCACCGGACGGAGCTGACCGGCTACTGCTACCGGATGCTGGGCTCGGCCTTCGAGGCGGAGGACGCCGTGCAGGACACGATGGTGCGCGCGTGGCGGGGCTTCGAGAAGTTCGAGGGCCGCTCCTCGCTCCGGTCCTGGCTCTACCGCATCGCGACGAACGTCTGTCTGGACATGCTCAACGCGGGCAACCGCAGGGCGCGGCCCATGGATCTCACGGCCGCGACGCCCGTGGCGGAGGCGCAGCTCAACGCCCGTCCGGAGATCACCTGGCTGGAGCCGGTGCCGGACGGGCGGGTGCTGCCGTCGGTGGCGGATCCGGCGGACACGGCGGTGTCGCGGGAGACGATCCGGCTGGCGTTCGTCGCCGCGCTCCAGCATCTTCCGCCCAAGCAGCGGGCCGTGCTGATCCTGCGGGAGGTGCTGGCCTGGAAGGCGAGCGAGGTCGCCGAGCTGCTGGGCACGTCGGTCGCCTCCGTCAACAGCGCGCTCCAGCGGGCCCGCGCGACGCTCGCCGAGACGGAGCCCGCCGAGACCGATACGGCCGATCCGCTGGACGACGAGCAGAAGGCGCTGCTGGAGCGGTATGTCGCGGCCTTCGAGGGCTATGACATGGAGGCGCTGACGGCGCTGCTCCACGACGACGCCAAGTTCTCCATGCCGCCGTACGACCTGTGGCTCCAGGGCCACGAGAACATCGTGGGCTGGATGCTCGGTGTGGGCTCCGTCTGCCGTGGTTCCCGGCTCGTGCCGACGGCGGCCAACGGCACTCCGGCGTTCGCCCACTACCACCCGGCCGAGGACGGCGACGGCCATACGCCCTGGGCGCTCCAGATCATCGAGATCGAGGACGGCAGGATCGCGGGCATCCACAACTTCCTGGACACGGCCCGCTGGTTCCCGCTGTTCGGTCTGCCGCCGAGGCTGGGCGCCTCGAAGTCCGAGCCCCCGAGGTCCGGCCAGGAAGTCTGAGTCCCCGGTCCAGGAGCCCCCGGGGGCGCACGACGGGACATGCCTCTCAGCGGTGCTCGCCGTCGACGCTCCCCGGCTGCTCCTGGACCGGGCCGGGAAGAGCGCCCGTCGCCAGGCCCAGGAGGCCCACCAGGTCGAGGAGCAGCCGCAGTTCGCGGTCGGCGGCGCGCAGGCGGAGGCGGCAGCCCTGACGGCGGGCGGTCAGATGGAGTCTGGCCAGCGCGTCGACGGCCGTGAGGTCCGGCGGGCCGAGGCCGCCGACGTCACAGATCACCTCGGCCGCGCCCGTGCCGTACAGACGTGCCGTCAGCTCCTCGCACAGGCGCGGCACATCGGCCGAGGTGAGCCGGCCCGCGATGACGAGAACGATCGGTTCAGTGGCGTCCACGCCCAATGAGACCGCCCCGATGGCCGGAACTCATCGGGGCGGTCGTGGTGTCCGCAGTCGGTCAGGGACGGTCAGTCGACCGGGAAGGCGGCCGTTTCAATGGTCAGCCCGAAGGGGTCGGGCAGGACGATGTCCTCGCCGAACTTCACCGCCTGGTGCACTCTGTAGACATCGCCCGTGGGCTCCCCGTAAAGAGTGACCGTCGGACCGCCCGGGGCCCAGGCGTCGATGAGCAGATAGAGCGGAATACCCGCCTGTGCATAGCTCGCGGTCTTGGTGATGCGGTCATGGCTCGCGTTGGACTTCGAGGTGATCTCGACGACCAGTTCCGCCGCGGTGGCGGGGACGAAATTGCCGGGCTCGTCCAGGGCGGTGTCAGCGACCACCACGAGGTCCGGAATGTACAGACCCAGCCGTGAAGGGACGGCGACTCCCAGCGTCTGACAAACGTTCCAGTCCTCCGGCAGTACGCGGTACAGACTTCGCTGCACCTTGGCCGCAATCTTGTTGTGCTTGTTCGCGGGCGAAGGCGACACGGTGACGATCCCCTCGATGATCTCCACCTTGCTGCCCTCGGGTGCGTCCGTCTCCTCCCAGAGTCGGACAAGGTCGTCCCACTCGTGGCCATGGGCCGTCGGGGGGTCGACAGTGAGTGCGCTCATTGGCGGTCTCCAATCGGTACGTCACCGATCCCAGCATGACTGACGGGGCCGGTGGGGGTCCACCGGTCCCGTTCACCCGGACGGGTCGTTGACGTCCCCTGGGGTCGGCCGCGGGCCCCGGACCGGCCCGGATCAGCCGACCGGGTAGGAGATACGCTCCAGCACCACCGGGGTCGGCCGGTACGAGGTGCCGGACGGCGCGAGGTCGTACGCGCCCTCCAGCGCCTCCAGCGCGTAGTCGAACTTCTCCGGCGTGTCCGTGTGCAGCGTCAGCAGCGGCCGGCCCGCCGTGATCTCGTCGCCGGGCCTGGCGTGCAGTTCGACGCCCGCGCCCGCCTGGACCGGGTCCTCCTTGCGCGCGCGGCCAGCGCCGAGCCGCCAGGCGGCGACGCCGACGCCGTACGCGTCGAGCCGGGTGAGGACGCCCGACGACGGAGCGGTGACCACATGCCGCTCACGGGCGACGGGCAGCGCCGCGTCCGGATCGCCGCCCTGGGCCGCGATCATCCGGCGCCAGACGTCCATCGCCGAGCCGTCGGCCAGCGCCTTCGCCGGGTCGGCGTCCTTGAGGCCCGCCGCGTCGAGCATCTCGCGCGCGAGGGCGAGAGTCAGCTCCACGACATCGGCCGGGCCGCCGCCCGCGAGCACCTCGACCGACTCCCGCACCTCCAGGGCGTTGCCCGCCGTCAGACCGAGCGGCGTGGACATGTCGGTGAGCAGCGCCACGGTCCGCACGCCGTGGTCGGTGCCCAGGCCCACCATGGTGGCGGCGAGTTCACGGGCGTCCTCGACGGTCTTCATGAAGGCGCCGGAGCCGACCTTGACGTCCAGGACGAGCGAGCCCGTACCCTCCGCGATCTTCTTGGACATGATCGAGGAGGCGATCAGCGGGATGGCCTCGACGGTGCCGGTGACATCGCGCAGCGCGTAGAGCTTCCTGTCCGCCGGGGCCAGACCGTCACCCGCCGCGCAGATGACCGCGCCGGTGCTCTCCAGGACGTCCAGCATCTCGGTGTTGGAGAGCAGGGCGCGCCAGCCCGGGATGGACTCCAGCTTGTCGAGCGTGCCGCCGGTGTGACCGAGACCACGGCCGCTGAGCTGCGGTACGGCGGCGCCGCAGGCGGCCACCAGCGGGGCCAGCGGCAGCGTGATCTTGTCGCCCACTCCGCCGGTGGAGTGCTTGTCGGCCGTGGGCCGCGAGAGCGCGGAGAAGTCCATGCGCTCACCGGAGGCGATCATGGCGGCCGTCCAGCGGGCGATCTCGGCGCGGTTCATACCGTTGAGCAGGATCGCCATCGCCAGCGCCGACATCTGCTCGTCGGCGACCTCACCGCGCGTATAGGCGTCGATCACCCAGTCGATCTGCTCCGGGCTCAGTTCGCCCCCATCCCGCTTGGCGCGGATGACGGAGATGACGTCCATGGCGTTCCTTTCGTACACGGGGTCATACGGGTCACACGGTCACACAGGTCGTCCACCGGCCGTGCGACGGCGTACACGGCAGTACGGCCCCGGCCCGCCGGATCGCGGCGGTGCCGGGGCCGGGTCTCAGGTGAGGTGCCCCGGGCCGAAGGCCTGCGGGAGCATCTCGTCGAGCGTGCGGATTCCGTCCGGCGTCTCCAGGACCAGTTCCGGGCCGCCGAACTCGTACAGCAACTGCCGGCACCGTCCGCACGGCACCAGCACCTCGCCCGTGCCGTCGACACAGGTGAAGTGGGTGAGCCGGCCGCCGCCGCCGAGCTGGAGGGCGGAGACCAGACCGCACTCCGCGCACAGCGCGAGGCCGTAGGAGGCGTTCTCGACGTTGCAGCCGGTGATCGTACGGCCGTCGTCCACCAGTGCGGCGGCGCCGACCGGATAGCGGGAGTACGGAACGTACGCGTGGGCCATGGCCGCGCGGGCCGCGGCCCGCAGGGTCTCCCAGTCGACGTCCGCGCCCGGCGCGGCCGTGGTCACTTGCCCTGTCCTCTGCGATAGCGCATGCCATCAGCTTTCGGCATCCGCAGCCGCTGCGCCGACAGGGAGAGCACCAGAAGAGTCACGACATACGGCGTGGCGCCGACGAAGTCCTCGGGCACGGTGTCCGTCAGCAGGTACCAGACCAGGATGAGTACGGCGGTCACCGCGCTCGCGGCGGCCTGGACCATCGCCTTCCGGTACGCCTTCCACACGGCGAGCAGCACCAGCAGCACGACCAGCAGAAGCAGCAGCGCGTGGACGGTCTCGCCGCCGTTGCGGAGCTGGAGCGCGTCGGAGAAGCCGAACAGGCCCGCGCCCATGGCGAGCCCGCCCGGCCGCCAGTTGCCGAAGATCATCGCGGCGAGACCGATGTAGCCGCGCCCGCCGGTCTGGCCCTCCAGGTAGATGTGCGACGGGACGGTCGCGAGGAAGGCACCACCGAGACCGGCCAGACCGCCGGAGACGGCGACGGCCGCGTATTTGTACGAGTAGACGTTGACGCCCAGCGACTCGGCCGCGATCGGGTTCTCGCCGCAGGAGCGCAGTCTCAGCCCGAACGGCGTCCGCCACAGCAGCCACCAGGTGGCGACGAAGAGCACCGCGGCGAAGACCGTCAGCACCGAGACATGCGTGACCAGACCGCCGAGGATGCCCGCGAGGTCCGAGACCAGGAACCAGTGGTGGTCCGCCAGGGAGCCGAGACCGTCGGAGAGCCCGGGGACGGTCACATCCGGAATGGAGTCGACCGGTGGCGACTGCTTGGGATTGCCGCCCTTGGTCAGCGCCTCGCCGGAGTTGAAGAAGATCTTGGCGAGATACTGCGTGACACCGAGGGCCAGCAGGTTGATGGCCACACCGGAGACGATGTGGTCGACACCGAAGGTGACGGTCACCACCGCGTGCAGCAGTCCGCCGAGAACGCCGAAGGCGACACCGGCGAGCAGTCCGAGCCAGGGATTGGTCTGCCAGCCGACCCAGCCGGCCCCGAAGGTGCCGAGGATCATCATGCCTTCGAGACCGATGTTGACCACACCGGCCCGCTCCGACCAGAGACCGGCCAGACCGGCCAGACCGATCGGCACGGCGAGGCCGAGGGACGCGCTGATCTGGCCCGTGGAGGTGAGCTGGTCGGCGCCGGTGAGCACCCGTACGGCGGACAGCAGGATCAGGGCGCCCGCGATGATCAGCAGCACCCGCGCGAGGGTGAGCCTGCGGCGTACGGGCGGCCGGGCGCCCGGAGCCTTCGGCGCGGCCGGAGGCGGAGTGGCGGTCGTCGTGGCAGTCATCCCGCCACCTCCAGCTTCTCGGTCTTGGCGGGCTGGGCGGCCTGGGCGGCGAGTTCGGCGCCGACCCGCTGCTGCTGGCGCCGGAGGCCGTAGCGGCGCACGAGTTCGTAGGCGATCACGACGCACAGGACGATGACGCCCTGGAGCACGCCGAGGATCTCCTTGTCGTAGCCGATCACCTCAAGGTGGTTGGTGGTGCGCTCCAGATAGCCCCAGAGCAGTGCGGCGAGGGCGATGCCGATCGGGTGGTTGCGGCCGAGGAGCGCGATCGCGATACCGGTGAAGCCGATGCCCAGCGGGAAGTCGTTGCTGTACATGTGGCTCTCGTTGAGCAGCGTCGGCATACCGATCAGCCCGGCCATACCGCCCGAGAGGATCATGCTGGTGACGACCATCCGCTTGACGCTGACACCGCTCGCGGCGGCGGCCGACTCGGACTGGCCGACGGCCCGCAGGTCGAAGCCGAAGCGGGTGCGGCCGAGGACGAACCAGTAGGCGAGGCCGGCCAGGACGGCGACGACGAGGAAGCCCCACAGAAGACCGGCCGGGCCCATGTCGATGGTGAAGAACCACGACGACTCGGGCAGCGGCCTGGTGGAGACGAGCGTGCCCGCCTCGTCGAGCTGCCCGAGCCGCTCGGGCTGGATCAGATAGCCGATGATCGCGGTGGCGATGGAGTTCAGCATGATCGTGGAGATGACCTCGCTGACTCCGCGTGAGGTCTTGAGGACACCGGCGATCCCGGCCCACATGGCGCCGACCAGCATCGCGACGATGATGATCACCGGGATCTGGACGATGCCCGGCAGATCCAGGGTGCCGCCGACGACCGCGGCGAAGAACGCGGCGATGCGGTACTGGCCGTCGACCCCGATGTTGAACAGGTTCATCCGGAAGCCGATGGCGACCGCGACGCCCGCGAGGTAGTACGTGGTGGCCTTGTTGAGGATGTAGACCTGGCTGTCGCTGGCGGAGCCGTACGACAGCATGTCGTTGAACGCGTCGAAGGGGTTCTTGCCGGTGACGGCGATGACCAGCGCGGTGACGACCAGCGCGGCGACCACGGCCAGTACGGGGGCGGCGACGGCGAGGAGCAGCCGCTCCCTGTCGATCCGGGAGGTGAGCTTCTTCATCGGTCCTCTCCCCCAGCTCGGGTTCCGGTGGCCGGGACCCCGGCCGTGTCCTGGCCCTCCAGATGGCCGGTGACGGCGCCCGTCATCGCGGAGCCCAGTTCCTCGGGGGTGATCGTGGCGGGATCGGCGTCGGCGACGAGCCGGCCCCGGTACATCACCCGCAGGGTGTCGGACAGGCCGATCAGCTCGTCCAGGTCGGCGGAGATCAGCAGAACGGCGAGACCGCCGCGGCGTGCCTCCCTGATCTGGTCCCAGATCTGCGCCTGGGCGCCGACGTCCACCCCACGGGTGGGATGCGCGGCGATCAGCAGCTTGGGCGTGTGGCTCATCTCGCGGCCGACGATCAGCTTCTGCTGGTTGCCGCCGGAGAGGGAGCCCGCGGTGACGTCGATCCCGGGGGTGCGGACGTCGTACTCGCGCACGATCCGCTCGGTGTCGAGACGGGCGGCCCCGGCGTCGATGAGTCCGCCACGGGAGTTGGGGCGCTCGGTGACATGGCCGAGGATGCGGTTCTCCCAGAGCGGCGCCTCCAGCAGCAGTCCGTGCCGGTGGCGGTCCTCGGGGATGTAGCCGATACCGCTCTCGCGCCGCCTGCGGGTGGGCGCGTGGGAGATGTCGGTGGTGTCGAGGGTGATGACTCCGCCGTCGGGATCGCGCATGCCCATGATCGCCTCGACCAGTTCGGCCTGGCCGTTGCCCTCCACGCCGGCGATGCCCAGGACCTCGCCGCGGTGGATGGTGAAGTCGATCCCGGCGAGGACGTCCCGTACGACACCGTCGGTGTCGGTGGCGGTCAGCCTCAGATCACGGACCGTCAGGGCGGGTACGTCGGTGACCGTCGACTCACGGGTCTCCGGCGAGGGCAGCTCACTGCCGACCATCAGCTCGGCGAGCTGCCGGGAGGTGGTGGAGCGCGGATCGGCGGTGCCCACGGTCGTACCGCGGCGGATGACGGTGATCTCGTCCGCGACCGACAGCACCTCGCCCAGCTTGTGGGAGATGAAGATGACGGTCAGGCCCTCGGACTTGAGCTCGCGGAGATTGTCGAAGAGCGCCTCGACCTCCTGCGGGACGAGCACCGCGGTGGGCTCGTCGAGGATCAGGGTGCGCGCGCCGCGGTAGAGGACCTTGAGGATCTCCACGCGCTGGCGGTCGGCGACGCCGAGTTCCTCGACGAGGACGTCGGGCCGTACACCGAGGCCGTAGGCGTCCGAGATCTCCCGGATCCTGGCGCGGGCGCGGGAGCCGATGCCGTGGAGCTTCTCGCCGCCGAGGGCGACGTTCTCCAGGACGGTGAGGTTGTCGGCGAGCATGAAGTGCTGGTGCACCATGCCGATGCCACGAGCGATGGCGTCCGCCGGGCTGCCGAAGGTGACCTGGTCACCGTCGACGGTGATGGTTCCCTCGTCGGGCTTCTGCATCCCGTAGAGGATCTTCATCAGCGTCGACTTGCCGGCGCCGTTCTCGCCGCAGAGGGCGTGCACGGTGCCTCTGCGCACGGTGATGTCGATATCGCTGTTGGCGACGACACCGGGGAAGCGTTTGGTGATGCCGCGCAATTCGACGGCGGGAGGGCTGGACGCGTTGATGGCGCACTCTCCTCGGAGGAAGGAGCGTTGGGGCGGGGGGCGTGGTGACGCTAGCGCGTCAACTCCCGCCTACGCGCGTAGAGTTGACACATCGTTATGGGCCCGGGAAGAGGGGGTGAAGGCCTCTCCCCGGGCCCTGTCGTCCGACTGACGCCGGTCCGGCCGGCGTGACGCGGCAGGCGGCAGCCGGGCGACAGGGCCGGCCCGTACGCTCAGCCGGCGGCGGGACCCGAAAGGACGGGGAGCCGCGTGCCGGTGGGGATCACACCGTAGGTCACGGGGCGGTCTTGACGGTGATGGTGCCGTCGATGATCTTCTGCTTGGCCTCGTCGATCTTGGCCTGGATGTCATCGATGAAACCACCGCTGGTGGCGAGCGAGACGCCGTCCTTGGCCAGCGAGTAGCTGTTGGTGCCCAGCAGCGGCTTCTTCTCGTGGACCGACTTGATCAGGTCGTAGACGCCGACGTCGACGTTCTTGACGACCGAGGTCAGGATCGAGTCCTTGTACTTGGCGAGCGAGGCCTGGTTGTACTGGTCGGAGTCGACGCCGATCGCCCAGGCGCCCTTGACGCCGTTGACGGCCTCGATGGAACCGGAACCGGAGGAGCCGGCGGCCGAGTAGATGACGTCCGCGCCCTTGTCGAGCATGCCCTGGGCGGCGGCCTTGCCCTTGTCGGGGCTGGCGAAGCCGGAGGTGTCCGAACCGTGCGACAGGTACTGGACGTCGACCTTCAGGCTCTTGTCCGTGTCCTTGACGCCCTGGACGAAGCCCGCCTCGAACTTCTTGATCAGCGGTACGTCGACACCGCCGATGAAGCCGACGTGCTTCTTCTGCGTCTTCAGCGCCGCGGCCACACCCGCGAGGTAGGAGCCCTGCTCCTCGGTGAAGACGATGTTGTCGACGTTCTTCGCGTCGACGACCGAGTCGACTATGCCGAAGGTGGTGTCGGGGAACTTGACCGCCACCTGCTTCATCGAGTTGGAGTAGGCGTAGCCGATGCCGACGACCGGGTTGTACCCGGCCTGGGCGAGCTGGGTCAGGCGCTCGACGCGGTCGGCCTCGGTGTCGGTGGTCTTGGCGGTCAGTTCCTTGACCTCACCGCCGAACTCCGCCTTGGCCTTGTCCGTACCGCGCGCGGCGGAGTCGTTGAAGGAGTGGTCACCGCGGCCGCCCACGTCGTAGGCGACACCGACCTTGACGCCGTCCGCGGCGGCGGCCGAGCTCGACGGAGCGTTTTCCTTGGCCTTGTCGGCCGAAGTGCTGCCACACGCGGTGGCAGTCAGAGCGAGCGCGGCGGAGGCGATGCCCGCCGCAGCAATCTTGGTTACCCGGCGCAAGAGGGTGGTCCCTTCAACCTGACCGAAGCGCCTCTTCCGGCGCTGGTTTCGCGGCGATCGTAACGCGCGTAGATGTCAGATAAAGACCTGTACGGAAGCTGTTATCGGATCGTCGCGAACGGGAGGTGACGACAGGTGTTCACGGCCGATGACAAATGGTTTCACAAACGGTTTCCGTCGATCAACGCGGCTGCCGTGAACAGCTCCACACCGACCTCGATCGCCTGCTCGTCCACATCGAAATCACCACGATGCAGGTCGTACCGGGCCTGGCTGCCCGGCGTACGGACGCCGAGCCTGGCCATCGCGCCCGGCACATGCTCCAGATACCAGGAGAAGTCCTCACCGCCGAGGCTCTGCTCGGTGTCCTCGATCGCATACGAACCGCGGCGCGCGGTCTGGGCGGCGCGCAGCAGCTCCGTGACGACCGGGTCGTTGAC
Source organism: Streptomyces lushanensis (assembly GCF_001700515.1). Taxonomy (GTDB): domain Bacteria; phylum Actinomycetota; class Actinomycetes; order Streptomycetales; family Streptomycetaceae; genus Streptomyces; species Streptomyces lushanensis. The sequence goes on from NZ_MAUD01000091.1 coordinate 20,491, forward strand.
GACCGGCGGCACTCCGCGGACGTAGTTGATCTGTGACTTGGCGTGATGGAGCGTGGCGACCTCGTCGATCGCGGCATGGACCAGGTCCGGGGCGTCGCGCCAGGCGGGCAGGTCCAGGCAGCGGACGGTGCCGGAGAGCTCGGCGTGCTGCGGGATGACGTTGCAGGCGTGGCCCGCCTCGATACGTCCCCAGGTGACGGCGAGCCCGGCGCGGGCGTCGACCCGGCGGGCCAGCAGGGCCGGGACCTCGGTGGCGACCTTGGCCACGGCCGTGACCAGGTCGGTGGTGAGATGCGGGCGCGCGGTGTGGCCGCCGGGGCCGTCGAGGGAGATCTCCAGCCGGTCGCAGGCGGAGGTGATGGGCCCGTGGCGCAGCCCGATCAGCCCGGCGTCGACACGGGGATCGCAGTGCACCGCGATGATCTTGCCGACCCCGTCCAGCGCGCCGTCCTTGATGGCGTCGGCGGCGCCGCCG
>NZ_MAUD01000092.1 GCF_001700515.1 Streptomyces lushanensis
GCCCGCCGGGACCTGGTCGCCGTACGCCGCCGAGGCGCCGGCACTGATCTGGCGCCCAATGCCTGAGCTGTCCCCCGACGCACTGCTGGCCCTGGACCGGGCCCACGTCTGGCATCCGTACGGGCCCATGCCGGGCCGTACCGCGCCGCTGGTCGTGGAGTCCGCGTCCGGGGTACGGCTGCGGCTGGCCCGGCCCGCGCACGGACAGCGCGAGTTGGTCGACGGCATGGCGTCCTGGTGGTCGGCGATCCACGGCTACAACCACCCGGAGCTCAACGCGGCGGCGCGCGGCCAGCTCGACCGGATGAGCCATGTGATGTTCGGCGGGCTCACGCACGAGCCCGCCGTCCGGCTCGCCTCACTGCTCGTCGAGATCACGCCCGAGCCGCTGCGCCATGTCTTTCTCTCCGACTCGGGCTCGGTGGCGGTCGAGGTCGCGGCGAAGATGTGCCTCCAGTACTGGCGCTCGCTGGGACGCCCGGAGAAGCGGCGGCTGCTGACCTGGCGCGGCGGCTACCACGGTGACACCTGGACGCCGATGTCCGTCTGCGACCCGGACGGCGGTATGCACGAGCTGTGGTCGGGGATCCTGCCGCGGCAGATCTTCGCGCAGGCCCCGCCGGTCGAGTACGAGGAGGGCTACGCGCGGGCGCTGCGCACCCTGATCGCCCGGCACGCGGAGGAGCTGGCGGCGGTCGTGGTCGAGCCGGTGGTACAGGGCGCGGGCGGAATGCGCTTCCACTCCCCCGAGTATCTGCGTGTGCTGCGGGAGGCGTGCGACACGCACGGTGTGCTGCTGATCTTCGACGAGATCGCGACGGGGTTCGGGCGTACGGGCACGCTCTTCGCCGCCGACCAGGCCGGCGTCTCGCCCGATGTGATGTGTCTGGGCAAGGCGCTGACCGGCGGTTATCTCTCCATGGCGGCAACGCTGTGCACCGCGCGGGTGGCCGACGGCATCTCGCGCGGTGAGGTGCCCGTACTGGCGCACGGACCGACGTTCATGGGCAATCCGCTGGCCTCGGCCGTCGCCCGCGCCTCGATCGAGCTGCTGCTCGGCCAGGACTGGGAGGGCGTGGTCAAGCGGATCGGGACGGGTCTGCGCGACGGGCTCGCCGAGGCAGTGTCACTGCCGGGGGTACGGGATGTCCGGGTGCTCGGCGCGATCGGTGTCGTCCAGCTCGACCACGAGGTGGACATGGCGACGGCGACCCGGGCGGCGGTGCGGGAGGGCGTCTGGCTGCGGCCGTTCCGCGATCTCGTCTACACGATGCCGCCGTATGTGACGGGTGACGACGATGTCGCACGGATCTGCCGCGCGGTGACCGCGGCGGCGCGGGAGGGCTGAGCCATGCCCGTGCTGATCGTGACGGGGACCGGGACGGAGATCGGCAAGACCGTCGTCACGGCGGCGGTCGCCGCGGCGGCGCTGGCGCGTGGACGTACGGTCGCGGTCCTCAAGCCCGCGCAGACCGGGATCGGTCCGGACGGACGGGGTGACGCGGCGGAGGTGGTACGGCTGGCGGGTCCGCTGACGGCGGCCGAACTGGCCCGGTTCCCCGAACCGCTGGCCCCGGCGACGGCGGCGCGCCGGGCCGGAGCGGCGCCGGTGCGGCCCGACGAGGTGGCCGAGGCGGCCGAGAAGCTGGCCGCCGGGCACGATCTGGTGCTGGTCGAGGGCGCGGGCGGGCTGCTCGTACGGTTCGACGGGCGAGGCGGGACGCTCGCGGACGCGGCCCGGCTGCTGGGGGCTCCGGTGCTGACGGTGGTCCCCGCCGGGCTCGGCACACTCAACACGACCGCGCTCACCGCCGAGGCTCTGCGGGCGAGATCGCTGACGCTCGCGGGTGTGGTGATCGGAAGCTGGCCGGCCGTGCCGGGGCTCGCGGAGCGGTGCAATCTGACGGATCTGCCGGAGGCGGCGGGGGCTCCGCTGCTGGGCGCGGTGCCGGAGGGCGCGGGCGCGCTGGATCCGGTGGAGTTCCGGGCGCGGGCGCCGCGGTGGCTGGCGCCTTCGCTGGACGGCCGGTGGAACGCGGCGCGGTTCGGTGCGGAGTACGCGGACGCGCCCGGGGCCGGGCCGGGGCTTCGGGCCGGGCCGGGGTCTTTCGCCGAGGACGGATGAGCGGCGGCCGTCGCCGTCCGCCGCTCAGAAGCTCCAGGCGCGCAGTTCGTCGGCGATGGCACGGACGTCGGCCGTGCCGTCCTTGACCAGCTTGGCGAGATCCCGTACGCGCTCCGGCGAGGTGGTGACCTTCAGTCCGCTGGCGACGAGATAGCCGTACGCCACGGCGGAGGCGAACAGCGCGTTGGAGCGCTCCAGCGCCGGCACATGGAGCAGCAGTTGCAGCAGGGCGGCGGCGCGGTCGGGCGCGTCCGCGTACACGGGGGTGCCGAATATCTCCGCCTCATGGCGGCTCACGGCCGCGACGAGCGCTCCCCAGTCGGTGACCTGCGGGTCGCCGGGTGTGTGGCGCTCCGCGACCATCAGGAGCCAGGCGAGTTCGATCCGAAGGGTCAACGCGCGCCTTCGCGCTCCGGGCCGAATTCCTCGGTGAAGACCGTCGCGTACTGCTTCATGAAGTCGGCGGCGGACTCGACGAAGGTGCGGCCGGCCTCGCCCTCGTCCTGTTTGACCAGCTCTTCGATGTAGCGGTTCACACTGATCCCGCGCTGGGAGGCCCGCCGCCGCGCGGTCTCCGCGGTGGTCTCCTCCACCCGTACGTTCAGCTGCGTCTTCGCCACCTCACCAAGCTAGCGCGCACACGCTAGTACCGGCAAGCGGAGCCGGGCGGCGAAGGGCGTCCGGATCCCGCGCGCCGACGGCGCGCGGTCCTGGTGCCGCTGACCGAATATGGGACGGAGGTGAACCGATGACCGAAGTCCTGCTGCTCGTGGTGGCGATCCTGCTGTCGCTCGCCTGCGGGGCCTTCGTCGCCGCGGAGTTCTCCCTGACCACCGTCGAACGCGGCGATCTGGAACGGGCCGCGGAGCGCGGCGAGCGGGGCGCGGCCGGGGCGCTGAGGGCCGTACGGAGTCTCACCTTCCAGCTCTCCGGCGCCCAGCTCGGTATCACCGTGACCAATCTCGTCGTCGGCATGCTCGCCCAGTCCTCGGTCGCCGAGCTGATCCGCGGTCCGGTGGAGGCCGCGGGGCTGTCCCCGCCGGTGGCCTCCTCGGTGGCGCTGATCATCGGTACGGCCCTGTCGACGGTCTTCGTGATGGTCGTCGGGGAGCTGGTGCCGAAGAACTGGGCGATCTCGTCGCCGCTGGCCGTCGCGAAGGTGGTGGGCACCCCGCAGCGCTGTTTCTCCTCGGCCTTCCGCCCGTTCATCCGCCATCTCAACAACACGGCGAACCGGATCGTACGCGGCTTCGGACTGGAGCCCATCGAGGAGCTGGCGTCCGCGCGCAGCCCGCAGGAACTGGTCGCGCTGGCCCGGCACTCCGCCAAGGAGGGCGCGCTGGAACAGGACACCGCCGAGCTGTTCGTACGGACCCTGAGCCTGGCCGGGCTGACCGCGGAGAACGTGATGACCCCGCGGGTACGTGTGATGGCCCTCGACGAACGGGCCACGGCGGAGGACGTCGCCAACGCCACCCGGGCCAGCGGTCTGTCGCGCTTTCCCGTCTACCGGGACAGTCTGGACACGGTGGTCGGGATCGCGCACATCAAGGACGTACTGGCGGTTCCGGCGGCGAGCCGGCCCCGGCGCACGGTGGCCGAGCTGCTGCGTGAACCGCTGCTGGTGCCCGAGACACTGACGGTCGACCGGCTGCTGGACCGGCTGTCGGGCGGCGCCACCATGGCCGTCGTCATCGACGAGTACGGCGGGACCGCGGGGGTCGTGACATTGGAGGACATCGTGGAGGAGGTCGTCGGCGAGGTACGCGACGAGCACGATCCGCAGGAGACCGCCGATCTGGCCCCGGTGGGCGAGGACGCGGAGGGCAGGGCGCTCTGGTCGGCGGACGGGGCGGCGCGCGCCGACCAGTTGCGGACCGTCGGTCTGCGGATGCCCGAGGGACCGTACGAGACGCTCGCCGGGCTCGTCGCCACCGAGCTGGGCCGTATCCCGGCCGAGGGCGACCGTCTCGCCCTGAACGGCTGGCTGCTGGAGGTCGTGGACGCCACGGGCCGGCGCGCGGCCCGGCTGCTGCTCCACGCGCCGGTGCGGGTGGCCGAGGCGAACGGGGCGTACGGGGAGGACGGGGCATCCGCGTGATCATCGCGATCCAGCTCTTCGTCGGTCTGCTGACCCTGGTCGTCAACGCGTTCTTCGTGGCGTCCGAGTTCGCGCTCGTCTCCGTACGGCGCAGCCAGATCGAACCGGAGGCCGAGGCGGGCAACCGGCGGGCGCGCCGGGTCATCTGGGGTCTGGAGCATGTGTCGGCGCTGCTGGCGGCGGCCCAGCTCGGCATCACGCTCTGCACGCTGGTGCTGGGTGTCGTCGCCGAGCCCGCCATCGCGCGACTGCTGGAGCCGTTCTTCAACGCCGTCGGGATGCCGCACGGTCTGGTGCATCCGGTCTCGTTCGTGATCGCGCTCGTCCTGGCGACCTATCTGCACATGCTGCTCGGCGAGATGGTGCCCAAGAACGTCGCCCTCGCGGGGCCCGCGCGGGCCGCGCTGCTGCTCGGTCCGCCGCTGGTGGCGCTGGCGCGGGCGCTGCGGCCGGTGATCTTCACCGTCAACGCCTTCGCCAACGGTCTGCTCAAACTGCTGCGCGTGGAGACCAGGAACGAGGTGACGGCGACCTTCTCCGACGACGAACTGTCCCGTCTGGTCACGGACGCGGGCCACGCGGGACTGCTCGACGACCGCGCCGCCGAGCGGCTGCACGACGCGCTGGAACTCGGGCGGCGGCCGGTGAGCGATGTGGTGATGCCGCTGGAGCGCGTGGTGTCCGTACGGCTCGGAGTCACGCCCGGGGAGCTGGAGGGCCTCTCGGCGCGGACCGGTTTCTCGCGCTTCCCGGTGGTCGACACCACCCGGCGGATCCTCGGCTATCTCCATGTGAAGGACGCCCTGGACGTGGCGCCGCGCGACGAGCCGTTCCCGGTCTCCGCGATGCGCGCGGTCGCGCGGGTACGGGCGGCGACCCCGATGGACGACGTACTGACCGCGATGCGCCGCGGCCGGACCCATCTCGCCGCCGTCCTGGACGAGGACGGCAGGCTGGAGGGCCTGGTGACGATGGAGGACGTCCTGCGCCAACTGGTGGGCAGACACGCGTGAACGGGGCTGGCCTCCGGCGGCCGGGGGCACACCCGGGGCCGGGGAAGGGCCGTACGTACCGCACGGTACGATCGCTCCGCCATGGAGATGAATGCCAACTACACCAGCTTTGTCGCGGTCGGTGACTCCTTCACCGAGGGCATGTCCGACCTCCTCCCCGACGGCTCGTACCGCGGCTGGGCGGATCTGCTCGCCGGACGTCTCGCCACCCGCGCCCCGGGCTTCCGGTACGCGAATCTCGCCGTACGCGGCAAGCTCATCGGCCAGATACTCGACGAGCAGGTGGACACCGCCGCGGCGATGTCGGCGGACGTGGTGACGCTGGTCGGCGGACTGAACGACACCCTGCGGCCCTCGTGCGACATGGGCCGGGTCCGGGGACTGCTCACCGAGGCCGTGGAGCGGCTGGCGCCGTCGTGCGGACAGCTCGTCCTGATGCGCAGCCCCGGCCGTGACGGCCCGGTGATGGAACGCTTCCGGCCGCGCATGGAGGAGCTGTTCCTCTGCGTCGAGGAGCTGGCGGCCCGGCACGGCGCGCTGGTCGTGGACCTGTACGGGGCTTCCGCACTCGGCGACCAGCGGCTGTGGGACACCGACCGGCTCCATCTCACCGCCGAGGGCCACCGCCGGGTCGCCGAGGCGGTCTGGCAGACGCTGGGACTGCCGGCGGAGGACGACTGGCGCGCGGAGCTGCCGCCGCCCGAGCCCGTACGGTGGGTGGCGCGGCGGGCCGAGGACGCGTGTTTCGCACGGCGGCATCTCGGGCCGTGGATCGTCCGCCGCGCGACCGGCCGCTCCTCCGGCGACGGCAGGCCGGCCAAACGTCCGGAGCTGCTCCCGTACGAGGTGCCCCTGGCGAGCCCGTCCGCCGACTGAGGACAGGGCCCGGCAGCCCGCACGGCCGACCGGGGGCACGGGGCGCGGCGGGCCGTCCCGGAGCCCTACCTGCGCGGACGTGCGCGGACCCGCCGGAACCGCCAGTAGAATCAGCTCACGTGACTGCCGTGACCGCGAAGCCTCGCATCCCCAATGTCCTTGCCGGCCGCTACGCCTCGGCGGAGCTGGCCGTGCTGTGGTCCCCCGAGCAGAAGGTGCGGCTGGAGCGTCAGCTCTGGCTGGCGGTGCTGCGGGCCCAGCGGGACCTCGGGATCGAGGTGCCCGACGCGGCGCTCGCCGACTACGAGCGGGTGCTCGACCAGGTCGACCTGGCGTCGATCGCCGAGCGCGAGAAGGTCACCCGGCACGATGTGAAGGCGCGGATCGAGGAGTTCAACGCCCTCGCCGGTCATGAGCAGGTGCACAAGGGCATGACCTCGCGCGATCTGACCGAGAATGTCGAGCAGCTCCAGATCCGGCTGTCGCTGGAGCTGACGCGGGACCGTACGGTCGCGGTGCTGGCCCGGCTCGGGAAGCTGGCGGGCGAGTACGGCGAGCTGGTCATGGCCGGCCGCTCGCACAACGTCGCCGCGCAGGCCACCACGCTCGGCAAGCGTTTCGCGACGGCCGCCGACGAACTGCTCGTGGCGTACGGACGGCTGGAGGATCTGCTCGGACGCTATCCGCTGCGCGGGATCAAGGGCCCTGTCGGCACCGCGCAGGACATGCTCGACCTGCTGGGCGGCGACACCGCGAAGCTGGCGGAGCTGGAGCGGCGGATCGCGGGCCATCTCGGCTTCGCGCAGGCCCTCACCTCGGTCGGCCAGGTGTATCCGCGCTCGCTCGACTACGACGTGGTGACCGCGCTGGTGCAGCTCGCCGCCGCGCCGTCGTCGGTCGCGAGGACCATCCGGCTGATGGCCGGGCACGAGCTGGTCACCGAGGGCTTCAAGCCGGGCCAGGTCGGCTCCTCCGCCATGCCGCACAAGATGAACACGCGCTCCTGCGAGCGGGTCAACGGGCTGATGGTGATCCTGCGCGGGTACGCGTCGATGACCGGCGAGCTGGCGGGCGACCAGTGGAACGAGGGTGACGTCTCCTGCTCGGTGGTGCGCCGGGTGGCGCTGCCGGACGCGTTCTTCGCGTTCGACGGGCTGCTGGAGACGTTCTTGACGGTGCTGGACGAGTTCGGCGCGTTCCCGGCGGTCGTGGCGCGCGAGCTGGACCGCTATCTGCCGTTCCTCGCCACGACGAAGGTCCTGATGGCCGCGGTGCGGGCCGGGGTGGGCCGCGAGGCCGCGCACGAGGTCATCAAGGAGCACGCGGTGGCGTCGGCGCTCGCGATGCGGGAGCGGGGCGCGGAGCGCAACGAACTGCTCGACCGGCTGGCGGCCGACGAGCGGATCCCGCTCGACCGCGCGGCGCTGGACGCGCTGATGGCGGACAAGCTGTCCTTCACGGGCGCGGCGGAGGACCAGATCGCGACGGTGGTGTCCCGGATCGGGGAGATCGCCGAGCAGCACCCGGAGGCGGCGGCGTACACGCCGGGCTCCATCCTGTAACGGCCCTGGCGCCTGGCGCCTGCACCACCCCTGGCGCCCGCGACGCGACCGGGCCACCGGGCCACCGGGCGAGGACGTCTTCGAGAGGCTGGACACCGTGCAGATGACCGTACCGATGGCTCCTTGTTCCTCGTTCCGTGACGCGGCGGCGGTGACCCGATGAGCGGGACCGACACGATCGTCGCCGCGGACGTCGTCGTCACCAGCCCCGGCCGCAACTTCGTGACCCTCAAGATCACCACGGCCGAGGGGCTGGTCGGCTGGGGCGACGCCACGCTCAACGGCCGTGAACTCGCCGTCGCCTCCTACCTCCGCGACCATGTCGCGCCGCTGCTCGTCGGCCGCGATCCGGCGAGGATCGAGGACACCTGGCAGTACCTCTACCGAGGCGCCTACTGGCGGCGCGGTCCCGTGACCATGACCTCCGTGGGCGCGGTGGACCTCGCCCTGTGGGACATCAAGGGCAAGGCCACCGGGCAGCCCGTCTACCAGCTTCTCGGCGGCGCGGTCCGCGACCGGATCCTCTGCTACACGCACGCCAGCGGCCGGGACGTGCCACAGCTCCTCGACGCCGTCGACGCCCGGCGCGAGCGCGGCTTCCGCGCGGTGCGGGCGCAGAGCGGTGTGCCCGGTCTCGGCACGGTCTACGGCGTGCGCGAGAGTGCTCCCGGACATGAGCCGGCCCCCGGACAGAAGCGGGCTCCCGGACCCGAGCGCGCGGACGGGCCCCGCACGGGGCCGCAGGAGGAGATCTGGGACACCGACTCGTATCTCCGGCACGCGCCCGGGATGCTCGCGGCGGTCCGCGAGCACGCGGGCCCCGAGCTGAAGCTGCTGCACGACGTGCACCACCGGCTCACTCCCGGCGAGGCCGCGCGGCTCGGCAGGGCGCTGGAGGCGGTGGACCTCTTCTGGCTGGAGGACGTGACCCCGGCCGAGAACCAGGAGGTGCTGCGCCATGTCCGGCGGCACACCACCGTGCCGCTGGCGATCGGCGAGGTGTTCAACACCGTCTGGGAGTGCCAGACGCTGATCACCGAACAGCTCGTCGACTTCGTCAGGACCTGTGTGACGCACGCGGGCGGGATCAGCCACCTCCGGCGGATCGCGGCCCTGGCCGAGCTCTGGCAGGTACGGCTCGGCCCGCACGGCCCTTCGGACATCTCACCGGTCGCGCTGGGGGCGTCCCTCCATGTCGGTCTGTCGACACCGAACTTCGCCATCCAGGAGTACATGGGGTACGAGCCGGTCGTCCACGAGGTCTTCCGCCACGCGTGGAGTTACGAGGACGGTCATCTGCACCCGGGGGACGGGCCCGGTCTCGGGATCGAGGTCGACGAGGCGCTGGCCGCCCGCTTCCCCTACGAGCCCGCCTATCTGCCCGTCGCCCGGCGGCTCGACGGCTCGATGACCGACTGGTGAGGATCGCCCGGGCGGGCAAGGCGCCGACCGCGCGGCGGGGGACCACCCGCCGCCGACGACGGGCGCCGCGGACGGCCGTGATGTGACGGCATGTCAGCGGCCCCCGGTCCGCCTCGGACGAGGAGACCGGGGGCCACGGCTCAGGGCCCGGTCTGCCAGGGACTCAGCCGGCCACCCGCGTCAGCCGTACCACCGGGATGTCCCTGTCCGTCTTCTTCGAGTACTCCTCGTACGGCGGGAACACCTCCACCAGCCCCGGCCACACCCGGGCCTTCTCCTCCGGCGACAAGGTCTCCGCCCGCGCGTCGAAGCGCTCGGCGCCCACCCTCAGCCGTACGTCCGGGTTCGCCTCCAGATTGAGGAACCACAGCGGGTGCACGTCCGCGCCGCCCATGGACGCCACGATCAGATAGTCGTCGCCGTCACGGCCGTAGATCAGCACGGTGCGCCGCCACTGTCCGGTGCGCCGGCCTCGGTAGTCCAGCAGCAGACACGGCGCTCCCTGCACCTCCGTGCCGCGGGCGCCGTTGGACTCCTCGTACGTCTTCGCCTGTTCGGCCACCCAGCCCGTGGGGCTGATCACCACATTGTCGTCCTGCGCCATCCCGGCTCCTCCGCCACTTCCGTCGCCAACACGCCCCACCCTAGTCAGCCCGGGTAACTCGATGGTCAGCCCCGCGTCCTCGCGACTCGCCGCACCGCCGACCACCGAGTAGCATCCGCCAAACACGCACGAGCTGGGAGGACATACCGTGGGGCGGCTGACCGGCGGAGACCCTTCTCTCCTGCGGCGGATCAACTCGGCCGTGGTGCTGCACGCCCTGCGCGGAGCCGGTCCTCTGACCCTCACCGATCTGACCCGGATCACGGATCTGTCCCGGCCGACCGTCGAGGGCGTGGTGGAGGGACTGATCGAGAGCGGCCTGGTCGTGGAGTGCGCCCCGGAGGAGGGCGAGACCCGTAAACAGGGCCGTCCCGCACGGCGGTTCCGCTTCCGCGCCGAGGCGGGCCATCTGCTCGGCATCGAGATCGGGGCGCACCGGATCGCCGCGCTGCTCTCCGGACTGGACGGCAGGATCATCGGTGCCGGGACGCGCGAGGTCTCGGAGAAGGCCGACGCGGACGAACGGCTGGACCGGGTACGGCTGGTGGTCGCCGATGTCCTGCGGCGCACCGGCGTACCGCGCGGCTCGCTGCGGGCGGTGGGTGTCGGCAGCCCCGGCATCGTGGAGGCCGACGGGACCGTACGACTGGGCACCGCGCTCCCCCAGTGGACCGGGCTGGCGCTCGGCGAGCGGCTGCGCCGCTCGTTCCGGTGTCCCGTCCTGGTGGAGAACGACGCCAACGCGGCGGCGGTGGCCGAGCAGTGGAAGGGCGCGGCCACCGACTCCGACGACATCGTCTTCGTACTGGCCGGGCTCAGTCCCGGGGCCGGCGCCATGATCGGCGGGCGGCTGCACCGCGGGTTCGGCGGGGCCGCGGGCGAGATCGGCGCGCTGCATCTGCTGGGCCGCGAGGTGACGCCCGAGACACTGCTGTCGACGACGGACGAGCCGCTCCATCCGCTCGACGAGCAGGCGGTGGCGAAGGTCTTCGCCCATGCCAAGGAGGGCGACATACGGGCCCGGGCGGCCGTCGAACGGTTCATCCAGCGGCTGGTGCACGACGTGGCGGCGCTGGTGCTGGCGCTGGATCCGGAGCTGGTGGTGATCGGCGGCTGGGCGGCCGGACTCGACGGCGTGCTGGACCCGCTGCGCGGCGAACTCTCCCGTTACTGTCTGCGCCCGCCGCGTGTGACGCTCTCGCTGCTGGGCGAGGCGGCGGTGGCGACGGGCGCGCTGCGACTGGCCCTGGACCATGTCGAGGAGCAGCTCTTCGCGGTGGAGAGCACGGTGACGTCCCGCCGCGACCGCTGAGGCGCGCGGCAGGGACCGTCGGCCGGTGAGAGGTGCGCCGGGGGCCGCCGCTCCCCGGGCGTGCGGAGGTGGGCGTTCGCCCCGGGAGCGGGCGTTCGTGCGGGGTGAGGCCCGCCCGGGGAGCCCGGCCGCCGGGCCTGTGGTGCCCTCGCGGGCGCCGGTGTCAGGAAGCCCTGCGCTCCTGCGGGTGGTCACCGGCGTGGTCGCTGATCTCCAGGTCGCCCGAGGCGCCGAACGTCAGCCGGCAGGTGTCGGCGCGGTAGGTCGCCACCGAGACCGCGGCCGTACGGCCGTCCACCACATAGCGCGTCGTGACCACGAGCACCGGAGCGCCCGGCAGCCGGTCCAGCGCCTTGGCGTCGTCGGCGCGCGCGGAGCCCAGCTCCACCGCGCGGTCCTGCCCGTCGAGGCAGAGCCGCTGAAGCTCACGCAGCACGCGACGGGCGCGGGCCGGCCCGGACGGCGAGTCGATCGCCGACAGCTCCGGCACGGACGAGGACGGTACGTAGAGCAGCTCCGCCGCCACGGACTGGCCGTGCGTGACCCGGATCCTGCGGACCGTGTGGACCTCTTTGCCGGTCTCCGTCTCCAGCAGCCGGGCCACCGCGGCACCGACGGGCGCCAGGGCGCAGTCGATCGGCTGCCAGGCGTCCTGGGCGGCGCCCGGCCATTCGTGCTGGGCCGTCGAGACGTCCACACCCACCCGCGGCGGCGCGACGGTCGTACCGACACCGCGGCGGCGCTGGAGCCGGCCTTCCAGTTCGAGCTGTTCGAGCGCCTGCCTCAGCGTGGCGCGCGCGACGCCGAAACGAGCGGCCAGTTCACGCTCGTTGGGCAGGATCTCGCCCACCGCGAAGTCGGAGTCGAGTGCTTCGCCGAGAACGGTCTTGAGGTGCCAGTACTTAGGCTCCGGCACTGTTTCAAGCTGCGTGGTCCCCACCCTGATCCTCCGCACTCGCCGTGTCCCCGGCGGATTTTCCGTGCAATGTTTATTAAAGGTTCCTGCACTAACTAGCGACGATAGGACCGCCCATCCAGTTGGTCAAGACCAATCCTGCTTCGGTCACCGAGAGAAGTCACTCCCCGACTCAGGGTGTTCACAGTACGTTCGTACACCAGTGAGGCGCAGGTGACACGGAGTCCCGCGGCCGAAAGGGACACGGGACCCCGTAACGTGTGGAGCGGCGAGCAGGGCTTACAGGACGGGCCGCCCGGAAACCACGCCGGCGAGCTTGTCCGGATTCCGCACGATGTGAACGGACCGCACCGTGCCGTCGGCGATCTCCAGCTGGAGAACGAGATCCGGCTTTCCCTCGCTGAGGACCAGCAGTGCCACAGCGCCGTTGATCTCCACGATCCGGTGTTCGTAACGGGACGCCTCGGCCGCGACAGCGGTGAGGAACCGCGCCACCTTGTCGGCACCCTCGATGATCCGCAGAGGCGCCTTGGCCTTGCCGCCGCTGTCGCCGACGAGCCGGACGTCCGGCGCCAGCAGACCGATCAGGGCCTCCATGTCACCGCCGCCGGCCGCCGCGAGGAACCGCTCGGTGAGATCGCGGCGTTCGGCGGGATCCACGTCGTACCGGGGCCTGCGCTCCTCGACATGGCGGCGGGCACGGCCCGCGAGCTGACGGACGGCCGCCTCGCTCCGGTCCAGTACGGCGGCGATCTCGCCGAACGGGAAGCCGAAGGCCTCGCGCAGGACGAACACCGCGCGCTCCAGCGGCGAGAGGGACTCCAGGACGACCAGTACGGCGAGCGAGACCGAGTCGGCGAGCACGGCGCGTTCGGCCGTGTCGGGCGCGGCGGGACCGTAGTCGGTGACGATCGGCTCCGGCAGCCAGGGCCCCACATAGGCCTCGCGCCGTGACTGGGCCTGGCGCAGCCGGTCGATGGCGAGCCGGGTGGTGATCCGTACGAGATAGGCGCGCGGCTCGCGGACGTCCGATCGCCCTTCCCCGCTCCAGCGCAGCCATGCCTCCTGCACCACGTCCTCGGCGTCGGCGAACCGGCCGAGCATGCGGTAGGCCACCGCGGTCAGGACGCTCCGGTGCCTTTCGAACTCGCCGGTCTCCCCGGTCTGCCCGGTCTCGCCGGTGTCATCGGTCTCACCGATTTCCGCGGCTCGACCTGTCCGGCTGGTCTTCCGCGTCGTGCCGGATTCATTCGTGTCCGTCGTCTCGGTCGCCACCGTCCCATCCCAGCCCAGTGCCTGTCGGCTGTCCAGGTGACGCGCGTGCGGACGGGCGTCTTCGGGACACGGACCTGCGGTACGGGGCCCGGCGGGGCGGCCGGTTGTTCATACGGGGTTCGCGCGGTGGCCGCCGCCGCCGACTAGGCATGGCACGACACCCCGGCATCCACCTGCCCAGGAGACTCATCGATGTCGAACAGCCCCAGAAACAACCCCGATCCGTCCCCGGCCACCGACATTCCCCCCGTCGACGGCGCGAACTCCCCCGCCCGCCGCAGTGTGCTGCGCGGTTCGCTCGCCGCCTCGGCCGCGCTGGCCCTCCCCGGCGCCGCGCTCGCCACCGCCGCCCCGGCCCAGGCCCGGTCAGGACGGCCGAGCGCCGCCTGGGGCGTGCAGGCCGGCGACATCACCACCTCCACCGGGCTGGTGTGGGTGCGGTCCGACCGGGCCGCCCGGATGACCGTGGAGACCTCGGCCACCGAGTCGTTCCGCCGCGCCCGGACCTGGCACGGCCCCCTGCTCGGTCCCGGCAGCGACTTCACCGGGACGGTCCCGCTGAGCGGGCTGCCCGCCGGTGAGCAGGTGCACTACCGGGTCACGCTCGCCGACCCGCACGATCCGCGCCGTACCGGCGAGCCGGTGTACGGCACGTTCCGTACGGCGCCCGCGAAGCGCCGGCAGGGGGTGCGTTTCGTCTGGTCCGGCGACATCGCGGGCCAGGGCTGGGGCATCAATCCGGACATCGGCGGCTTCCGCGTGTACGAGGACATGCGCCGGCTCAACCCGGACTTCTTCCTGTGCAGCGGGGACACGATCTACGCGGACGGTGTGATCGAGCCGAGCGTGACGCTGCCCGACGGGCGTGTCTACCGGAACATCACCACCGAGGAGAAGTCCAAGGTGGCGGAGACGCTCGACGAGTACCGGGGCAACTTCCGCTACAACCTGCTCGACACGAACGTCCGCCGGTTCAACGCGCAGGTGCCGTCCATCGTCCAGTGGGACGACCACGAGGTGCGCAACAACTGGTACCCCGGGCAGATCCTCGACGACGTGCGCTACACCGAGAAGAACGTGGATGTGCTCGCCGCGCGCTCCACGCAGGCGTTCCACGAGTACTTCCCCCTCTCCGGTTCGGGCGCGCGCGGTACGGAGCGACGCGTTCACCGGGTGGTGAACCATGGTCCGCTGCTCGATGTGTTCGTCCTCGACATGCGGACCTACCGCAACGCCAACTCGCCCGGCCGGCAGGCCGACGACACGACCGGCATCCTGGGCGCCGAGCAGCTCCGCTGGCTCAAGCGTGAACTGTCGCGCTCCCGCGCGGTGTGGAAGGTGATCGCCGCCGACATGCCGATCGGTCTGGTCGTACCGGACGGTACGGCGAACATCGAGGCCATCGCCCAGGGCGACCCCGGCGCGCCGCTCGGCCGGGAGCTCCAGATCGCCGAACTGCTGCGGTACGTCAAGCACCAGCGGATCACCGGCACGCTGTGGCTGACGGCGGATGTGCACCACACCTCGGCGCAGCACTACGAGCCGGAGCGGGCCGCGTTCAAGGACTTCGCGCCGTTCTGGGAGTTCGTGTCGGGACCGCTCGCCGCGGGCCAGTTCCAGGCCAGTGCCCTGGACGGCACGTTCGGCCCGAACCGGGTGTACGTCAAGGCCCCGGACCGGGCGAATGTCTCGCCGATGGAGGCGCCGCAGCTCTTCGGTGAGGTCGACATCGACGGCGGCAGCGGTGAGCTGACGGTGCGTCTGCGGGCTCAGGGCGGCACGGTGCTGTTCACCAAGGTGCTCCAGCCGGGCCGCGTCGGGCAGTAGCAGCGGTTGCCGCGGTGGACGCGGCGGACGCACCGGGCGCGGTAGGCGCATCGGGCGCGGCGGCCGACGGGGGGCGGGGCGCGGGCGGTTGGCATCCACCGGCCGCGCCCCGGTCGTTCGCGCCCGGCCGTCCGCGGTCGTGCCGTGCCCGGCGCGCGGTCCGGGCAGGGTCCGGGCACGGGGCGCTCGCTCGTCCGAGGCCGATTGTCAGTGCCGGGATCTAACGTCCTTTCCATGACGCGATCCACGCAGGCAATGGCCTACTCC
The DNA here is from genome assembly GCF_001700515.1 of Streptomyces lushanensis. GTDB lineage: Bacteria > Actinomycetota > Actinomycetes > Streptomycetales > Streptomycetaceae > Streptomyces > Streptomyces lushanensis. The sequence continues at coordinate 15,301 of NZ_MAUD01000092.1, forward strand.
CGTCCGTCCGCCCTGGAGAGCGCCCCGGGCGGGCAGCTCCTCGGTCTGGAGACCTCCGGCGGGCTGACTCCCACCGGCGCCGAGGCGCATCCCCGGTTCTTCTCGGGCTTCCTGGCCTCGCCGAGGGCCGCCGCCCGGGGGCTGCTCGCGGTCGCGGATGTCGCCGGCGCCCGTTACCACCAGCGGATACCGGGCCGTTCGCTGGACCCGGTGGTGACGGGGAACGGCGACCGTCTGCGCTTCGAGTCGTTCTCCGGCTGCTGCGGGGTGTACGCGCGGCTCGACGTGGAGCCGGACGGGCTCGACGGCGCCCGGACGGGCCATGGCACGACCAATGTGGATGTCAACAGTCCGCTGCGCGAGGCCCTGTCCCGGATGACCGGCGACGATCCGCTCCATCTGCGGGTGGGTCCGGACGAGCTGGCGGTCACCACCGTCGACGGGCCGGTGGTGGAGAAGAAGGTTCCGCTGCCGGACAGGTGGCTGCGGGGCTTCGCGGAGGCACAGGTCGTCTCCGCCGGGTTCGATCTGCGGGCCGAACTGCCCGCCGGGGAGGCCGTCCGTTTTCTGCGGTCGCTGCCGAGCGGTTCGGGCACGGCCTCGCGCGGCGCGCGGTGGGTCGTACCGGCGGGGAGGTCGCTGCGGCCGACCACCAGGCCGGTGCCCGGAGCCGTCTGTCTGCCGGGTCCCGAGCGGCTGGCCGCCTTGGGGCGGGTGCTGCGGGACGCCACGGCGCTGCGGGTGTACGGACCGGTGACGGACGGGGCGCCGACGGCGAGTGCCTGGGAGGCGGTGCTGCCGGGCATGCGGCTCACACTGACGCTGTCGCCGGGCGCGGCGCGCGGCTTCTCGGGCGAGGGCGGAGTGCTGGAGGCGCTGGCCACCGGAGAGGCGGCGGAGGACGCCGAGTTGGTGTCCGTACTGCTGGCGTGGGAGCCGCGGATCGATCCGGCGGAGCTGGCCGGACAGTCGGGGCTGACGGTCGAGCGGGTGCGGGCGGCGCTGACCCGGCTCGGTACGGCGGGCCGGGTGGGGTACGACCTCGCGGACGCGTCGTACTTCCATCGCGAGCTGCCCTACGACGCGGACCGCGCCGAGCGGCACAATCCACGGCTGGTCGCGGCCAGGGCCCTGCTCTCCTCGGGTGCGGTGGCGCCGGCGCCGGACGGCGAGCATGGCTCCGTGGCCTCGGGCGAGCGGCGCTATCAGGTCCGGGAGGCGGCCGGTGTGCTGAGCTGCACCTGCCAGTGGTGGGCGGAGTACCGGGGCAGGCGCGGCCCGTGCAAGCACGCGCTGGCCGTCCGAATGGCGCGGCGCGAGGCCGTGGTGACGGGCGCGAGCGGTGCGACGGGCGGGGCCGTTGTGACGCGTGGCGGTGCGCGATGAGCGAGTTGCTCGACGCCGTGCGGGCGGGCCGTGTCCAGGACATTCCCGGGCTGGTCAAGCCGCTGGGCGCGGCGGACAGGAAGACGGAGCTGGCATCGCTGAAGGCGCTCCGCACGGAGATGCGCGGCTGGCCCTGGGGCCAGTGGCGCGAGCGCAGAAAGACGGGATACGCGCTGCTGGTGGCCGGGGCCGGCTGTCATACGGGGGCCGCGGCCACGGCGGCCTGGATCGGCGCCCGCGAGATCCGTGCAGGTCTCGGGCTGCCGCACGCCGAGCTCCTCGACCTGCTCGCGGAGCGGGATCCCGGCTGGCTCGGGGATGTCGCGCACCGGCTCGCGGGCCGGGCGTCGACCGCGCGGCTCGACTATCCGCTGATCGCGGACCTGGTGCGGCTCGCGGGATGTCCCGTGCCGACCACGGACGCGTTCGTGCACGGCTGGGCGGACGCCGTCCCGTCGCACGGCAGGCTGCTGCCCGCGCTCCGGACGGACCCTCTGGTGCGGACCATGGTGCCCCGGCTCTTCGCGACGGCCGAACTCCCCTCCCCCCTCGGCTGGTACGGCGATGCCGAGGAACCGCACCACTGGCCGACGGCACTCACCGTCCTCGCCGAGGAGGGCGTGGTGGAGCGGAGTCTGCTCGTGGACTCCTGCGTCGCGCGTCTGCTGCGCGGCGGCGCACCGGGCGATCTGGGCTTCTTCCTCAATCTGCTGCGCCGGCTCGCGCTGACCGCCGCCGAGGAGCGGGAGCATCTGGCCGACTGGATCGGTATGGCGGCGGACGGGACCTCGGCGGTGGCGGGCTACGCGCAGGGCGTGCTCGGCAGAATGGCGCTCGCGGGTGATCTGCCGGTGCGCAGCCTCGCCGACATGTCACGATCGGTGCTGTTCCGGCCGGAGAAGAAGCTCGTCAGGGCGCAACTGGTGCTGCTGGGCAAGGTGCTGCGCACGGACGGCGGCTCCGCCGATGAGCTGCTGGCCGTCGTCGCCGAGGCGTTCGGGCACGAGGACACGGCCGTCCAGGAGCGGGCGCTGAAGCTGGTGGCGCGTCATCTCTCCGCCGCCGGTGCCGGGTCGCGGGCCGAACTGGCCCTGGCGGCGGCGGCGTTGAGCCCGGTCCATCGGGAGCGGGCCACCGAGGTGTTCGGCGAACCGCCGGCGGAGCCGGATCCGGTCCCGTACGAGGAGATCCTGCCGCCCGTGCCGGTGCCGGCCCGTCTCGCTCCCGCCCCGGCGGACCGCGCCGAGCTGGTCGAGGAGGTGGTGGCGCTGATCGTCTCGCGCGAGGAGGTGGCCACGTTCGAACGGACGCTGGACGGTCTGGTACGTCATGCCTACCGGGACCGGGAGGCGCTCGCCGACGCGCTCAAGGACGCGCTGGCCGCCCGCTGGTGGCTCGGCACCGCATCGGACCAGGACCGCGACCAGCGGTTCTCCAGGATCCCCCGTGGAGTGGAGGTGGTGGCCGCCTCCATCTGCGAACGGGTCTCCGTCACGGCACTGTGGAACACCAGGTCCCGCGCGGCGGTACGGCAGTCCTGCGCCCACACCGTGCTGAACGGAGTCACCGAGGCACGGCTGTGGGAGGCCGCCCATCTGCTGCGCACCCGGCCACTGCCCTTCCTGCTGGCCACGCCGACCTGGGAGACGGGTGCGCTGGATCCCGATGTCCTGGTCGAGCGGCTCGGCGAGTACCAGCGGCTCTGTGCCACCCCGGCCCCGGTGGACTTCGCCCAGGCCCTGCTCCGGGTCCGGCGCGGCTCCCACCCGGAGGCGGCGCGCGCGGCGGCGGCGCTCGGCACTCCTGAGGGCGACCGGCTGGCCGCCTGGCTCAGCGGGGAGGGAACGGCACTGCCCGCGCTCGACCCGGCCGGGGAGCCCCGGCGGCCGGAGGCGGACGGGCCCGCCGGAGAGGGCCGCCGCCTGCTGGAGGCGGCGGCAGGCCGGATAGGCGCGGTCAGGGAACGGCTGGCGATCCACCGGGAGTTCCCGCCGGCCTTCCGCTGGCTGGGCAGTCCCGTGCGGCCCACCGGAAGGGGTTGCCATCACTGGGGCTCCGGCGTCCACTGGCCCGCCGTACTGCCCGAGGACCGGGAAACACTCGCCGGGTGGCTGCTGCACGAGGTGGCGGCCTGCGCGCGGGACGACCGGCGCGGCGGCTCCTGGTGGCTGCCGGTGCTCGCCGAGAGCGGTGGTCCCGCCGGTGCCGTACTGCATCAGGCCGTGGCGTACGGACTCGGTGCCCGGCATCCGGACGACCGGCTGTCCGCCGTCGACGCGCTGCTGGTGCTGACCGCCCGCGGTGACCTGGACGGACCGCTGCTCGGTCGCGAACTGGCCACACTGGTGACCTCCGAGGCCGTCAAGGCCAACCGGCCGGCCGACGCCCTTCGCACGGCCGCGGCGACCGGTGCGTACGCCACGGTCTGGTCGGTGCTCGGCGCCGCACTGCCCGGCCTGCTCGCGGCGGAGGCCGCACGGCCACGGCCCGCCGCAAGGGCGCGGACCGTGGCCGCCCGGACCGTGACCACCCAGCCCGTGGCGGCCGGGACGGTGCCCGCCGGGACCGGCACGGCGAAGGCCCCTGCGGCCGTACGTCCCGGCCTCGGGGATCTGCTGGCCGTGGCCGCGGAGTGTGTGGAGCACTGCGGCGCGCGGGACGCGATACCGGGGCTGGCCGAATCGGCCGGCCGTGGCGGCTCCTCGCGCCTCGCCTCCCAGGCGGCCCGGCTGCTGGCCGCATTGCGTCAGGGAAACGATCACTCCCAGCCAGAATTGGCCGAAGATCGCCCAAATGGGAACAGAACCATCCTTAACCCATCAGTCACAAACCGTTCGTGATCACGCAACACCATTCCGTCAAAGTGAGGTCATGACCAATGTGACGTCTGCGAAGAGTGTCCGCCGCCCCCATCACTGGCGGCGGGACCTGGTCGAGCTGGCCGCGCTGTTCACCGCGGTGGCGGTCGCCGACTCCGTGGCGAACATGATCGCGCATGGACCCGACGGTACGTTTCTCCTGTTCGCCTCCGCCCTGACCCTGATCGCCACCGCCGCCTTCCACACATGGTGGGCGCGCAGGCACAGTCATGCCCCGCCGACCGCCCTCGTCCCCGGCACGGGCGGGACGGCCCGGACCGGCGCCGCGACCGCGACCGGCCGGACGGGCACCGGCGCCCTGTCCGTACCGCCCCTTCCCGATCCCCGGCAGGGAGCCCTCCCGGCCGGGACGGCGGAGACGGTGCTCTGGCGGATGCGGACCACCGTGCGGGACGAGCCGGGCAGTCTGGCCGCGCTGTGCACGGCGTTCGCCACGCTCCAGGTGGACATCCTCACGCTCCAGACGCATCCGCTGGCCGAGGGCACGGTGGACGAGTTCCTGCTGCGGGCCCCGGCCGCGCTCCAGGCGAAGGACCTCATCGGCGAGGTCTCGGCCGCGGGCGGCAGCAGCACCTGGATCGAGCGCGCCGACACGCACGACCTGGTGGACACGCCGACCCGGGTGCTGGGCCTGGCCACCCGTACGGCCCTGGACGGCGCCGAGCTGCCTCTCGCCCTGCGCCAGTTGCTCGGCCGCTGCACGATCCACTCGCGGCCCGCCCTCCAGCTCACCGGAAGCACCACCGGTGAGAGCGCGCCGGTCGAAGGCGTGCTGGACGGGACGGAGATGCGGCTGAACGACCCGAACGGCGGAAGCATCACCGTCGAGCGCCCGTACCTCGCCTTCACACCCACCGAATTCGCGCGGGCCCGCGCCCTGGTCGAACTGGACGCCCGGCTCGGCCCCCGCATCCCCCGCGGCCAGGATGTGCTGACGCTCCCGGAGGGTGAGGAGATCATCGTGCGGCGTGCCGATCACGCGGACCTCGACGCGGCGCTCGCCATGCACGGCCGCTGCTCCGAGCGCACGCTGAGCCGCCGCTACCACGGCCCGGTGGGCGACGCGGACCGCTATCTCCACCATCTGCTCAGCCCGCGCTTCGGCCGTACGCTCGCGGTCGAGTCGGCCTCCGGGCGGCTGATCGCCCTCGGGCATCTGCTCTGGGACGGCGACGAGACGGAGGTCGCGCTGATCGTCGAGGACGCCTGGCAGCGGCGCGGCATCGGCTCCGAGCTGCTGGGCCGGCTGGTCGCGCTCGCCGTGGAGGCACACTGCACCCAGGTGTACGCCGTCACCCAGGCGTCCAACACCGCCATGGTCGCGACCATGCGTGAACTCGGTCTGCCGCTGGACTACCAGATCGAGGAGGGCACACTCGTCATCACGGCCCGGCTGGACCCGAGGTCCGTGTCGGTGCTGCCGCCGTACGGGGACCCGGGTCTGTTCGACCATCACGGCCAGGCCGACCGCTGAGCGCCCGCGCAACCGCCGCGCACCCGAGCACCTGAACACGCCATATCCGAGCACTTCTCCCGTACGGACCGGACACCTCGCGTACAGCCCCGCGCAGCCCACCGGGTCCGTACGGTCCCCACGGGCGCGGCGGTGGAACATCCCGATCCGGCCAAACTCGGCGGCGGTCCGGAGTCCGCCCCGGGCCCCGGCCTGCCCGTCTGCGGACGGAACGAATCCGGCTCTTGGCCCGAAGCCGCCTCCTTCGCCTCCCGGGCGCCTCCCGGCCGCTGCTCAAGTGGCCTTCCGGCAGGGCGATCGCGGGCCGCTCAAGCCTCTGTCGTCGGCCAATCCGCCCATGCCACGGAATTCATGATGTGACGAGGGCGCTCCGTCTTGGAGAAGATGGCCCGCATGTCAGACACAGCCGGCAGCGCGCTGCCCCGCCAGGTCGCCGACGCCTACGTCGACGCACTCATCGAACTCGATCCCATCACCGGCACCTTTCTGGGCGTCGCGGAAAGTTCCCGTCGCCTTCCCGATTTCTCCCCGGCCGGTCAGCAGGCTCTCGCCGATCTCGCCCGGGAGACGCTCGCACGGCTCGACCGGGCCGAGACGCTGCCGGGCGCGGACGCCGATGCCGAGCGGTGCTGCGGCCGGCTGCTGCGTGAGCGGCTGACGGCGGAGCTCGCCGTCCACGACGCCGACGAAGGGCTGCGCAAGGTCAGCAACATCCACTCGCCGGCGCATCACATCCGCGATGTGTTCACCGTGACACCGGCCGAGACGGACGAGGACTGGTCGGCGATCGCCGAGCGGCTGCGGGCCGTGCCCGCGGCGCTGGGCGGGTTCCGCGCCTCGCTCGCTCTGGGACTCGAACGCAAGCTGTACGCCGGGCCGCGCCCCACCGCGACCTTCGTCGGCCAGCTCACGGAGTGGGCCGGTGAGGAGCGCGGCTGGTTCGAGGAGTTCGCCTCGGCGGGCCCCGAGTCGCTCCGTACCGAACTGGACGACGCCGCGCGCGGGGCCACCGCCGCCGTCACGGAGCTGCGCGACTGGATCCGCGATGTGTACGCGCCCGCCGTCGAGGACGCGCCGGACACCGTGGGCCGGGAGCGCTACGCCCGCTGGTCGCGCTACTTCAACGGCACCGATCTGGATCTGGACGAGGCGTACACGTACGGCTGGTCCGAGTACCACCGGCTGCTGGCGGAGATGAGGACCGAGGCCGAGAAGATCCTTCCCGGCGCGGGTCCCTGGGAGGCACTCGCGCATCTTGAGGAGCACGGCAAGCACATCGAGGGCGTCGACGAGGTCAGGGAGTGGCTCCAGAACCTCATGGACGAGGCCATCGAGGCGCTGGACGGCACGCACTTCGAACTCGCCGAGCAGGTACGGAAGGTGGAGTCCCGGATCGCGCCTCCCGGCGGGCCGGCCGCGCCGTACTACAGCAGCCCGTCGGAGGACTTCTCCCGGCCCGGCCGCACCTGGCTCCCGACCATGGGCGCCACCCGCTTCCCCGTGTACGACCTGGTGTCCACCTGGTACCACGAAGGCGTCCCCGGCCATCATCTCCAGCTCGCCCAGTGGACGCTGGTCGCCGACCAGCTCTCCCGCTACCAGGCGACCGTCGGCATGGTCAGCGCCAACGCGGAGGGCTGGGCGCTCTACGCGGAGCGGCTCATGGACGAGCTGGGCTTCCTGCCGGACGCGGAGCGCAGGATCGGTTATCTGGACGCGCAGATGATGCGGGCCTGCCGGGTGATCGTGGACATCGGCATGCATCTGGAGATGGAGATCCCGGCGGATTCGCCGTTCCACCCGGGCGAGCGGTGGACACCGGAGCTGGCACAGGAGTTCTTCGGGAACCACAGCGGCCGTCCCGCGGACTTCGTGGAGAGCGAGCTGACCCGCTATCTCTCGATGCCGGGCCAGGCGATCGGCTACAAGCTGGGCGAGCGCGCCTGGCTGCTCGGGCGGGAGAACGCCCGTAAGGCACACGGCGAGGCGTTCGACGCGAAGGCCTGGCACATGGCGGCGCTGTCGCAGGGCTCGCTGGGTCTGGACGATCTGGTGGAAGAGCTCTCCAAGCTCTGAGCGACGGTGGCGGTAGGTGTACGGCGGCTGCCGGTCCCGGCCGAAGGGCCCGGGCCCGGCAGCGTCCGCCGGCCGCGCGGCGCCCCCGCGAGCCACGGTCCCGCCCGGACTCAGGCGCCGGCCGTCCGGTTCAGCGGCGGAAACCGCCCTCCGAGTCGATGACCTGACCGGTGATCCACTCGGCCTCGTCGGTGGCGAGCCAGGCGATCAGCCGGGCCGGCTCGTCGGGCATGCCCCAGCGTCCGGCCGGGAACAGCGCGGCGACCCTCTCGTAGGCGGCGCCCGTCAGATAACCGGTGTCGACGGGACCGGGGTTGACGGTGTTGACCGTCACCGCGAGATCCGCGAGCGTGGTGGCCAGGGACCGCGTGGCCGAGGCGAGGGCCCCCTTGGCCAGCCCGTACGCGATCTCCTCCGGCATTCCGCCGCCGTGGTCCTGACCGGAGGTCATCATGACGACCCGGCCGCCGGGCGTACGGGCGGCAAGCGCGGCCCGCAGCCGTGCGTACGCCTGGACGAGCAGCACGACCGACCGGGTGTCGACCGCCCAGTGCGCGTCGAGCATCGCCGCGTCGACGGCGTCGAGCGTGCCGTCGCAACCGCTGAGCGCGTGGTTGGCGACGAGGATGTCGAGCCGGCCGCCGAGCGCCTCGGCGGCGGCGCCGATCAGTTCTGCGGGTGCCTCGGGCGCGGACAGATCGGCGGGACCGTGCACCACCCGCGCCGCCGGATCCGCCCGTGCCTGCCGTACCCGCGCGGCGACTCCTTCCGCTCCCTCGGGATCGGCGCCCCAGGGCTGATCCGCGTCGTGCGGCACATGGTGATGGAGATAGACGCTCGCGCCGTACGCGACCAGCCGCCGCGCGATCGCGCAGCCGATGCCGTCACGGCGGCTGGCCCCGGTCACCAGCGCGGTCCGGCCGCGCAGCGGCAACGGGTCACGGCGCAGGGCCAGGGGGTCGGGGAAGTCAACGGTGGAATCAGGTCCGGTCATGGGCGCCCATGATCGCCTGCACCGGACGCGGCGGACAACCGTGATTGCCCGTGGCCCGCCGCCCACCCCCTCGCCCGTCGCCGACCCGCGCCGCCGGGCCGGCGTCCGATGTCCGCAGGGGTCAGGGGAGCAGGGGGATCTCTATCGCCGGGCAGCGGTCCATGACCATGTCGAGACCCGCCGCGCGGGTGCGGTCGTACGCGGCCTCGTCGATCACGCCGAGCTGGAACCAGACGGCCTTCGCCCCGATGGTCACCGCCTCGTCCGCGACGGCGCCCGCCAGGTCGCTGTTGACGAAGACGTCCACCACGTCGACGTCGAAGGGGATGGCGCCGAGGGAGGCGTAGCCCTGCTCTCCGTGCACCGTCTCGGCCTTCGGGTGCACGGGGACGATCCGCTTGCCGTAGCGCTGGAGGACCTTCGCGACTCCGTGGGCGGGGCGCCGCTCGTTCGAGGAGAGACCGACGATCGCCCAGGTGTCGCCGAGCTCTTCGAGGATCTTGCGGACGGTGTCCGTCTCGCTGTGCACGTCATGCCTCCAGGGGTCGTGTGTCCGCCTCGGGGGGAACGATCGGCGGCCCCGCGCCATTCCCGGACGGATGCCGGAAACCCTCTTCCCGGCCCCCGGCGGGTACGGCGGAGCCCGGGCCGGTCCGGCGGACCGCCGTTCGCGCGCCGTGCCTCGTGCCGTCGCCGTTCGGGCGGTCCGGTTCGGCGGCGAAGTGGGCGGAGAGCGCGGCCAGTACGGGCGCGGGGCGCTCGACGTTGGCCAGGTGGGACGCGTGCGCGATCTCGGTGAGGCCCGCCCCGGGGATTCCGTCGGCCAGCTCACGCGCGTGGGCGGGCGGGGTCGCGGGGTCCTCGCGGCCCGCGATCACCAGGGTCGGTGCGGTGATCCCCGGCAGCTCCGCGCGCAGGTCGAACCCGGCCAGCGCGTCGCAGCAGGCCGCGTACGCCTCCGGGTCGGCGGCCCGCAGATCGGCCACCAGTGCCTCGGCGGCCGGTTCGCCCGCGAACCCCGGCGTGAACCAGCGGTTCGCGGCGGAGTCCGCGACCGGGCCGGTGCCCCTCGCCCGGACCAGGGCCGCGCGCTCCCGCCAGCCGGACGGCTCCCCGAACCGTGCCGACGTGCACAGCAGCGCGAGGCCGCGGATCCGGTCCGGGTGGTTGACGGCGAGCCATGTCCCGACGGCTCCGCCGAGCGACACACCGGCGTACGCGAACGTCTCGATCGCCAGGCTGTCGGTGAGCTCCAGGACCAGCCGCCCGAGGTCGGCCACGGTCGCTCCCGGGCCGGCCACGGTGGCTCCCGTCCGGATGAGCCGCGCCGGCGAGTCGCCGTGCCCCGGCAGGTCGTAGCGGACCACTCGGTGCGTGCGCGCGAGCGCGGGAGCCTGGGCGTCCCACACGGCGAGCGACGTGCCGAGGGAGGGGCCGAGGACGAGCGGGGGCGCGGTGCCTGGGCCGTCCACGCGGTGGTGCAGCAGATGGGTCATACGGTCTCCTCGGTCCGGTCTCCTGCACTGCCCTCACGGGTGCTTCGCCCGCTTCGGGCGTCAGGGCGGCGCACGCCGCAGGGCGCGGTCGACCAGGGCCCCGGCCGAGCCCAGGTAGGTGAGGGGGTCGGTGAGTTCGCGGAGGCGTTCCTCGGGCAGGACGCCGGCGAGCGCGGGCTCTTCGAGTAGCGCCTCGTCGAGTTCGAGGCCCTCCTCGACCGCGCGGCGGGCGGCTCGGGCCAGGGCGGATCGGGCCTTGTCGCGTCCGATCAGGGCGGTGAAGGCCGCGGCGAGGTGCTCGGAGACGATGAGGCCCTGTGTGGCGGCGAGGTTGTCCCGCATGCGGTGGGGGTGCACGCGCAGGTCCTCGACGAGTTCGGCGGCGTCGCGGGAGGCACCGCCGACGAGGCGGAGGGCTTCGCGGAGGGGCTGCCACTCGGCGTGCCAGGCGCCGGCGGGGCGTTCGTCCTCGGCGGCGAGGGAGCCGAAGAGGACGCAGGCGAGGGCGGGAACCTGGCGGGCGGCGGCGGAGACGAGGGTGGCGCGGACGGGGTTGGCCTTGTGGGGCATGGCGGAGGAGGCGCCGCCGGTGCCTTCGGAGAGTTCGCCGGTCTCCGTGCGGGACAGCAGCAGCACATCGGCCGCGAACTTGCCGACGGCGCCCGCCGTGAAGGCCAGCGCACCGGCGAGGTCCGCGAGGGGGGTACGCAGTGCGTGCCAGGGCATCGCGGGCTCGGCGAGGCCGGTCTCGGCGGCGTAGGCGGCGAGCAGCAGGACACCGATGTCGCCTTCGAGGGCCACCCCGTCGGCCTCGGCGAAGGCGTGGAAGGCGGCCAACGTGCCCGCCGCGCCGCCGAGTTGGGCCGGGAGGGAGTCCCGGACGGCGGCGAGGCGGTCGCGGGCGTCGAGCACCAGGGCGCGCCAGCCGGCCGCCTTCAGCCCGAATGTGGTGGGGACGGCGTGTTGCGTCAGCGTGCGGCCGGGCAGCGGCGTGTCGCGGTGCTCGGCGGCGAGCCGGCCCAGCCCCCCGGCCGTGCGGTCGAGATCGGCCAGCACCGGCGCCAGGGCGCGGGAGGCGACCAGCATGACGGCCGTGTCCAGGATGTCCTGGCTGGTCGCGCCGCGGTGGACGAAGGCGCCCGCTTCCGCGTCCCGTTCGGCGACGGCGTCGGTGAGGTCGGCGACCAGCGCGATGACCGGGTTGCCGCCGGCGCGGGCGCGCAGCGCCAGGTCCCGTACGTCGTAGCGGCCGGTCTCGGCGGCCGCCTCCGTGACGGCGCCCGCCGCCGAGGCCGGGACGAGACCCAGCGCGGCCTGGGCGCGGGTGAGCGCGGCCTCGGCGTCGAGCATGGCCCGTACGTACGCGGCGTCGCCCGTGGCGGCCTCGGCCGCCGACCCGGCCCGCACCGGTGAGAGCAGGCCGAGGTCCTCGGCGGGGTCAGTGGAAGGCAAGGAAGACCGTCTCCTCGTGCACGCCGTCGTACCGCAGACGGATGTCGAACCGAAGGACACCCGGGGCCCCGCCGCCGTCCGGTGCGGCGAGCAGCGTGTCCCGGCGCCCGGGACTCAGCGAGGCGAGGAGCACATCGGCCGTCGGGTCGGCCCGTCCGGGCAGATAGACCCGGGTGCACAGATGGTGGAGCAGGCCGCGCGCGAAGACGATGAGCGACAGGTAGGGGGCTCCGCCCGGCGGCAGCGTACGGAGGACGTAGTGGCCGTCGGCGTCGGTGGCGACACGGCCGAAGCCGGTGAAGGCGACCCCGTCGCGGCCGATGATCCCGCCCGTGACGGGGTCGCGGCGCAGCGAGCCGGGGGCGCCGGTGCGGGATCCGTCGGGGGCCGGCTGCCAGATCTCGACGAGGGCGTCGGGCACGGGTTCGCCGGCGCCGTCGTAGACGTGACCGTGGACGGTGATGGTGTCCGGATGACCGGTGGGCGCCAGGTCGCCGCCCCTGGCGAAGGGGAGAGCGTAGCCGTAGAAGGGGCCCACGGTCTGCGAGGGGGTGGGGGCGAGGGACATCAGCGGCCTTCCTCGGTCCAGGTGGCGGAGGGGCCGTCGAGCACGATGTCCCAGCGGTAGCCGAGCGCCCATTCCGGGACGGACAGGTCGTGGTCGTAGGCGGCGACCAGACGGGCCCGCGCGGATTCGTCGGTGACGGACTGGAGGATGGGGTCGTACGGGAAGAGCGGGTCCCCGGGGAAGTACATCTGGGTGACCAGGCGCTGGGTGAACGCCGTACCGAAGAGCGAGAAGTGGATGTGCGCCGGACGCCAGGCGCCCACGTGGTTGCGCCACGGGTAGGCGCCCGGCTTGACGGTGACGAACTCGTACTCGCCGTCGTCGCCGGTCAGGGTGCGGCCGACGCCGGTGAAGTGGGGGTCGAGCGGGGCCGGGTGGTCGTCCCGCTGATGGGCGTAGCGACCGGAGGCGTTGGCCTGCCAGATCTCGACGAGCTGCCCGCGGACCGCTCGTCCGTCGCGGTCGAGGACGCGGCCGGTGACCTTGACGCGCTCGCCGAGGGGCTCGCCGCGGTGCTGCCTGGTGAGGTCGTGGTCAAAGGCCGTGACGTCCGTGACGCCGAAGACCGGCCCGGACAGTTCGACGGCCTCGGGGTCACCGTGGACGGCGACCAGTGGCCGCTCGGGGTGGCGCAGGAGACTGCCGCGGTACGGGGCGTAGCCGCGGCCGGGGTGGTTCTCCACGGGCGCGCCGGCCGCGACGCGTGCGGCGTACGCCTCGCGCTCGTCGGCGATCTCGGCGCTGATGTCGCCCTGGGTGAGAAGGGTGGTCATCCGGGTCTTTCCTACCTTTCCAGGACGAGGGCGAGGCCCTGGCCGACGCCGGCACAGAGGGCGGCCACACCGGTGCCGGAGCCCGCCGCCTTGAGCTGGTGGGCGACGGAGCCGGCGAGCCGGGCGCCGGAGGCGCCGAGCGGATGGCCGATGGCGAGGGCGCCGCCGTACTTGCCGACCGGGGTGCGGACGGCGTCGACGACATGGACCTCACGCGGGCGGAAGCTCACCGGAGGATCCCTTCGGCGACGCGGACCTCGGCGGCCGTCTTCCGGCCGATCTCCTCGGCGGTGACGCCGGGGGCGGTCTCGACCAGCACCAGACCGCCTTCGGTGACGTCCAGAACGCCGAGGTCGGTGATGATCCGGTCGACGCAGGCCCTGCCGGTGAGCGGCAGCCCGCACTTCTCCAGGATCTTGGGGCTGCCGTCCTTGGCGGTGTGGGTCATGGTGACGACGACCCGGCGGGCGCCGTGCACCAGGTCCATGGCGCCGCCGATGCCGGTGACCATCCTCCCGGGGACGGCCCAGTTGGCGAGGTCGCCGCCGGCGGAGACCTGCATGGCGCCGAGCACGGCGGTGTCGATGTGGCCGCCGCGGATCATGCCGAAGGACAGGGCCGAATCGAAGAAGGAGGCGCCGGGCAGGACCGTGACGGTCTCCTTGCCCGCGTTGATCAGGTCCGGGTCGAGCTCGTCCACGTACGGGAAGGGTCCGGTGCCGAGGATGCCGTTCTCGGATTCGAGGACGACGTGGACGTCCCCGGGGAGGTGATTGGGGATCAGGGTCGGCAGGCCGATGCCGAGGTTGACGTACTCGCCGTCGCGCAGTTCCCGGGCCGCGCGGGCGGCCATCCCCTCTCGCGTCCAGGCCATCAGCCCCGCACCTCCCCGGGCGTGACGGTGACCTTCTCGATTTTCTTGCCGGCGGCCTGGCCCGGGGTGAGCGCCACCACGCGCTGGACGAAGATGCCCGGCAGATGGACCTGGTCCGGGTCGATCCCGCCGGGCTCGACCAGTTCCTCGACCTCGGCGACGGTGATCCGGCCCGCCATGGCGGCGAGCGGGTTGAAGTTGCGGCTGGACTTGTTGAAGACCAGGTTCCCGTGGCGGTCGCCCCTGGCCGCCCGGACGAGGGCGAAGTCGGTGGTGATGCCGCGCTCCAGGACGTACTCGGTCCCGTCGAACTCGCGGATCTCCTTGGGCGGGGAGGCGAGGGCGACACCGCCCTTTCCGTCGTAGCGCCAGGGCAGGCCGCCGTCGGCGACCTGGGTGCCGACGCCGGCCGGGGTGAAGAAGGCGGGAATGCCGCAGCCGCCGGCCCGCAGCCGCTCGGCGAGGGTGCCCTGCGGGATCAGTTCGAGCTCCAGCTCACCGCCCAGGTACTGGCGGGCGAACTCCTTGTTCCCGCCGATGTAGCTGCCGATGACACCGGCTATCCGGCCCGCGGAGAGCAGTACGGCGAGGCCCGAGTCCATGGCACCGCAGTTGTTGGACACCACCCGCAGGCCGCTGACGCCCTTGTCGTGAACGGCGCCGATCAGCGTGTCGGGGACTCCGGCGAGACCGAAGCCGCCGACCGCGATCGACGCCCCGTCAGGAATGTCGGCCACGGCCTCCGCGGCCGACGCGACCACCTTGTCCATCCGCCGCCCCCTTCCGACCCTTGTTCGCCCAGTGAACTTTAGTTCATCTCTTTGCGCACGGCAGAGTGTGATCCGAGGGCACGGCCCTGTCAACGCCACGCGTCAGAAGTCCCCGCGCCTCGGCGCGGTTCTTCCGCGGTCCCGGCGGGAGCACGGACCGTACGCCCCGGCCGTTCCCGTCGGACGCCGCCGCATAGGGTGGGCGGATGCAGGAGCAGTACCGGACCGTCGCCCGCGCGGGGACCCACGAGACCGAGATCAACCGGTCGCGCTTTCTCTGCGCGCTGACGCCCGCCGCGACCGAACGGGAGGCGCAGGAGTTCGTCACCCGCGTCCGCAAGGAGCATCCGACGGCCACGCACAACTGCTACGCGTATGTGATCGGCGCCGACGCCTCCGTGCAGAGGGCGAGTGACGACGGAGAGCCCGGCGGGACGGCGGGGGCTCCGATGCTCCAGATGCTGATGCGGCGCGAGGTGCGCTACACCGCCGCGGTCGTCACCCGCTACTACGGGGGCGTCAAACTCGGCGCGGGCGGGCTCATCCGCGCGTACGGCGGAGTGGTCGGCGAGACCCTGGACGCCCTGGGCACGGTGACACGGCAGCGCTTCCGGCTCGCCACCGTCACCGTCGACCACCAGCGCGCGGGCAGGCTGGAGAACGATCTGCGCGCCACGGGCCGTACGGTGCGCGAGGTGCGCTACGGCGAGACGGTCACCATCGGCATCGGCCTGCCGGACGCGGACCTGGCGTCCTTCCGTGTCTGGCTCGCCGACACCACGGCCGGAACGGCCGTACTGGAACTGGGCGGCGAGGCCTTCCTTTGAGGATTCTGCACACCTCCGACTGGCATCTCGGCCGGTCGTTCCACCGCGTGAGCCTGCTCGACGCCCAGGCCGTCTTCCTCGACCATCTCGTCGCGACCGTCCGGGAGCACGAGGTGGACGTGGTCCTGGTCGCGGGGGACGTCTACGACCGGGCCGTACCGCCGCTCGCCGCCGTGGAGCTCTTCGACCGCGCGCTGCACCGCCTCGCCGGGGCCGGCGTACCCACCGTCATGATCTCCGGCAACCACGACTCGGCGCGCAGACTCGGTGTCGGTGCCGGGCTGATGGAGCACGCCGGGATCCATCTGCGGACCGACCCGGCCGGCTGCGGCATTCCCGTACTCCTCTCCGACGCCCATGGCGAGGTGGCCTTCTACGGACTGCCGTATCTCGAACCGGCCCTCGTGCGCGACGAGTTCAAGGCGGCGAAGCCCGCCCACGAGGCGGTGCTCGGTGCCGCGATGGAGCGGGTGAGGACCGACCTCGCGGGACGCGCTCCCGGTACCCGCTGCGTCGTCCTCGCGCACGCCTTCGTCGTGGGCGGTGCGCCCAGCGACAGCGAGCGCGACATCACCGTCGGAGGAGTGGCCTCCGTGCCCGTGGGGATCTTCGACGGCGCGGACTACGCCGCCCTCGGCCATCTCCACGGCTGCCAGACCCTCACCGACCGTGTCCGTTACGCGGGTTCACCGCTCGCGTACTCCTTCTCGGAGTCCGGCCACCGCAAGACCATGTGGCTGGTGGAGCTGGGGCCGGGCGGCGAGATCGAGGCCGAGCGGGTCGACTGCCCGGTGCCGCGCGCGCTGGCCAGGATCCGCGGCCCGCTCGACACGCTGCTCGACGATCCCGGGCTCGCCCGGCACGAGGACTCCTGGGTCGAGGCGACCTTGACGGACCCGGTCCGCCCGGCCGAGCCGATGGCGCGGCTCACCGGGCGTTTCCCGCACACACTCAGCCTGGTCTTCGCTCCCGAGCGCGCGGACGACGATCCGCTCGCCTCCTACGCCCAGCGGCTGGCGGGCCGCACCGACCAGCAGATCGCGGAGGACTTCGTGGCGCATGTACGGGGCGGAGCCGGGCCCGACGAACGCGAACGCGCGGTATTGCGGGGCGCGCTGGACGAGGTACGGACCGACGGCGCGGCGCGCGAGGTGAGCCGGTGAGACTGCACCGGCTCACGATCACCGCCTTCGGCCCCTTCGCCGCCACCCAGACCGTCGACTTCGACGCGCTCTCCGCCGCCGGGCTCTTCCTGCTGCACGGCCCGACCGGCGCGGGAAAGACCTCCGTGCTCGACGCGGTCTGCTACGCGCTGTACGGAGCCGTGCCCGGGGCGCGGCAGAGTCCCGGCGCCCCGCTGCGCAGCGACCACGCGTCCGCCGGGACCGCCACCGAGGTGGCGCTCGAACTGACCGTGGGCGGACGGCGGTTCGAGATCACGCGGCGGCCCGCCCAGCAGCGCCCGAAGAAGCGCGCCAAGGGCTTCACCACGGAGAAGGCGCAGAGCCTGCTGCGCGAGTACGACAGCGGGCGCGCCGAATGGCGGGCGCTGAGCCGCTCCCACCAGGAGATCGGCGAGGAGATCGGCCTGCTTCTCGGGATGAGCCGTGAGCAGTTCTGCCAGGTGGTGCTCCTCCCCCAGGGCGACTTCGCCCGCTTTCTGCGGGCCGACGCCGAGGCGCGCGGCAGGCTTCTCGGCACGCTCTTCGACACGCGCCGGTTCGCCGCCGTCGAGGAACGGCTCGCCGAGCTGCGCCGGGCCGCGGAACACCGGGTACGCGCGGGTGACGACCGGCTGCTCGGCATCGCGCAGCGCATCGCCCAGGCCGCGGACGGCAGTTCGGCCCCCGCGCCGCCCGAGCGCCGACCGGGTGACGCCGGGCTCGCGCAGGCCGTTCTGGAGTGGGCGGCGATCGCCCGCTCCACCGCCCAGGAGCGGGCCGACATCGCCGAGTCGGCGCTCGCCGCGGCCGAGAGCCGACGGGCGGAGGCCCGCAGTGAGCTGGACGCCGCACAGGAACTGGCCCGGCTGCAAGGGCGGTTCGCCGAGACGCGGCTGCGCGCCGAAGCGCTGGAGGAACGCCGCGCCGAGCGCGACCGCGGCCAGGAGCTGCTGGACCGGGGTCACAAGGCCGAGTTGGTGGCCCCGGCGCTCGCCCTGCGCGACGAGGCCGAGGAGGCGCACCGGGCGGCGCGCGACGAGCACGACCGTACGCGGGCGCTGCTGCCGGCCGATCTCGCCGAGGCGGGCGCCGAGCAACTGGCCTCGCGGGAGCGGGCCATGAGGCAGGAAATCGGTGCGCTGGACGCGGCCCGGCGCGCGGAGCCGCGCAGTGCGGAGATCACCGAGGACCTGGCCGAACTGGACCGGCAGGCGCGGGCCGACGAGGAGATCCTCCAGGACGCGGCGGGCTGGCTGGCGGGCTGGGAGTCCGGACGCCGGGCGCTGCGGGACCGTATCGAGGCCGCTCAGGAGGCGGCGACCCGCGCCGAACAGCTCGCCGGACGGCTCGAACCCGCCCGGCAGCGGCTCGAAGCCGCCGTCCGGCGCGACAGCCTGGAAGCGGCGGCCGACGACGCCGAGCGGCGGCTGCGCCGGGCCAGGGAGCACGCCAACACCGCGCACGAGAGCTGGCTCGAACTGCGGGAGGGGCGGCTGCGGGGCATGGCGGCCGAGCTGTCCGCCCGGCTGGTCGACGGCGAGCCCTGCGCGGTCTGCGGCTCGGCCGCCCATCCCGAGCCCGCGCGCGCCACCGACGGACAGGTCGAACCGGCCGCCGAGGAGGCCGCGCTGACGGAGTATCAGCGGACGGCGAAAGCCCGTGACACGGCCGAGCGCGAGCATGTCGCGCTCGTGGAGCGCTGCACGGCGGCCCGCGAGGCGGCCGGAGGTACGGGCGGCGGTGCGGACGGGAGCGCGGACGGTGATGCCGACGGGGGCGCCGGTGTCGCCGAACTCACGGCGCTCACCCAGAGGTTGGAGCGGGAGTACACCGAGGCGCACCGGCTCGCGGCCGGTACGCACGCGGCCCGCGAGGCGCTCGACCGCGCCGAGCGCGAGCACGAGAAGCGCCTCGCCGCGCGGCAGCAGGCCGAACGCCGGGGCGCCGCCCGTACCTCACGGCGCGAGGCCCTCGACCGCGAACAGAGCGCGCTGCTCGCCGAGTTGAGCCGCGCCCGGGGAGACGCCAGGTCCGTCGCGGAACGCGCCGGACAGCTTGAGCACCGGGCCCAGTGGCTCGCCGAGGCCGCCGAGGCCGTACGCGCGGTCGACACCACGGCCCTGGGGCTGAAGGAGGCCGACGGCCGGCTCGCCGGCGCCGCCTTCCGGGCCGGTTTCGACACTCCGCAGGCCGCGGCCGGCGCCCTGCTCACCGCCAGGGACCGGCGTGAACTCCAGCACCGGCTGGACGAATTCCAGGCCGAGGCCGCCGCGATCGCCGACCGGCTCGCCGAACCGAACGCCCGGGCCGCCGCCGCGTGCCCGCCCGCCGCCACCGCCGCCGCGCGGGACGCCCTCGACCGGGCGGAACGGGCCTCGCGGCACGCGTCCGCCACCGCCGTCGGCGCCCGGGAGCGCCGCGCCGAACTGGCCAGGCTCTCCCGGCTGGCCGAGACGGAGGTGCGCGCGCTCGGCCCGGTGCGCGAGGAGTACGACCGGGTGGCACGCCTCGCCGGACTGACCGCGGGCACCTCCGCCGACAACGAGCGCAGGATGCGCCTGGAGTCCTATGTCCTGGCGGCCCGGCTGGAACAGGTCGCCGCCGCGGCCACCGTACGGCTCCAGCGCATGTCCTCCGGGCGGTACGCCCTCGTCCACTCCGACGCGCGGGCGGGCGGGGCGCGCAGGTCGGGACTGGGACTCCAGGTTGTCGACGCCTGGACCGGCAGCGCGCGCGACACCGCGACGCTCTCGGGCGGCGAGACCTTCTTCGCGTCCCTGGCCCTGGCCCTCGGTCTCGCGGACGTCGTCACCGACGAGGCCGGTGGCGTACGGCTGGACACCCTCTTCATCGACGAGGGTTTCGGCAGCCTGGACGACCAGACGCTGGACGAGGTGCTCGACGTCCTGGACACACTGCGGGAACGCGACCGCAGCGTCGGCATCGTCAGCCATGTCGCCGATCTGCGCCGCCGTGTCCCGGCCCAGCTGGAGATCGTCAAGGAACGGCACGGCTCGGCGGTGCGCCAGCGCGCGACGGGCGAGCCGGGGACGTGACGGCGCGGAACGGCGGCGTGACGGCGCGGACGGCGGCTGAGCGGACGGCGGCGGCTGAGCGGGCGGTGCCGTGTGGCCGAGCAGACGGTGCGGGCTCTCAGCGGCTGAGGGAGCGGCGGGGCAGCGGCGAGGAGTAGACGACGCTGGTGGTGACCGAGCCCAGGGTGCCGATCCGGCCCGAGATCTCTTCAAGATGGCTCATCGAACGGGCGGCGACCTTCAGCACGAAGCAGTCGTCGCCCGTCACATGGTGCGCCTCCAGAATCTCGGAGGTCGCCTCCAGCAGGTCGTGGAACGGCTTGTAGTTGCCGTTCGGGTAGCGCAGCCGTACGAAGGCGAGGATGGGCCGGCCGAGCCGCTCGCGGTCGACCACCGCGGTGTAGCCGGAGATCACCCCGGCCTCCTCCAGCCGGCGCACCCGCTCGGTCACGGCGCTGGCGGACATGGAGACGGCCCTGGCCAGCTCGGCGAAACTGACCCGGCCCTCGCGTTGCAGGACATCCAGCAGGTGCCAGTCGGTGGCATCCGGCGAAAACTCGGTCATCACCGAGAAATAGCAGGCGAAGCCCCTGTCCATCAAGGCAAGGACCGGGGAATCCCTCTTCAGCGGACGGATCTGCGACCGTAGATTTCTGGGCATGACCACACATTCCGGCCCGCGTGCCGCCACTCCCGCCCCCGCCCTCGCTCCCGCGCCTTCCCTCGCTCCTGCCCCTGCGCCCGCGCCCGCTCCCGGCC
>NZ_MAUD01000093.1 GCF_001700515.1 Streptomyces lushanensis
TCAACCACCAGATCGCCCGGCGCCCCGAGCGCGACGAGAGCCACTACCGCATCGACCCGTTCATCGACGCGTACGTCTTCCCCGACGGCGAACTGGCCCCGCTCGGCCGGACCGTCGCCACACTGGAGGAGGCGGGCTTCGAGGCCCGTGACGTGGAGTCGATCCGGGAGCACTACGCGCTGACGCTGCGCCGCTGGGTGGCGAATCTGGAGCAGCACTGGGACCAGGCGGTACGGAGCACCTCGCCCGGCCGCGCGCGGGTCTGGCGTCTGTACATGGCGGCGTCCGCGGTCTCCTTCGAACGCAACAGGATCGGTGTCAACCAGATCCTGGCCGTGAAGACCCCGGAGACCGGGGCCTCCGGGATGCCGTGGCGCGCCCGCGCCTGGGGCGTCTGACGGAGCCGGAAGGGCCGGACGAGCCGGAAGGGCCGGACGAGCCGGAAGGGCCGGACCTCCGTCGTGTCGGGAGGTCCGGCCCTTCTCCGTGTGCGGCGGGCCGCGCCGGTACGCCCCGCGTACCGGGCCGCGCGGGTGCCCGCCGCGTACCGCTATTCGGTCTTGATCGCCGTCAGCATGTTCAGCTTCGCGGCGCTGCGCGCCGGCCAGAGCGCGGCCAGCACACCCACCAGCCCGGCCAGCACCAGGAAGATCCCGATCCGGTCCCACGGGATGACCAGTGCGTAGCCCTGGACGGAGTCCTTGAACGTCTCGCCGACCGCCCAGGCCAGGAAGGTGCCGAGCATCACTCCGATCACCGCGCCGAAGACCGAGATCACCACGGCCTCCAGCCGGATCATCCGCTTGACCCTGCCCCGGTCCAGCCCGATCGCCCGCAGCATGCCGATCTCCTGCTGCCGCTCGAAGACCGACATCGCCAGGGTGTTGACGACACCGAGGACCGCGATGATCAGGGCCATCGCCAGCAGTCCGTACATGATGTTCAGCGCGGTGTTGATGAAGCCGCCGTAGGTGTTCCTGATGTCCTGCTGGTCCATGAAGGCGATGCCCGGGTTGTCGCCCAGCGCGTCCACCAGCGCCTGCTCATGGGCGGCGCTCGCACCACCGTCCATCTTCACCCAGACCTCGGCGATGTACGGCTTGGTCTCGTGCGGGGCGACCAGGTCCCTGGAGATCAGCACCGGCGAGAGGAAGGCGTTCTCCGTGTAGACCGCGCCGACCTTCAGCCGGGCGGACGCGCCGTCGGCGTACGTCACGTCGACGGTGTCGCCCAGCTTCCAGCCGTTGGACTCCGCGGCCGTGTCGGTGACCGCGATCCCGTCCTGGCCCAGGCTGTCCAGCGAGCCGGAGACACCGCTGAGGGCGAAGAGCCTCTCGATGTCCCCGGGCGCGACCGCCGAGGCGGCGGGGGACTTGCCCTTGATCTTCAGCGAGGTGGCCTGCTGCGGTGAGAGGGCGCTCACACCGGACACCTTCTCCAGCGCGGTCACGACCGACTCGTCCAGCGGACCGCCGCCGGCCATGGTGACCAGGTAGTCGGCCCTGATGTTGTCCGTGGTCATCCGGTCCACGGCCTGGCCTATCGTCACACCGATCACCGTGAGAGCGGTGACGAGCGTGAGCCCGATGGCCAGCGCGGAGGCGGTTGCTCCGGTACGGCGCGGATTGCGGACCGCGTTCTGGCCCGCCAGCTTGCCCGCGACACCGAACACCCGCTGGAGGGCGGGCCGTACGAGTGCGATGACCGGCCGCGAGAGCAGCGGGATCAGCACGATGACACCGATCATCGTCAGGAACGCGCCCGCGCCGACCAGCAGCCGGCCGTTGTCGGCGCCCGCCGCCGCGCCCGCCACGATCAGGACCGCGCCGAGCAGGGCCAGTGCCGCGCCGATCGAGTTGCGGACGACCAGGGACCTGGTGGTGGCCACGGCGTGCACACTGCTCATCGCCGCCACCGGCGGGATCTTCGCGGCCCTGCGGGCGGGCAGCCAGGCGGCGACCAGGGTGATCAGCACACCGACGGCGAAAGCCGCGCCGACGGCGGTCGGTGAGATCACCAGCGGTCCCGCGGGCATCTTCGCGCCGAACGTGCCCATCGCGGACCGCAGTCCGGTCGCCAGACCGAGACCGACCAGGAAGCCGACCGCCGAGGCGATGGCGCCGACGACCGCGGCCTCGGTCAGCACCGAGCGCTTGACCTGACGGCGCGAGGCACCGACGGCGCGCATCAGCGCCAGCTCCCTGGTGCGCTGCGCGACCAGCATGGTGAAGGTGTTCGAGATCAGGAACACACCGACGAAGAGGGCGATGGCGGCGAAGGCCAGCAGCATCTGGTTGAGCGTGGAGAGACCCGACTCGATGTTCGCGGCCTGCTCGTCGGCGAGCTCCTTGCCGGTCCGCGCCTCGGCGCTGTCCCCGACCAGGCCCTTGACGTCGGTCAGGATCGCGCTGTCCGAGGCTCCGGCCGCCGCGGTGACGGTGACGTCCATGAAGTAGCCGGGCTCCAGATAGAGCTTCTGGGCGACGGCGGTGTCGAAGAGGACCAGGCTGCCGCCCGCGTTGACCGAGCCGTCCTCGGTGGTGAAGACACCGGAGAGGGCGTACTCCTTCACCGGTCCGTTGGTGGCGACGCGCACCTGGTCGCCGACCTGGTAACCGCCCTTGGCGGCGGAGGACTTGTCGAGCGCGATCTCGTCGTCACGCGTGGGGCCCGAGCCGTCGGTGAAGGTGTAGGCGGCGTCCTGGCCGTTCGCGCCGGGCGCGAAGTTGGCACCGGTGTTGGACCAGCCGTTGCCGATCAGCTTGCCGTCCGCGTCGGCGACTCCGGCGAAGCCGCTGACCCGGCCGGTGACGGAGGCGACGCCGTCGACGGCCCCGATCTTCTCGACGGTCCCGCGGCTGATGCCGGGGCTCTTCCCGCCGTCCTTCCTCTCGCCGTTGCCACGCCTGTCATGGGCCGTGACGGCGACGGCGACGTCCTTGTAGCTCTTGGCCGACTGATTGCGGAAGGCGTTGCCGATGGTGTCGGTGAAGACCAGGGTGCCGGAGACGAAGGCCACGCCGAGCATGACGGCGAGCACGGTCATCAGCAGTCTGGCCTTGTGCGCGAGCACAGTGCGCAGGGCGGTACGGAACATGGTGGGAGTCCTGGTGGAATGGGATGGGCCGGGCGGCGGAAGGCGCGGCGGAAGAGGCCGGCGGGAGGCACGCGGGAGGCGAGGGCGGTACGGGAGGCGCGGTCGGCGCCGGTGCCGTCGGCCCGGGTGCGGTTTCTGGTGCGTTCTGCTGGAATCTGCTTGAGGTCTGCTCGAACTCTGCTCGACGTCCACTCGACGTCTGCTCGAGGCGTGTTCGGCGGTGTCGGCGCGGAATCGGCCGGCCCGGTGCGGGCCCGGCGTGCGTCCGGCGTGCGGCGGGTGCGGGCCCGGTGTCAGCTCGTACGGCCCTTGGCGTCGAAGGCCTTCATCCGGTCGAGTACACCGTCCGCGCTCGGGTGCAGCATCTCGTCGACGATCTGGCCGTCCGCGAGGAAGATGACCCGGTCCGCGTAGGAGGCGGCCACGGGGTCGTGCGTCACCATGACGACCGTCTGCCCCAGCTCCCTGACGGAGTTGCGCAGAAAGCCCAGCACCTCGGCGCCGGAGCGCGAGTCCAGGTTTCCGGTGGGCTCGTCACCGAAGATGATCTCGGGCTGGGAGGCCAGCGCGCGGGCGACGGCCACCCGTTGCTGCTGACCGCCGGAGAGCTGGGTGGGCCGGTGGCCGAGCCGGTCGGCCAGCCCGATCATGGCGATCACCTGGTCCAGCCACTGCCGGTCGGGCTTGCGGCCCGCGATGTCCATCGGGAGTGTGATGTTCTCCAGGGCCGTCAGGGTGGGCAGCAGGTTGAACGCCTGGAAGATGAAGCCGATCTTGTCCCGGCGCAACTGCGTGAGCTGCTTGTCCTTGAGTGTGGAGAGTTCGGTCTCGCCTATGCGTACGGATCCGCCGCTGAAGGTGTCGAGGCCGGCGACGCAGTGCATGAGGGTGGACTTGCCGGAGCCCGAAGGCCCCATGATCGCGGTGAACTCGCCCTGGCGGAAGTCCACGGTGACCCGGTCGAGGGCGACCACCTGGGTCTCGCCCATTCCATAGACCTTCGACAGTTCGGAGGCGCGCGCGGCCACCGCGGTGGCGCGGTGGGCGATCGGGGTGGTGGTCACGGAAGGACACTCCTGTTTTGTCGGACGCTCGGTGGGAACGACTCCATCCTCCGTGCCGTCCGGGCGCGGGTCGTCCGTCCCGATGCCCGTTCCCGGGGCCCTCTTGGGTCTGACCGCCGCGTGCCGCCCTCCTCCTTCGGTATGACACCGCCCCGAGGATGCCGACCCGGGACGGAGGGTCCCGGCGTTGTGCCGAATGAGTGACCGGGCGGCGACTTTTCGTCATTCCTGTACGCCTGGGTACGAGTTGACCACCCGCGCCCGGCATGTGCGGATGGCTCGGTACGTGCCCTGACGCACCCTCAGACGTCAATAAAATAAGACAACATCGGGTTGCCGCTCGGCTGTTCGAGTGGTGTGTCCCGATAGGCTCATGTGCCAACGCGGCGTCGCGCGTGCCCGGATGGTGGAATGCAGACACGGCGAGCTTAAACCTCGCTGCCCCTCGGGGGCGTACCGGTTCAAGTCCGGTTCCGGGCACATTTCCGACCGTCCGACGGCCGCCGGTGTGACACGCGGCACCCGTGTGGTGTCACGATCCTGGAAAGATCCTCCCCCAGCACTAGGGCAGACGCTTTGCGTCCCTATTACTCTTGTGGCAAGGCCACGCAGGGTGGCCATGGAGGAGTGAGATGAGGAGCAGCAACCCGGTCTTCTCGCGACGGGGCTTCAGCCGCGACAACGGTCACGCGGGCTTCAACGCGGCGCCGCAGGCCGGGGGCCCCGCCGTAGGAACCAACCCGTACGCGACCAACCCCTACGCGACCAACCCGTACGCGCCCCAGCAGGGCGCGGGACTCGGCGCGGGACCGCAGGCGCCCGCGCGCACCGACGTCATGACCATCGACGACGTCGTGACCCGTACCGCCATGACGCTGGGTACGGTCATCCTCACGGCCGTTCTCTCGTGGGTCCTGCTGCCGGTCGACCAGGCCAACATCGGCAAGTCGTACGGCATCGCGATCGGCGCCGCGCTGGTGGCGCTCGTCCTGTCGCTGATCCAGTCCTTCAAGCGCCGCCCCACTCCGGCGCTGATCCTCGCGTACGCCGCCTTCGAGGGCGTCTTCCTCGGCGTCATCAGCAGCGCGGTGAGCACGTACATCGCGCCGGGCGTGGTGATCCAGGCGGTCATGGGCACGATGGCGGTCTTCGCCGGTGTGCTGTTCGCGTACAAGATGCGCTGGATCCGTGTCACCCGCCGCTTCTACGGCTTCGTGATGGCCGCGGCCATGGGCTTC
>NZ_MAUD01000094.1 GCF_001700515.1 Streptomyces lushanensis
CAGGAGGTCTGGGGCCCCTCGCACCGGCGCCCGGATCAACGCTCGAAGCGGTACCCCATCCCCGGCTCGGTGACGAAGTGCCTGGGATGCGAGGGATCCGTCTCCAGCTTCCGCCGGAGCTGGGCCATGTAGACCCGCAGATAGTTGGTCTCCGTGCCGTACGAGGGGCCCCAGACCTCCTGGAGAAGCTGTTTCTGGCTGACCAGCCGCCCGGTGTTGCGTACGAGCACCTCCAGCAGATGCCACTCGGTCGGGGTGAGCCGTACGTCCCTGCCCTCGCGGTGCACCTTCTTCGCGGCCAGATCGACGGTGAAGCCCTCGGTCTCGACCACCGCCGTGGAGTCGTCGCCGTCGCCGCCCACCGGTTCGGCCCGTCTGACCGCGGCACGCAGCCGGGCCAGCAGCTCGTCCATGCCGAACGGCTTGGTGACGTAGTCGTCGGCGCCCGCGTCCAGCGCCTCTACCTTCTCGTCGGAGGTGTGGCGGGCCGAGAGGACCAGGATCGGCACCCGGGTCCAGCCGCGCAGGCCCTTGATGACCTCCACGCCGTCCATGTCCGGCAGCCCGAGATCGAGCACGACGACATCGGGGTGGCGCGCGGCGGCGAGTTCGAGCGCGCTCGCGCCGTCGGAGGCCGCGTCCACCTCGTACTTGCGTGCCCTCAGATTGATCACCAATGCGCGTACGATCTGCGGCTCGTCATCGACCACGAGCACCCGCGTCATAGGGTTCTGCCTTTCTGCTGTCCCGGTCATGAGCCGATCCGGGCCGGTGGTTCACGGCGCGCCGGCGCGAACCCGGACGCGGCCGTGAGGGTGAGAACCATGGTCAGGCCGCCACCGGGGGTGTCCTCGGCCGTGAGAGTGCCGCCCATCGCGTCGACGAAGCCGCGCGCGACCGCGAGCCCGAGGCCGACCCCGGCCCCGCGTGGCGCGTCGCCGTGGCGCTGGAAGGGCTCGAAGATCCGTTCCTTGGCGTCCTCGGGAACGCCCGGGCCCCGGTCCACGACCCGTACCTCCACCCGCTCCCCCAGCGCGCTGGCGGCGACGGTGACGCGCCGCCCGTCGGGGCTGTACTTGACGGCGTTCTCGACGATATTGGCCACCGCGCGCTCCAGCAGGCCCGGGTCGACGGCCACCATGGGCAGCGACTCGGGGATGTCCAGCTCCACGCTGTCCTCCGGTACGCCGCCGAGCGCCATCGGAACCACCTCATCGAGGTCGATCTCGCGGATCAGCGGGGTGACGGTACCGGTCTGGAGCCGGGACATGTCGAGGAGGTTGCCCACGAGATGGTCGAGCCGGTCGGCGCCGTGCTCGATGCCTTCGAGCAGTTCCGCCTGGTCCTCCTCGGACCATTCGACATCGTCGGAGCGGAGGGAGGAGACCGCCGCCTTGATGCCGGCCAGCGGGGTCCGCAGATCGTGGCTGACGGCCGCGAGCAGGGCCGTGCGGATCCGGTTGCCCTCGGCCAGTTCGCGGGCCTGAGCGGCCTCGCCCACCAGACGCTGCCGGTCGAGCACGACGGCGGCCTGCGCGGCGAAGGCGGCGAGCACCCGGCGGTCCTCGGCGGGCAGGACCCGGCCGGAGAGCGCCAGCGCCATGTGGTCGCCGACCGGCATGTCGACATCGGCGGACTCGGGACGGTCGACGGGCTGCGGTCCCACGCTGCCCGCGCAGGTCCAGGGATCGACATCGCTCTTGCGTTCGAGCAGCGCCACGGACTCCATGGCGAAGGTCTCCCTGACCCGCTCCAGCAGCGCGGCCAGCGTGGTCTCGCCTCTCAGCACACTGCCCGCGAGGAAGGAGAGGATCTCGGACTCGGCTCTGAGCCGGGCCGCCTGATGGGTACGGCGTGCCGCCAGATCGACCACCGAGGCCACCGACACGGCCACGGCGAAGAAGATCACGATGGCGACCAGGTTCCTGGGGTCCGCGATGGTCAGGGTGTGGGTGGGCGGGGTGAAGTAGAAGTTGAGCAGCAGGGAACCCACGGCGGCGGAGGCGAGTGCCGGGCGCAGCCCGCCGAGCAGCGCCGACATCACGGTCAGGAAGAGGAAGAGCAGGACGTCGTTGGCCAGCCCCGGGGAGTTGCCCACCATGGCCAGCAGCAGAGACAGCAGGACGGGCGCGACGACTCCGGCCAGCCAGCCCCAGATGATCCGCGAGCGGCCGAGGCGGGCCCCGCGCGCCACCGGCAGTCCGCGCCCCTTGGCGGCCTCCTCGTGGGTGACGATGTGGACGTCCAGGTCGGGGCCGGACTCCCGGGCGACGGTGGCGCCGACGCCGGGCCCGAAGACGTACTGCCAGGTCTTGCGGCGGCTGGAGCCCAGCACGATCTGGGTCGCGTTGACTCCGCGCGCGAACTCCAGCAGCGCGGAGGGAACGTCGTCGCCGATGACATGGTGGAAGGTGCCGCCGAGATCCTCGACCAGGGTGCGCTGGACAGCCAGCTCCTTGGGCGAGGCCGCGGTGAGACCGTCGCTGCGGGCTATGTAGACGGCGAGGATCTCGCTGCCCGAGCCCTTGGCGGCCATCCGGGCCGCGCGGCGGATCAGCGTACGTCCCTCGGGGCCGCCGGTGAGGCCGACGACGATACGTTCCCTGGCCGACCAGGTGGTGCGGATGTTGTGCTCGCCGCGGTACTGCTGGAGGTACTCGTCCACCCGGTCGGCGACCCAGAGCAGCGCCAGCTCCCGCAGCGCGGTCAGGTTGCCCGGCCGGAAGTAGTGCGAGAGCGCGGCGTCCACCTTGTCGGGCTTGTAGACATTGCCGTGCGCCATCCGGCGGCGCAGGGCCTGCGGCGACATGTCGACCAGCTCGATCTGGTCGGCCCGCCGGACGATCTCGTCGGGGACGGTCTCCTGCTGACGTACACCCGTTATGGACTCGACCACGTCTCCGAGTGATTCGAGATGCTGGATATTGACGCTGGAGACGACCTCGATGCCCGCCTTGAGCAGTTCCTCGACGTCCTGCCACCGCTTGACGTTGCGCGAGCCCGGCACATTGGTGTGCGCCAGCTCGTCCACGAGGGCGACGGCCGGACGGCGCTCCAGCACCGCGTCGACGTCCATCTCCGTGAAGACGGTCCCGCGGTACTCCAGCTCACGGCGCGGCACCTCTTCGAGGCCGTGCAGCATGACCTCCGTGCGCGGCCGGTCGTGGTGCTCCACGAAGGCCACCACGCAGTCGGTGCCCCGCTCCACCCGGCGGTGTGCCTCGGAGAGCATCGCGTACGTCTTGCCGACGCCCGGTGCCGCCCCGAGATAGATACGAAGCTTGCCGCGTCCCATGGCCCCATTGTCTTCCCGGAAGAGCCACCGCGTGCCACGCGTCGGCCGAGTCGAAGCTACTCCCGGTGACTGCGACAAAAGGGGCAGCCAACGGGCGCGATCGTGGTCTTGACACGATTCTGATGCCGGTACGGAGAGGTCCGGGCCGGCGCGGAAGAGGCCGGCCCGGACGCGTGAGCGGTCCGGACCGGCCCCATGGGCCGGCGTCAGCCGGTCAGTTCCCTGAGGGCCGTGTTGAGCGCGAGCACATTGACCCGCGGCTCCCCGACGAAGCCGAGAACCCTCTGCTGGACGTGGTCCTCGACCAGCTTCTCCACCTGCTCGACGGGGAGATGGTTGCGTTCCGCCACCCGGTGCGCCTGGAGCCTCGCGTAAGCGGGCGAGATGTCCGGATCCAGCCCGGAGCCCGAGGAGGTGACGGCGTCCGGCGGGACCTGGGACGGCGAGACCCGGTAGGCGGGCGTGGAGTTGTCCTTGACGACGGCGGCCTTGGCGTCCGTGACCCACTTGATCAGATCCTCGTTGTCCCCGGAACGGTTGGTGGCCCCGGAGAGGATGAGCTTGTACTGGGTGTTGACGCTGTTGGAGCCGAGGCCGTTGGACGGGCGCGGCTGGAACCACAGGAGGTCCGGCTCCGGCGTCTCCTGGCCCTCCTTGAGCGGCAGGTCGTACCGCTGTCCGATGAGCGAGGAGCCGACGGCCTTGCCGTCCTGTCTCACCACCGAGCCGTTCGCGCGGTGAGGGAAGAGGCCCTGGGCCACGCCGGTGACGGCCAGGGGATAGAGCACACCGCACAGGACGGTGAGGACGAGGAGGGCGCGCAGGCCCGCGCCGAGCAGCCGTGCGGTACCGCCGATGTTCATGGAAGACATGCCGTTCACCCGATGCCGGGGATGAGGGAGATGACCAGGTCGATGATCTTGATGCCGATGAAGGGCGCGATCAGCCCGCCGAGACCGTAGACCCCGAGGTTTCTGCGGAGCATCCGGTCGGCGCTCGTGGGCCGGTAGCGCACGCCCCTCAGGGCGAGCGGTACGAGCGCGACGATGACGAGCGCGTTGAAGACGACCGCGGAGAGGATCGCGGACCGAGGCGAGGAGAGGTCCATGATGTTGAGCCTGTCGAGGCTCGGGTAGACCACCGCGAACATGGCGGGGATGATCGCGAAGTACTTCGCGACGTCGTTGGCGATGGAGAAGGTCGTCAGGGCGCCGCGAGTGATCAGGAGCTGTTTGCCGATCTCGACTATCTCGATCAGCTTGGTCGGGTTGGAGTCCAGGTCGACCATGTTCCCGGCCTCCTTGGCGGCCGAGGTGCCGGTGTTCATGGCCACGCCGACATCCGCCTGGGCCAGCGCGGGCGCGTCGTTCGTACCGTCGCCGGTCATCGCGACCAGCTTGCCGCCCGCCTGCTCACGCTTGATCAACGCCATCTTGTCCTCGGGCGTGGCCTCCGCGAGGAAGTCGTCCACCCCCGCCTCCTCCGCGATCGCCTTCGCGGTCAGCGGGTTGTCACCGGTGATCATGACCGTACGGATGCCCATCCGGCGCAGTTCGTCGAACCGCTCCCGCATCCCCTCCTTGACCACGTCCTTGAGATGGATGACCCCGAGCACCCGCGCTCCGGCCGTGTCGTCCAGGGCCACCAGCAGCGGTGTGCCGCCGGCCTGGGAGATCCGGTCGGTGAGGGCCTGGGCGTCCTGGGAGACCTGCCCGCCGCGGCTTCTGACCCAGGAGATGACCGAACCGGCGGCTCCCTTGCGTACGGCGCGCGTCGTCCCGTTCCCGGTGAGGTCGACACCGGACATCCGGGTCTGGGCGGTGAAGGCGATCCACTCGGCGCCGGTGAGCCGGCCCTGGTGGCGCTCGCGCAGCCCGTACCTCTCCTTGGCGAGCACCACGATCGAGCGGCCCTCGGGGGTTTCGTCGGCGAGCGAGGAGAGCTGCGCCGCGTCGGCCAGTTCGGCCTCCGTCACACCCCTGACCGGGACGAACTCGGCGGCCTGACGGTTGCCCAGGGTGATCGTGCCGGTCTTGTCGAGCAGCAGCGTCGACACGTCGCCCGCCGCCTCGACCGCACGCCCCGACATCGCGAGGACGTTGCGCTGCACCAGCCGGTCCATGCCCGCGATCCCGATCGCGGACAGCAGCGCCCCGATCGTCGTCGGGATCAGACAGACCAGCAGGGCGATCAGCACGATCATCGACTGCCGCTGCCCCGCGTAGACCGCGAACGGCTGGAGCGTGACCACCGCGAGCAGGAAGACGACGGTCAACGAGGCGAGCAGGATGTTCAGCGCGATCTCGTTGGGCGTCTTCTGCCGCGCCGCGCCCTCCACCAGCTTGATCATCCGGTCGATGAACGTCTCGCCCGGCATGGTGGTGATCCTGACGACGATCCGGTCCGAGAGAACCTTCGTCCCGCCGGTGACGGCCGAACGGTCACCGCCCGACTCCCGGATGACCGGCGCCGACTCACCGGTGATGGCGGACTCGTCGACGGAGGCGACTCCTTCGACCACATCGCCGTCACCGGGAATGATGTCACCCGCCTCGCAGACCACCAGATCACCGATCCGCAGATCGGTACCGGGCACGCGCTCCTCGTTCGGGCCGGCCACCCGCCGGGCGACGGTGTCGGTCTTGGCCCTGCGCAGGGTGTCCGCCTGCGCCTTGCCCCGGCCCTCGGCGACGGCCTCCGCGAGATTGGCGAACACCGTGGTCAGCCACAGCCAGCCGGCGATCGTCCAGCCGAACCAGTCCGCCGGATCGAGCGCGGCGTAGACCGTGGACAGCACGGATCCGACGAGGACCACGAACATCACGGGCGACTTCACCATCAGCCGCGGATCGAGCTTGCGCACCGCCTGCGGGAAGGACGTGATCAACTGCTGGGGATCGAACAGGCCCCCGCCCACCCGCTCGCCCCCGGAGCCGTGACCGGGGGACACGGACGGATGCGGCGCACGGGTCGGAGTGACTGTGGACATCGTGTCCTCCTGCTTCGTACGAGTGGTCATGACGCCAGTCCTTCGGCCAGCGGGCCCAGCGCGAGCGCCGGGAAGTAGGTCAGACCGGTGACGATCAGGATCGTGCCGACCAGCAGCCCGGCGAAGAGCGGCTTGTGGGTACGGAGCGTGCCCGCGGTCTCCGGGACGGGACGCTGCTCGGCGAGGGCGCCGGCGAGCGCCAGGACGAACACCATCGGCAGGAAGCGGCCGAGCAGCATGGCCAGTCCGGTGGTGGTGTTGAACCACTGGGTGTCGGCGTTGAGCCCGGCGAAGGCCGAGCCGTTGTTGTTGCCGGCCGAGGTGTACGCGTAGAGGATCTCGGAGAAGCCGTGCGGCCCCGAGTTGGTCATGGAGTTGCCCGGGGTGGGCAGGGCCATGGCGGCGGCGGTGAAGCAGAGCACCAGCGCCGGGGTGATCAGGATGTAGCTCGCGGCGAACTTGATCTCGCGGCTGCCGAGCTTCTTGCCCAGGTACTCGGGCGTACGGCCGACCATCAGCCCCGCGATGAACACCGCGATGACCGCCATGACCAGCATCCCGTAGAGGCCGGAGCCCACTCCGCCCGGGGCGATCTCGCCGAGCTGCATGCCCAGCATCGTGATGCCGCCGCCGAACCCGGTGAAGGAGGAGTGGAAGGAGTTGACCGCGCCGGTCGAGGTGAGCGTGGTGGCCACCGCGAAGATCGACGAGCCGCCGATCCCGAACCGGGTCTCCTTGCCCTCCATCGCCCCGCCGGCGATGTCGAACGCCGGACCGTGGTGCGCGAACTCGGTCCACATCATCAGCGCGGTGAACCCGAGCCAGATGGCGGCCATCGTGGCGAGGATCGCGTAGCCCTGCTTGACACTGCCGACCATCCGGCCGAAGGTCCTGGTCAGCGCCAGCGGGATGACCAGGATCAGGAAGATCTCGAAGAGGTTCGAGACGGGGCTGGGGTTCTCGAAGGGATGGGCGGAGTTGGCGTTGAAGTAGCCGCCGCCATTGGTCCCCAGCTCCTTGATGGCCTCCTGCGAGGCCACCGCGCCGCCGTTCCACTGCTGCGAGCCGCCCAGGAACTGCCCGACCTCATGGATCCCCGCGAAGTTCTGGATCGCGCCGCACGCGACCAGCACGATCGCACCGATCACGGAGACGGGCAGCAGGATCCGCACGGTGCCACGCACCAGATCCGCCCAGAAGTTGCCCAGCTCCCCGGTACGGGACCGGGCGAAGCCCCGCACCAGCGCCACCGCGACGGCCATGCCGACCGCCGCCGAGACGAAGTTCTGCACGGCCAGACCGCCGGTCTGCACGACATGGCCCATGGCCTGCTCGCCGTAGTACGACTGCCAGTTCGTATTGGACACGAACGACGCGGCGGTGTTGAACGCCTGATCCGGATCAATGGACGCGAAGCCCAGCGACCCGGGCAGGCCGCCCTGCACCCGTTGCAGCAGATACAGGAAGAGGACGCTCACCGCGGAGAACGCGAGCACCCCGCGCAGATACGCGGGCCAGCGCATCTCCGCGTCCGGATGGGCACCGACGGCCTTGTAGATCCACTTCTCGACCCGGAGATGTCCGGGCGAGCTGTAGACCCGGGCCATGTGGTCACCGAGCGGGCGGTACACCAGACCGAGCGCCACCACGAGCGCCAGCAGCTGGAGCACACCGGCGAGGACGGAGCTCATCACTCAGAACCTCTCCGGGAAGAACAGGGCGAGGACGAGGTAACCGAGCAGGGCGACGGCCACGACCAGTCCGACGATGTTCTCGGCGGTCACAGCTTCGCCACCCCCTTGGCGACAAGGGCCACCAGCGCGAAGACCGCGATCGTGGTGACGACGAAGGCCACATCGGCCATCGTGAGCTCCTAGATGAGTACGGGAAATCCGACTCCCTGAGGAAACCCGCTGATTTCGCCGGCCCGGCTTCCGTTGACGGGTCCCATACGGCCGGGGTCACCGGCTTGACGGAGTCCATATGGGCACGGCCGTGCCCTGTGATCCGGCCCATACGGATCCGGCCCGTACGGCGGGAAACGGCCGGTGGGCCGCATCCCACGCGGGGATGCGGCCCACCGGCCGTTCGGTCCTTCTCGCGTCCGCCGTCCCGCCCGCGTCCGTCCCGGATCGCGGTGTCGGCGGCGCCTCACGCGCGGATTGTGGTGCCCCGCGCGCCTGCTCTCAGCGCACCTCGGTGATCTCGGGACCGCGCTGGAGCTGTCCCATGCCGCCGGAGAAGCGGGAGCCCTCCTGCTCCTCCTGCTGCACGCCCTCGGCCACCATCTGCGCGTCGTCGGGCAGCTTGAGGACGATCGGGTCACGCGGAGCCATCGGCCCTTCGCCCCGTACGACCACGGTGTCCCGGAAGATCTGCTCCAGCAGCCCGGCGGCCTGCGGCTGCACCGCGCCCTGTCCGGAGATCACGCCGCGCAGGAACCAGCGCGGACCGTCGACGCCGATGAAGCGTACGAGCTGTACACCGCCGGTGCCGTCCGGGAGCTGTACGGGGACCTGTGCGCGCAGCTCCCAGCCCAGCGGGCCCTCGACCTCGTCGATGATGCCGCCCTGCTGGGTGATGCCGGAGGCGATCTCCTCACGGACCTCGCCCCAGATACCTTCCTTCTTGGGCGCCGCGAACGCCTGGAGCTGTACGGCGCTGTCGCGCACGACGACCGTGGCGGCCACGATCGCGTCACCGGCGACCTCGACCCGCAGCTCCATGCCCTCGACCCCGGGTACGAAGATCCCGCCCAGATCGACCCGGCCCTCCTCGGGCCTGGAGACCTCGGAGATGTCCCAGGGACCGTCCGGCCTGGGCGCCGGCGGAAGGTTCACCCTGCGGGACGCGGTCGTCCCGCCGGCCTTCGCGTCGGCACCGGCCTCGTCGGTGAACTGCTCGGCCTCGCCCGCTGCGTCCGCCGCGTCCGCTGCGGAACCACTCTTCTTGCGACGTCCGAACACGTCACTGTCCTTCCCGGTCGGATACGACCGAAGCGTATCGATTC
This sequence comes from Streptomyces lushanensis, assembly GCF_001700515.1. Classification (GTDB taxonomy): domain Bacteria; phylum Actinomycetota; class Actinomycetes; order Streptomycetales; family Streptomycetaceae; genus Streptomyces; species Streptomyces lushanensis. Next base: position 9,295 of record NZ_MAUD01000094.1, read on the forward strand.
CCGCCCTGTACGCCGCCCACGGCGGCATGACCGCCGGTGGACCCGAAGCCCCCGTCGCCCCGCGCGGATCCGGGAAGTTCCGCCACCTCGTGGAAGCGGACCTTCTCGACCTGCTGGACGACCAGCTGGGCAATCCGGTCGAACCGCTCGAACCGCACGCTCTCGCGCGGGTCCAGATTGACCACGATCACTTTGATCTCTCCACGGTACCCGGCATCCACCGTCCCCGGGGCATTCAGCATGGCGACTCCGCAGCGGGCCGCGAGCCCGGAGCGCGGGTGCACGAAGGCGGCGTACCCGTCGGGCAGCGCGATGGAGACTCCCGTGGGCAGGACGATCCGCTCCCCCGGGGCCAGCTCGGCGGCCTCCGTGGTGACCAGATCGGCTCCGGCGTCGCCCGGATGCGCGTACGACGGAAGCGGAACCTCCGGGTCGACGCGGCGGATCAGCACGTCGACGGGGGCGGAGGGCGTATGGCTCATGGGTTCACCTCGAAGGCGCGGGCTCGTCTGACCTGGTCCGGATCTGCCATCGCCGCCCGGATCTCCTCCTGGCGGCCGTTCTCGATGAAGTGGTCGACCTTGACCTCGATGAACAGCGCGTCGGCACGGACGGCGACGGGCCCGTCGGGGCCGCCGATCCGGCCGGTGGCGGTGCAGTAGATCTTCCGCCCGTGGACGGCGGTGGTCTCGGCCTCCAGATACAGCGGCGTGCCCACGGGGACGGGCCGGACGAACTCGGTCTGGAGCCGGCCGGTCACCGCGATCACCCGCAGCAGCCAGTTCAGCGAGCCGAGCGTCTCGTCGAGCGCCGTGGCGAGGACGCCGCCGTGCGCGAGACCGGGAGCGCCCTGGTGGCCGGGCTTGACGGTGAACTCGGCGGTGATCCTGACACCCTCGCCCGCGCGCGCCCGCAGCTGAAGGCCGTGCGGCTGTGCCTCGCCGCAGCCGAAGCAGTGCTCGTAGTGCGCGCCGAGCAGCTCACCGGGCGCGGGTGCGTCGGGGTGCCGGACCGGCGGTCCGGCGTCGGCCGGAGGTGTCAGGGCCCCCGGTCCCGCGGCGGGTCCGGGCGGCGTCCCCGGGGATGGCACGTTGCTCACAGGCGCAGACCTTACCCGCGCGGTGGCCCGGGGACAGCACCGTGCCAAGCTTGGCTCCATGGAGCATTCCGCCGCACGCTACGACGAACGCCTGACCGCACCCGGTTCCTGGTGGGCCATAGCCGCTCTCATCGCGGTGGCGGGCGGTCTGATCACCCTGCCGCTGGGGCCGTTGCCGCTGCTCGGCGGGGTGATCGGCGCGGGGGCACTGGCGGCGGCCGGAGTGAGTTCGTACGGCTCCGCGCGGATCAGGGTGGTGGCGGACTCGCTGGTCGCGGGCGATGCCAGGATCCCGGTCTCGGCGCTCGGGGAGGCGGAGGTGCTCGGGCCGGAGGAGGCGCGGGACTGGCGGCTGCACAAGGCCGACCCACGGGCCTTCATGCTGCTGCGCAGCTATGTGCCGACCGCGCTGCGCGTGGTGATCACGGACCCGGACGATCCGACTCCGTACGTCTACCTCTCGACGCGGAACCCCCGGGCACTGGCCTCCGCGCTGGACGCGGTACGCACCGGCTGAGCGCCGGGGCCTGTGCGGCGCTCCCGCGTGGTGGCACGCCCTAGGTCTCCAGCTCCCTGGGAAGCCCGGGAGGGCGCTGTCCGGGGATCTCCGGGGTGTCCAGCGGAGGCAGCTCCGCGAGGGCGTCCCAGGGGATCTGGCGGCTGCGCAGGTCCGCGCGGACACGCTCGGCGACCTTCTTGGTGTCCCGTCGGTTCATCATCGCGCCGACGGCCGCACCGATCATGAAGGGGACCAGATTGGGCAGATTGCGGATCGTGCGCTTCATGATCTGCTGCCGCAGCTCGCGCTTCATCCGGCCGCTCAGAGCGCCGTTGATGGTCGAGGGCTTGGTGATGTCGACGCCGCGCTCCTCCGTCCAGGAGGTCAGATAGGCGGCGCTGCGCTCCTTGAGCGTGCCGGGCGGGCGCAGCCCGTACACCTCGTGCAGCTCGGCGATCAGCTTCAGCTCGATCGCGGCGACGGCCGTGATCTCGGCCGCCAGCTCGGCGGGCATGGCCGGCGGTATGGGCAGCATCGCGGCGGCGCCTACGCCGGCACCGACCGTGGAGCTGCTGTTCGCCGCACCCGCGACCAGCTTGTCGGCCAGTTCCTCGGGACCGAGGCCGGGAAACTGCTTGCGCAGGGTCGCGAGGTCGCGGACCGGGACCCGGGGTGCGTTCTCGATGATCCGGTCGGCGATGTGCGCCAGCGCCGCCTTTGCGCTCGCGCCGCCCTTGCGCACACCCCGTTTGACCGTGTCCAGGCGCCAGGCCCTGGCCGGGTGTGCGCCGGGGCCGTCGTGGTCCTCCGGGGCCGCTTCGAGCGAGGCCGGGAGGCCTCGCTCGTCGTCACGTGAGTCGTGCTGGGGCAGGAGGGCGGAGTGCTCGGCATCGGGCTCAGGGCCTTTTGCCGGGCCTGTGCCGCCCTGATACGCCTCCGCCGAGTCCTTGCGGAAGCGTCGTTTCCGAAACGGTGTGTCGCCTGCCACGGCCGACCCGACCTCAGTCGCAGTCGCGGCAGATGGGCTGACCGTTCTTCTCCCTGGCGAGCTGGCTCCTGTGGTGCACCAGGAAGCAGCTCATGCAGGTGAACTCGTCGGCCTGCCTCGGCAGCACCCGGACGGACAGCTCCTCGTTGGAGAGATCCGCGCCGGGCAGTTCGAGCCCTTCGGCCTGCTCGAACTCGTCGACGTCGACCGCTGAAGTCGACTTGTCGTTCCGACGGGCCTTCAGTTCCTCAAGGCTGTCCTGATCGACGTCGTCATCGGTCTTGCGTGGGGTGTCGTAATCCGTTGCCATGTCGCTCTCCCCCTCTGGGTGTCTGTGGTGTCTCCAGCGCACGTAACGCGTGAGAGGCCGGACTTGTGCCCGACCTGAGGCGGAGATTTTGCCTCACATCAAGGTCTGTTACTCAATCGACACCCAACCGGACCCCTGAGGAGTGATCGGCTTCGGGTGGCGAAGGGGACCGTACACGGTCCTCCTGGTGTGCTTCACGGGCGCCACCCCGTGTACTTCCCGTGATCCCGGCCCCCGGAAACCCGGACTTTACCGGCTTTCCGATGAAGGCCTGATCACGCAGAGTGGATAGGCGTGAATTCGACCCTGTGATCGATCACACACGGACCCGCCGGTAACCCGGACCGTAAATTCCGCGCAAAGCGAACAAAGCCGTCTGCTCGCCGGACATCGCGCGCAGCATCTCAGACCGGGAGCGTGACGCGCATCACGAGCCCGCCGCCCTCGCGGGGCTCGGCGAAGATCCGTCCGCCATGGGCACGCGCCACGGACCGGGCGATGGAGAGGCCGAGTCCCACTCCCTTGTCACTGCCCGTACGCTCCGTGCGCAACCGCCGGAACGGCTCGAAGAGATTGTCGATCTCGTACGCGGGAACGACGGGACCGGTGTTCGACACCAGCAGGACCGCCTGGCCCTGCTGGACCTCGGTGGAGACCTCCACCCAGCCGCGCTCCGGGACGTTGTACCGCACGGCGTTCTGCACCAGGTTCAGCGCGATCCGCTCCAGCAGGACGCCGTTGCCCTGGACGACGGCGGGCGCGCACTCCGTACGGATGTCCACCCCCTTCGCCTCCGCCTCCGTGAGGCACTGGTCCACCGCGCGGGTGGCGACCTCGGCGAGATCGACCGGTTTTCGCTCCACGATCTGGTTGTCGCTGCGGGCGAGCAGCAGCAGGCCCTCCACGAGCTGCTCACTGCGCTCATTGGTGGCCAGCAGCGTCCTGCCGAGCTGCTGGAGCTCGGTCGGCGCCGCCGGGTCGGAGAGATGGACCTCCAGCAGGGTGCGGTTGATCGCGAGCGGTGTGCGCAGCTCGTGCGAGGCGTTGGCGACGAACCGCTGCTGCGCGCTGAAGGCGCGCTCCAGCCGGTCGAGCATCTCGTCGAAGGTGTCCGCCAGCTCCTTCAGCTCGTCGTCGGGACCGTCCAGCTCGATCCGGCGCGACAGGTCGGAGCCGACCACACGGCGCGCGGTACGGGTGATCCGGCCCAGCGGCGACAGCACCCGTCCCGCCATCGCGTAACCGAAGGCGAAGGCGATCACGCTCAGGCCGACCAGGGCGAACAGGGAGCGGCTGAGCAGATCGTCCAGCGCCTGCTTGCGCTGCTGGTTGACACAGTTGTTCATGGCCGCGTTGAACTGCTCGGGCGGCGCCTGGCTCGGGAAGTTGCAGACGTCGCTGCTCACCTTGCCGGTCACGATCTTGAAGGGCAGCTCACTGCCCACGTGCAGGGCCTGCGCGGCCAGCAGATAGATGATCGAGAGCAGCAGGATGCCGGCGATCAGGAACATCCCGCCGTAGAGCAGCGTGAGGCGTATGCGGATGGTCGGGCGCACCCAGGGGAGTGCCTGGTCGGGCCTGCGGGGGTCCCAGGTGGGCTTCGGAGGCGCCGCGGGCGGCGGCGGGGTGGTTGCCACGGGCAATCAGATCCGGTAGCCGGAGCCGGGCACCGTGACGATCACGGGCGGCTCTCCGAGTTTACGTCTGAGTGTCATGACCGTGACCCGCACGACATTGGTGAAGGGATCGGTGTTCTCGTCCCACGCCTTCTCCAGGAGCTGCTCGGCCGAGACCACCGCGCCCTCGCTGCGCATCAGAACCTCCAGCACCGCGAACTCCTTGGGCGCGAGCTGGATCTCCCTGCCCTCCCGCAGGACCTCGCGGCGGTTGGGATCGAGCTTGATCCCGGAGCGCTCCAGGACGGGCGGCAGAGGCACGGTCGTACGCCGCCCCAGGGCCCGCACCCGGGCGATCAGCTCGGTGAACGCGAAGGGCTTGGGCAGATAGTCGTCCGCGCCCAGCTCCAGCCCTTCCACCCGGTCACTGACGTCGCCCGAGGCGGTGAGCATGAGGACCCGGGTGGGCATCCCGAGCTCGACGATCCTGCGGCAGACGTCGTCACCGTGGACGACAGGAAGATCGCGGTCGAGCACCACCACGTCGTAGTCGTTGACCCCGATGCGCTCCAGGGCGGCGGCGCCGTCGTACACGACGTCGACGGCCATGGCCTCCCGGCGCAGTCCGGTGGCCACCGCATCGGCGAGCAGCTGCTCGTCCTCGACGACGAGTACGCGCACGTCGCTTTCCTTCCTCTGGGCCCGTCACCCGTGGTCGGGGCGGGTTGTAGCACTGGCTGTGCGGGCCCATCCTGCCCGCCCGGGCCATAAACCGGCGGTAAGACGATGCCGCGGTGACCTGGGGCGGCCGGGAATGGAACGGATTGTTTGAGTCGTTGAGGTTTCTCGAAGTCGGACCCTGGGGAAGACGACTTCACACCCGAGATCACGCCCTGTTTGTGGCACGCCACACCCTTTCTGTCATCCAGAGGCAGTGGGTGCGTGATCTACCCGCCGTCGGCACACCCCCGTGCCACTGACCCACGACGAGGGGGCGCAATGGACGCGTTCACCGCCGGGCTTCTACAGCGTATAAAGGCCACGGAAACGGATCTCAACCGAGCCCGGGAGACGGGCGACGACTTCCTTGTGGACGTCGATCAGGAGGAGCTCGAAGACCTCCGCCGGCTCGCGGCCGAACATGGCGTGGAGGTCGGCGCCGCAAGCGCCTGACCGGCACGCCCTGGCCGTACGGTCCCGCTGCCACTGATTCTTCGCGGGGCCCGAGCCGTACACATGTGAAAGAGCCGTAGCGACCTGCAGAGAAGGGCCCCGGCGCCGAGGGGACGGCGCCGGGGCCCTTCCGTATGTCTGCCTGTTCAGGACCCTGGGCCGTGAAACACGCCCTGGTCAGTCGTGCCAGGCGCCGTACTCGTCCAGCAGGGCCTGGAGCGGCTCGAAGACGCCCGGGGGCGCGGCCACCGTGAGATCGAAGCCCGGCCGGTCGCCGGGACGGCCTCCGGTGAGCGCGCCCGCCTCACGGGCGATGAGATCACCGGCCGCGAGGTCCCAGGGGTGCAGCCCGCGCTCGTAGTAGCCGTCCAGACGGCCCGCCGCCACATCGCAGAGATCGGTCGCCGCCGAGCCGCCGCGCCGGATGTCGCGCAGCCGCGGGATCAGCCGCTGGGCGACCTCGGCCTGATGGGCACGGACGGTGGTGACGTAGTTGAAACCGGTCGACACGAGGGCCCGCTCCAGCGGCGGGGCGGGCCGGCCGTGGACCGGCCGGTCGTTGAGGAAGGCCCCGCCGCCCAGCACCGCGCGGAAGGTCTCGCGCCGCATCGGGATCTCCACGACGCCGACGAGTGTCTCGCCGTCGCGTTCCGCGGCGATCGAGACGGCCCAGGTGGGCAGTCCGTAGAGATAGTTGACGGTGCCGTCCAGCGGGTCGACGACCCAGCGGATCCCGCTGCTGCCCGCCGAGCTGGCGCCCTCCTCGCCGAGGAAGCCGTCGTCCGGGCGGTGCTCGGCGATATGGCCGGTGATTAGCTTCTCGGCGGCGATGTCCATCTCGGTGACGACATCGATGGGGCTGGACTTCGTCGCGGCCACGGCCAGATCGTCGGGACGGCCGTCGCGCAGCAGCTCGCCGGCCCGGCGGGCCGCCTCCAGGGCGAGCGCGAGCAGTTCGGCGGTCAGGGCGTCATCGGTACGGCCGGTCCTCCCGGGCCGGTCGGTCGGGTCGGTCGGGTCGGTCGGGTCGGTCGCGTCGGGGAGGGCGTCGGTCACGGCAGGGCTCCTTCAGGCGTACGGGCTGTCGGCGCCCGCCGCGGCGGGCCTGGGGGCACGGGCCGGGCAGCAGCCGACCGGGCAGAGGTCATGGCTCGGGCCGAGCGCGCCGAGCGCGCACCGCTCCGCCCCGCTCCCCCGCTCCGTGGCGGCGCGTTCCAGGAGAAGATCGCGTACGGCGGCGGCGAACCGCGGATCGGCTCCGACCGTGGCCGAGCGGCGGACGGGCAGCCCCAGCTCGGCGGCCTTGGCCATGGCTTCGGTGTCGAGGTCGTACAGGACCTCCATGTGGTCCGAGACGAAACCGATGGGAGCCATCACGACGGCCGGCACGCCCTCGCCGTGCAGCGTCTCCAGATGGTCGCAGATGTCCGGCTCCAGCCAGGGGATGTGCGGGGCGCCGCTGCGCGACTGGTAGACGAGCCGCCACGGGTACTCGACACCGGTCTCCTCGCGTACGGCCGCCACGATCAGCCGGGCGGTGTCGAGATGCTGGGCCACGTACGCGCCTCCCTCACCGTGCTCCTCCACGGGCCCCGAGGTGTCGGCCGCCGCGACCGGGATGGAATGGGTGGTGAAGGCGAGATGCGCGTGCGCGCGCACGGACTCCGGCAGCTCGGCGAGCGAGGCGAGCACGCCCTCGGTCATGGGACGCAGAAAGCCGGGATGGTTGAAGTAGTGGCGCAGCTTGTCCACCCGAGGCGGTTCGAGTCCCTCGGCGGCCAGGGTGGCGAGCGCGTCCGCGAGGTTCTCGCGGTACTGACGGCAGCCCGAGTACGAGGCGTACGCGCTGGTCGCGAGGACGGCGACACGGCGCCGGCCGTCCGCCGCCATCTCGCGCAGGGTGTCGGTCAGATAGGGCGCCCAGTTGCGATTGCCCCAGTAGACGGGCAGTTCGACGCCGTGCTCGGCGAAGTCCTCGCGCAGCGCGTCCAGCAGGGCGCGGTTCTGATCGTTGATGGGGCTGACGCCGCCGAACAGGAAGTAGTGCTGCCCCACCTCCTTGAGCCGCTCCGGCGGGATGCCCCGGCCCCTGGTCACGTTCTCCAGGAACGGAATCACGTCGTCGGGGCCCTCGGGGCCGCCGAAGGAAAGCAGGAGCAGTGCGTCGTAGGGGGAAGTCACGAGCTGATCGGCCATGTTTCGATCCTGCCATCCGCCTCGCGGCGCCGGAGCCGCACGCCCCGGTCCGCCCGGAAACCGCGGTGGGGCGGGAGCCGCGCGGGTGTCCGTGTGGTGACCATGAGTATGATCCCCCTCCAACTGGCCGGGAAATCCACCGTTCCCGGCCGTGGCGCTCTTTGTCGCGCGCGCGTCCGGCGCTCCGACGACGGTCACCACCATGGCTCTCGTCGAGGCACGCCCACCGCGCACCGAGCTGACGCCGCGCGAGCCGGTACCGATGAGCGGGGAGGGCACGGGCACATGACCAGGACCCACACGAGCGGGCCGAGCGTGAACACGTGGCGCAACTGGGCGGGAAATGTCACCGCCCGGCCGGCCCGCGCGGTCTCCCCCGCCTCCGCCGAGGAACTGGCCGGGATCGTACGGCGGGCCGCCGAGGAGGGACTGAGGGTCAAGCCCGTCGGCACGGGCCACTCCTTCACCGCCACCGCCGCCACCGACGGCGTGCTCGTACGGCCCGACCTGCTCACCGGCATCCGGGAGATCGACCGGGCCGCGGGCACCGTGACCGTGGCGGCGGGGACGCCCCTGAAACGGCTGAACGCGGTGCTGGCGCGGGAAGGTCTGTCGCTCACCAATATGGGCGACATCATGGAGCAGACCGCCGCGGGCGCGATCTCCACCGGCACCCACGGCACCGGCCGCGACTCGGCCTCCATCGCAGCGCAGATCCGCGCGCTGGAGCTGATCACGGCGGACGGCTCACCGCTGCGCTGCTCCGAGCGGGAGAATCCCGAGGTCTTCGCCGCCGCCCGGATCGGACTCGGCGCCCTCGGTGTGATCACCGCGATCACCTTCGCCGTGGAGCCGCTCTTCCTGCTGACGGCCCGTGAGGAGCCGATGGCCTTCGACCGGGTCACCGCCGAGTTCGATCAGCATGTGGCCGAGAACGAACACTTCGAGTTCTACTGGTTTCCGCACACGGGCAACTGCACCACCAAGCGCAACAACCGCAGCCAGGGCCCGGCGGCTCCGGCCGGCCGCGTCGGCGGCTGGATCGACGACGAGCTGCTCTCCAACGGGGTCTTCCAGATGGCCTGTTCCCTCGGCCGGGCCGTCCCCGCGGCCGTCCCCGCGATCGCCAGGATCGCCAGCCGCGCCCTCTCCGCCCGTACGTACACGGACGTCCCCTACAAGGTCTTCACTTCCCCGCGCCGGGTGCGCTTCGTGGAGATGGAGTACGCCCTTCCGCACGAGGTCGCGGTCGGGGCGCTGCGCGAGGTCAAGGCCATGGTCGACCGTTCACCGCTGCGGGTGGGGTTCCCGGTGGAGATACGGACGGCGCCCGCCGACGACATCACGCTCTCGACCGCCTCGGGCCGCGAGAGCGCGTACATCGCCGTGCATCTCTACCGGGGCACGCCGTACCGCGCGTACTTCAGCGCCGTGGAGCGGATCATGACCGCGCACGGCGGCCGGCCGCACTGGGGAAAGATCCACACCAGGGACGCGGCGTATCTCTCGGAGGCGTATCCGCGCTTCGGCGAGTTCACCGCGGTACGGGACCGGCTGGACCCGGACCGGCGGTTCGGCAACGACTATCTGCGGCGGATCCTGGGGGACTGACGAACGAAGCCCGCCTCACCGGCTGCTCTCCGGTCCCCGCTCACCCGTCTGCCCCAGCGTGCGCCACGAAAGGCCGATCGAGCGAAACAGATCGTTCCGATTCTGTGGATTCTGTGAAGAAAGACACCCGTCCGAGTCCGGTTCCGAACCTCAACTCCTGGCCCCGCCGAGAACTTGGGCGGCGCGCCGGTCCACCCACATGGCCCGAATGGAGTACTGTGGCGAGCCCTGGGGCCGGACTCCCTCACGGGCGTCCGGGACCGACGGGAAGGGGGCCGACCGTGGCACTCGATCCGGCGGCGCCATGGCACCGCACGGGCGCCTGCTGCACAGAGTGACCAGGTCTGTCACTCTGCGTCGCAAAGAGGTAACCGTGCCATAACGGCGATCCAGGGCCCTTGCCCGACACGCCGGGAAGCACGGCAAGGTTGTGGCAGGCTGCACCCGGGCAGGTCACACTCGACTAGCGGAAGCAGCGACGCACGTGACGTCGGCAGGCACCACCCGGGAGGTCCCCATGCCCGAACTGCGTGTCGTGGCCGTCTCCAACGACGGCACACGACTGGTGCTCAAGGCTGCGGACAGCACGGAATACACGCTTCCGATTGATGAGCGCCTCCGCGCCGCCGTGCGCAATGACCGCGCCCGCCTCGGTCAGATCGAGATCGAGGTCGAGAGCCACCTCAGACCCCGCGACATCCAGGCGCGTATACGGGCCGGGGCGTCCGCCGAGGAAGTCGCCCAGCACGCCGGGATCCCCGTGGACCGGGTGCGCCGGTTCGAGGGACCGGTACTCGCCGAGCGTGCCTTCATGGCCGAGCGGGCCAGGAAGACCGCCGTACGCCGCCCCGGCGAGAACGCCGGACCCCAGCTCGGTGAGGCCGTGCAGGAGCGGCTGACGCTGCGCGGCGCCGAGAAGGACACCGTGCAGTGGGACTCCTGGCGCCGTGACGACGGCACCTGGGAGGTGCTGCTCGTCTACCGCGTCGCGGGCGAACCGCACTCGGCGAGCTGGACGTACGACCCGCCCAGACGGCTCGTCCAGGCCGTCGACGACGAGGCGCGGGCGCTGATCGGCGACACGGACGACACGGTCACCACGCAGGAGCCGAGTTTTCCGTTCGTGCCGAGGATCGCGCGGCTGCCGCGTGACCGGCCGCTGGACCGTTCCCTCGACCGGCAGTCCGAGCGGCCCGCGCCCGACCCGGACGAGATGAGCGAACGCGACTCCCTGACCAGCCTGCTGGAGGCGGTGCCGAGCTTCCGCGGCGACATGGTGGTGCCCGAGCGGCCCGCCCAGGACGCCCCGGTCTCGGACCCGGACGAGGACCCGGAGGCCGAGGAGCCGGTGGCGCCCGCCGCGTCGGCCGGCGCCGGTTCGGCGTACGCGGATGTGCTGATGCCCCGCTCGGTGACCGGTCACCGGGACCGGCTCACGGGGACGACGGACCGCCAGGCCGAGGCGGACGGAGTGCGTCCGGGCCGCAGGGCCGCGGTGCCGAGCTGGGACGAGATCGTCTTCGGTACGCGCCGCAAGAAACAGGAGTAGCGGGAGCGGTTCCGCACCGATGTTCAAAAGGGGCCCGTACGCGGGGTGCGCGTACGGGCCCCTCTCATATGGCCCCTTCGCACATATGTCGCGGTTGTTGCTCACACGGGGCGTTCGCTCCGCCCCTGGGCTACTGCGGGTCCGGGCCCTTGGCGACCGGACGGGACCCGTCCGCCGTCCACGCGGACCAGGAGCCCGGATACAGCGCCGCCCTGATCCCCGCGATCTCCAGGGCCAGCACCTCATGGGCGCCCGAGACCCCGGAGCCGCAGTAGACACCGACCTCGGTGCCGGAGGTGGCGCCGAGCGCCTGGAAGCGTGCCGCGAGCTCCCGGGCGGGCAGGAAGGTGCCGTTTTCGGCCACATTCCCCATCGTCGGCGCGGAGAGCGCGCCGGGGATATGTCCGCCGACCCGGTCGATCGGCTCGACGTCCCCGCGGTAGCGCTCGGGCGCCCGCGCGTCCAGCAGCAGACCGCTCCGGGCAAGGGCCGCGGCGCCGTCCGCGTCCAGCACCGGGAGCGAGCCGGGCACCGGGGCGAAGTCGCCCTCGGCCGGCCGCGGGATCTCGGTGGTGAGCGGTCCTGTCCACTCGGCGACTCCGCCGTCGAGCACCCGGACGTCCGGATGGCCCGTCCAGCGCAGCAGCCACCAGGCACGGGCCGCCGCCCAGCCCTGTCCGCCGTCGTACACCACCACCGGCGTGTCCTGCGAGATTCCGGCGCGGCGCATCACCGCGCCGAACGCCGTCACGTCCGGCAGCGGGTGCCGGCCGTCCACGCCGGGCGGACCGGCCAGTTCCGTGTCGAGGTCCACATAGACGGCGCCCGGCAGATGACCTGCCTCGTAGGCCGGGCGGCCGGAGGGCCCGCCGAGCTGCCAGCGGATGTCGAGCAGTACGGGCGGACGCGCTCCGGCCGACTCGCCCGCGAGTTCTGCTGCGGTGATGATGGCTGTCATGAAGGCCATCCTCGCGCACCGTGCCTCCGGCCCAAAACGGCGGAGAAACGGCCGGTAGACACCCGATCGAGATCCCGCCACGGGCGGCTCGGCCGGGAAGCGGCGTGTGGCACCGGATGCGAGCATCTGTTCGGGCGTACGGCTCTGTCCCCACCCGGCGGCCCGCGACCGGCACCCGTACGGCCACGACGGTCCGAGGAGAGAGTGACGATGACCGAGGCAGCGATCCGGCGCACACCCGGCACACCCTGTTGGGTGAGCCTGATGGTGCACGGCCTCGCCACGACGGAGGATTTCTACCGGGCGCTGTTCGGCTGGGAGTTCCAGCCGGGACCGCAGCAGCTCGGGCCGTACGTGCGGGGAACGCTGAACGGCAAGGCGATCGCGGGCATCGGCCAGCTCCCGTCCGACCGTCAGCTGCCCATCGCCTGGATGACCTATCTGGCGACGGACGACGCGGACCGGACGGCCGACATGATCAGAAGTTGCGGAGGAACGGTCGGAGTCGGACCGCTGGACGCCGCGGAGGCGGGACGGATGGCCATCGCCTCGGACCCGGCGGGCTCGGTCTTCGGGATCTGGCAGGCGGCGGCGCACATCGGCACGGTGGTCGCGGGATCACACGGCACACCTGTCTGGAATGAGCTGATCACCCGCGAGACATCCGCGGTCGGGAAGTTCTACGAGGCGGTCTTCGGCTATGAGGCGGAGTCGGTCACCGCCGCCGGCTTCGACTTTCTGACGCTGCGTCTGGAGGGCCGGCCCGTCGCCTCGGTGCACGGGGTGGGCCGCGCGCTCGCCCGGGACCTGGGCTCGCACTGGATGACGTACTTCGAGGTGGACGACACCGACACCGCCGTGGAGCTGGTGACGGAGCTGGGCGGACGGGTGGTCAAGGCGCCGCACGAGGGTACGCACGGCCGGCTCGCGACGGTGGCGGATCCGGAGGGCGCGGTCTTCACGGTCCTGCAGTCGGCGGGCCACGGGCCGCCGGTCGCGCGCTGAGCGGCGGGGCGCGGAGGGCAAAGGGCAAAGGGCGGAAGACGACGAAGAACAGGGCTCGCACGGAGAAGGGGAAGCGCGCGCACCGGGGGCACGGGGGAATCGAGGACCAGGACTCGCGGGCCATCTGCCCCTCAGCGGACCGCCGTTCCGCCGCTCACCGGACCGCCGTTCGCCCCTCGGTCAGCGGTCGCCCGGCCAAGGGTTCCCCGCCGACCTCGACGGGCAGCACATCCGGCGAGAGCGTGGCCGCCCGCGCCGTGGCCGCGGTCATCCGCCGCCGGTGATGGCGCCGGCACAGCACCTCGTAACCGATCTCGTCGCCCGACTGGTGCACGTCGCCGACCACCACCTGGGCGCCCTCGACCACCATCGCGCCGCCGATCGTCCGCGCGTTGTGCGTGGCCCGCGCGCCGCACCAGCAGAGCGCCTCGACCTGGAGGACCTCGACCCGGTCGGCGAGTTCCACCAGCCGCTGCGAGCCGGGGAAGAGCTTGGAGCGGAAGTCGGTGGTAATGCCGAAGGTGAAGACGTCCAGCTCCAGATCGTCCACGACACGGGCGAGCTGGTCGACCTGCTCGGGCGCGAGGAACTGCGCCTCGTCGGCGATGACGTAGTCGCAACGGCCGCCCTGGGAGAGCCGGTTCACGAGATACGCGTAGAAGTCGAAGCCCTCGGCGGCCTCGACGGCGTCGGTGACCAGCCCGAGACGGGAGGAGAGCTTGCCCTCGCCGGCCCGGTCGTCACGGGTGAAGATCATCCCCTGGAGTCCGCGCGCCGAGCGGTTGTGCTCGATCTGAAGAGCGAGGGTGCTCTTTCCGCAGTCCATCGTTCCGGAGAAGAACACCAGCTCTGGCATGGGGGAGTGACGGCCTTTCGGTTCTCGGCTGGGGTACCCGCGGCGCGGGCGGGCAGCGGCCGGACGGGAGTTCCGGCGGCCCGCGGCGCGGTCAGGAGCGTACTTCGAGCAGGGGGACGAGCTGCTCGACGGGGGTCATCGAGCCGTGCATCCCGACCATCGCCGACTCGTGCGGCTCCTGGACGGAGGCCGTGATCACCACGTCGTCGTGGGCCGCGGCGACGACATCGCCGATCCGTCCGTACACCCGCTCGTCGACCGCACCGGGCGGTCCGAACCAGCCCTCGGCGATCGACTCCTCCCGGCTCGCCACCCAGAACCGGTCGCCGAGCACCTCGCGCCAGACGGCGAGGACATCGGACTCGGCGCCCGGCACGGCGTAGACATGACGGGCCCGGCCCTCGCCGCCGAGCAGGGCCACCCCGGCGCGCAGCTCCCAGTCCTCGTCGAAGTCGATGCGCGACTCCTCGTCGAACGGGATGTCGATCATGCCGTGGTCGGCGGTCACATAGAGCGCGGTACGGGGCGGGAGCCGCTCGGCGAGACGCTGGACGAGCCGGTCGACATACATCAGCTGACCGCGCCAGGCATCCGAGTCGACGCCGAAGCGGTGGCCCTTGCCGTCGACCTCGCTGTAGTAGGTATAGACCAACGAGCGGTCCCCGGCGGCGAGTTGCTCGGCGGCGAGATCCATCCGTTCCTCGCCGGAGAGACGGCCGTGGAAGGTACCGCCACTCAGCGCGATCTTGGTGAGCGGAGTGTTCTCGAAGGTCGGGGAGGACACCTGGGCCGTATGCACGCCCGCGGCGTCGGCGAGCCGGAAGACCGTGGGGTACGGCTGCCAGACCTCCGGCGCGGTCCAGGGCTTCCAGCGGAGCTGGTTCATCAGCGCGCCGGTCGCGGGATCGCGCACGGTGTAACCGGGCAGTCCGTGCGCGGCGGGCGGCAGGCCCGTGCCGACGGAGGCGAGCGAGGTCGCGGTGGTGGCGGGGAAGCAGGTGGTCAGCGGCCGGCCGGTGGAACCGCGGGAGGTGCCGAGCAGCGAGGTCAGATACGGGGCCTCGTCCGGGTGGGCCCTGAGCTGCTCCCAGCCGAGGCCGTCGATCAGAAAGACGCAGTTCCGGTCGGCCGGCGTCAGTTCAGGAAGGGCCGCGGTCAGATCCGGTACGCCCTGACCGGCCGCGAGGGTGGGCAGCAGTTCGGCGAGCGAGCCCGTGCCGTACTCGGGCAGCGGCGCGGAGCCGAGGGCGAGCGGAACGGGGTCCTGGTCCTGGCTCCAGTCCTGGTCCTGCCGGAGTGCCTCGGCGGCCATCAGCGGCCGGTGGCCGGGGCGGCCGTCGTGGCGGCGGTGGCCTCGGAGAGCGCCTGGGCGAAGGTGAGCGTCTGGCGGACGGTGTCGGGACCGTCGCCCGCCTCGCTGACCCGCAGACTCAGATCGTCGGCGGTGGAACTGCCGGTGTAGCCGTGGTCCGCCTCGCAGTTGGGGTCACCGCAGGCGGCGGGCTCCAGATCGATCCGGGAGACGGCGCCCCAGCCGATGGTCAGGACGACCTCGCGCGGAAGGCTGCCCGGGGTGTACGACTCCGGGTTGGAGACGACCCGGCTGACCACGACGGACGAGATGCGGTCGAGCTTGACGGACTCGGTGGAGGTGGTGGCGTACGGCGTCGGGGAGCTGGTGTCGGCGGTCTGCTCGTCGGTGTGGCTGACGATGAAACGGTGGGCGGTCAGAACGAGGACGGTGACATGCCGGCGTACCTCGTTGGCGTCGAAGGTGGTCTCCTGGTGCACCACGTACGACGCGATCTGCTCACCGCCGACAGCGGCCTCCACCGCTTCGGCCACGAGAGCCGGGTAGTAGCCGCTGCGCTCGATCGCCGTGCGCAGCCCCTGGGTCGTCGTACCGGTCTTCGCCATGGGCTCCATCCTACGGTGGCCGGATGGCTGCCGGAGACGCCCGGGAGGCGCCGTACCTCCGGGTGACCTCTCGGTGTCCGCCTCGGCGGCACCTCAGTAACTCGGGAGCCTGCGCGGGCCGAGATCGTCGCGGGCGGGAGGCGGCGCGAGGCGGACGCCCGCGTCGAGGACGGAGAGCCCTCGGGTGGCGACGACGACCGGTTCCAGGGTGACGGAGACGATCTCGGGATGGTCGTCGACGAGCCGGGACACCCGTAGGAGCAGCTCCTCCAGGGCGGGGGTGTCGACCGGGGCGGAGCCGCGCCAGCCGAACAGGAGCGGGGCCGCCGCGACGGACCGGATCAGATCGGCCACATCGCGATCGGTGGCGGGCACGAGCCGGTGGGCGAGGTCACCGAGCAGTTCGGAGGGCGCGCCGGCCAGTCCGAAGGAGAGGACGGCGCCGGCGGCGGCGTCGATGGCGGCCCGTACGACCGTGTCGACACCGCGCGGGACCATGGCCTGGACGACGGGCTCCTACGGGTGTCCCGGCTCGGCGACGACCATCCCGAGACCGTCTCCGTCACCCTGGAACCGGTCGCCGTCGCCACCCGAGGGCTCTCCGTCCTCGACGCGTGCGTCCTCCTCGCGCCGCCTCCC
>NZ_MAUD01000095.1 GCF_001700515.1 Streptomyces lushanensis
CCTCCGCCTTGCGATGCTCCCCCGTGGCCTGAACGGCACGGGAGGTACCCCCTCCACCAGCCGCCCCGGGCCGATCCACGAAGATCGACCGGACAGGGCCTAGCCCTGGTGGGGTGACTCCCGCCAGCGGTTCGTGATCGGCAGGCGCCGGTCCTTGCCGAAGCCCTTCGCCGAGATCTTGGTACCCGGCGGGTACTGGCGCCGTTTGTACTCGGCCGTGTCCACCATCCGCAGCGTCCGCGCGACCAGCTCGGCGTCGAAACCGGCCGCGACGATCGCGTCCGTGCCCTGGTCGCGGTCGACGTACAGCTCCAGGATCCGGTCCAGCACGTCGTAGTCCGGCAGCGAGTCCGTGTCGACCTGGCCGGGACGCAGCTCGGCGCTCGGCGGCTTGGAGATCGAGTTCTCCGGGATGGGCGGTGTCTGGCCGCGCTCCTCGGCGGCGCGGTTGCGCCACCGGGCGAGCCGGAAGACGGAGGTCTTGTAGACGTCCTTGATCGGGCCGTACGCGCCGACGGAGTCGCCGTACAGCGTCGAGTAGCCCACCGCCAGCTCGGACTTGTTGCCCGGGGCGAGCACGATCTGGCCCTCCTGGTTGGAGAGGGCCATCAGCAGCGTGCCGCGCAGCCGCGACTGGAGGTTCTCCTCCGCCAGCCCGGTGAGCGCGAGCGAGCCCATGTACGCGTCGAACATCGGCTCGATCGGGATCGTACGGAAGTTGAGCCCGGTACGGCGGGCCAGCTCGGCCGCGTCGCCCCGGGAGTGGTCCGAGGAGTACTTGGACGGCATGGCCACGCCGTACACGTTCTGCGCGCCGACCGCGTCGCACGCGAGGGCGGCGACGAGCGCGGAGTCGATACCGCCGGAGAGCCCGATCAGCACAGAACGGAAGCCGTTCTTGGCTACATACGCGCGCAGGCCCACGACCAGCGCCGAATAGACCTCCTCGTCGTCCGCCAGCCGGTCGGCGTAGCCACCGGCCAGCTCGGGCTCGTAGGCCGGCAGAGGCTCCTCGGAGAGGACGACCCGGTCGATCCGCAGCCCGTCGTCCACAACGCCGGAACGCGGCTCGGGCGAGGCGGCCGGCAGATCGAGGTCCAGGACCACACAGCCCTCGGCGAACTGCGGTGCGCGCGCCACGACTTCGCCGTCCCGGTCGACCACGATCGAGTCACCGTCGAAGACCAGTTCGTCCTGGCCGCCGATCATGGCGAGATACGCGGTGGTGCAGCCGGCCTCCTGGGCGCGCTTGCGCACCAGCTCGAGCCGGGTGTCGTCCTTCTCGCGCTCGTAGGGGGAGGCGTTGATGGAGATCAGCAGCCCGGCCTCGGCGGACCGCGCGGCCGG
>NZ_MAUD01000096.1 GCF_001700515.1 Streptomyces lushanensis
CGGTACGGCGGGCCAGCTCGGCCCGCAGGATGTCGATCCGCCCCTGGAGGAGCCTGCGCAGATAGCTGAGGTCGGCCTCGTCGCGCTGCGAGTCCCGGCGCAGCGCGCGCAGTTCGGGCAGCCGGAGCACGGTGAAGTCGTACGGCCGGGGCGCGGGCAGGGAGCCCTCTCCGCCGGTGCGCTGCACGGGCGGGCGCAGCCCTCCGGTGGCGCCGGAGCCGGTACCGGCGGCGGTGATCCCGGGCCCGGCTCCGGCTCCGCGGTCCGGATCCGTGCCGCCCGTACCCGTGCCGGTGCCCGTATGCGTGCCCTTACCCGTGGCGGGGACGACGACGGGCCCGCTCCCCGTCCCGCCGCCGGTTCCAGTGCCCGTCCCACTGGTCGTGGAGGTCGTGCAGGCCGTCGGTACGGGACCGGGCGGCTGCCCGGCTCCAGGTGTGGTCATCGCGCGTACTTCCCCTCACTCCGCTGGGGAGAACCCTGGCCCTCGCTCCGCTGGGAACCCCCCAATCCCTGGACCGGCGCGCGAACCGACGCACCGCCTTGGGCATCGTGCCACTCCTGCCAGGACGCATGCGGGCACTCTGCACCCGTTCGGCCCCCGATAGGTTGGCCCGTATGCGTGCGGTGGTGCAGAGAGTCGACGGCGCGAGCGTCGTCGTGGTGACGGGGTCCGGGACCGAGACCGTCGGCGGGTTCACGGGCGAGGGCCTGTGTGTGCTGGTGGGAGTGACCCATGAGGACACGAGGGAACAGGCGGAACGGCTCGCCAGGAAGCTCTGGTCGATACGGCTGCTGGAGGGGGAGAGATCCTGCTCGGAAGCGGACGCTCCGCTGCTGGTCATCTCGCAGTTCACCCTCTATGGGGACGCCCGCAAGGGGCGCCGCCCCACCTGGAACGCCGCGGCGCCCGGCCCGGTCGCCGAACCGCTGGTCGACGCGGTGGTGGCGGGTCTGCGGGCGCTGGGCGCGCACGTGGAGACGGGCCGTTTCGGAGCGGACATGCGGGTCTCGCTGACGAACCACGGCCCGTTCACGGTGGTCCTGGACATATGAGTCCAGCACATGTGTTTTCCGCATATGTGATGGCGCCCGATGTGACACCGGCATATGAATGTGCTAGAGAGCCCGAGCCCGGAAACCATGACATATCCGGCCCGCAGCACGGCCGGCCCACCCGCTCCGATACGCCCCGCCCGCCCGGCGCACACCGCCCGGAGGGTGCCGGGCGGTCCGTCCCGGCCGGGCGGTCCGTCCTGGCCGACCGGTCCGTCCCGGCCGGCCCTCCCCGGCTTCCGCCCGCGCGGCTCAGGCCTCCACGACCGCTTCCTGCGCCGCCGCCGTGTCTCCCGCCATCAGCTCCGCGTCCAGCGGCACATTGCGCTTGACCAGGGCCAGCGCGATCGGCCCCAGTTCGTGGTGGCGCGCCGAGGTGGTGATGAAACCGAGCTGGCGCCCCTCGGCACCGTCGGCCGCGAGCCGCACCGGCGTACCGTGCCCGGGCAGATGCACCTCGCTGCCGTCCAGATGCAGGAAGACCAGCCTGCGCGGCGGCTTCCCGAGGTTCTGGACGCGCGCCACGGTCTCCTGGCCGCGGTAGCAGCCCTTCTGGAGATGGACCGCGCTGCCGATCCAGCCCAGCTCGTGCGGGATGGTCCGGTGGTCGGTCTCGAAGCCCAGCCGCGGCCGGTGGCCCTCGATCCGCAGCGCCTCGTACGCGAGGATCCCGGCCGGCGGCCCGTACGACGCGGCGTACGACTCCAGATCGGCCCTGGGCAGGAAGAGATCCCGGCCGTACGACGTCTCCCGTACGACCACGCCCCCGGGCGGCTCCGCGATGGAGCCGCCCGGGAGATGGACGACCGCGATGTCGTCCGTACGGTCGGCGATCTCGACCCGGTAGAAGAACTTCATCGACTCCAGGTACGCGATCAGCGCTTCCCGCGTACCGGGTTCGACATGCGCCCAGACCGTCTCGCCGTCGTCCACGAGATACAGCGCGTGCTCGACATGGCCGTGCGCCGAGAGGATCAGCGCTTCCGTGGCGCGGCCGGCCGGCAGCTCGCTCACATGCTGGGTGAGCAGCAGATGCAGCCAGCTCAGCCGGTCGTCGCCGGTCACGGTCACGACTCCGCGGTGGGAGAGGTCGACCAGACCGGTGCCGTCGGCGAGGGCACGCTGTTCACGGAACAGATCGCCGTAGTGCGCGGCGACACCTTCGTCCTGTCCTTCGGCGGGGACGGCTCCGGGCAGGAACAGCAGAGGGCTCTTCATGTCTATCAGCGTACGACTCGGGCGGACTTGACCGCGGCGCGCCCGCACATCACGGTGATCCGCACATCACGGTGACCCGCGCATCGCGGTGCGCGCACGCATAGCGGTGCGCCCACGGACCGCCGGCGCCGGGTGCCTACGCGTCGTCGTTCGCCGCGTGCGCGGAGCAGGACCGGCAGCGGCCGAAGATCGCGAAGTGCTTCATGTCGGTCGTGAAGTCGTACGTCTCGCTCAGCTTGGCGGTGAACTCCGCCGCGACCTCGACATCCGCCTCGATCACTTCCGTACAGTCCCGGCAGACCATGTGGATGTGGTGGTGGCGGTCGGCCAGGTGGTACGTCGGAGCGCCGTGCCCGAGATGGGTGTGCGAGACCAGACCCAGCTCCTCCAGCAGCTCCAGGGTCCGGTAGACGGTCGAGATGTTCACCCCGGAGGCGGTTTTGCGCACCTCCGAGAGGATGTCGTCCGGCGTCGCGTGTTCGAGGGTGTCGACGGCTTCGAGAACAAGCTGACGCTGGGGCGTCAGCCGGTAGCCGCGCTGCCGCAGGTCGCTCTTCCAGTCGATGCTCACCACGCACCCAGTGTAGGCAGGGGCACGGGCGATCGACGGCTACTTGCCGATCGCGGGCTACTTGAAGAAGGCGATGCCGTCGTCCGGGAGGTCGCCGAGGTCCTTGGCCCAGGCCGCGACCTGGTCCGGACTCACGACCTTCCGCAGATGCGCCGACATGTACGGGCGCAGCGGGATCTCGGGGGTGGACTTCTCGCCCACCCACATGAGGTCGCCCTTGACATAGCCGTAGAGCCGCTTGCCGCCGCTGTAGGGCCCGGAGGCCGCCGTACGGGCCACCGCGTCGGTGACCAGGTCGATCTGCGGCTTCTGGTGGGCGAGCTCGCCGTACCAGACCTCCACGACGCCCTGGTCGCGCACCATCACGGCCTCGACCTTGCGTTCCTTGTCGATCCGCCAGAAGCCGGCCTCGGACTCGATCGGCCTGATCTTCCTGCCCTCGGCGTCGAGCGCCCAGGTGTGCGAGACGTACTCGATGAAGTCCCTGCCGTCGTGGCTGAAGGTGACTTCCTGGCCGAAGTTGGCCTTCTCGTCGCCGGGGAAGTCGAAGACACCGACGCCCTCCCAGTTCCCGAGGAGGAAGACGAGGGGAACAAGGTCCGGGTGCAGGTCGGACGGGATCTCGATCATGAGCAGCTCAGTCGATCTGTAGAGGCGAGGCGGTGGCGGGGACGATGACGCCGGCGCAGGGGCAGGGGCAGGGCGGAGCCGGGCGGGTGCGGATGCGGCAGATGGCTAGCGCTGGCCCTGGTAGAGCTTCTTCACGGTCAGGCCGGCGAAGGCGAGCGTGCCGACACAGACGAGGATCAGCAGGGAAGTGAAGAAGGCCTCAAGCACGGGGTGCTCCTCGGATGCGCGGTGGTGTGCCGTACGGGCAGGGCTGGGCCGGTGGGGCCGGGCCCCAGCCTAATGGGTGCGGGCCCGGCCCTCTCGGTGAGGTGCCGCCCGCTCAGCCGAGGTGTACTGCGCGGATTACAGTTCGGAACATGCATTCCGCGAAGAGACTCGTGATCAAAGTGACCGCCGGCGCCGATGCCCCGGAGCGCTGTTCCCAGGCCTTCACGGTGGCGGCGGTGGCCGTGGCCAGCGGAGTGGAGGTCTCGCTGTGGCTGACGGGCGAGTCGGCCTGGTTCGCGCTGCCGGGCCGGGCGGCCGAGTTCGAACTGCCGCACTCCGCGCCGCTGCCGGATCTGCTGGAGTCGATCCAGGCCGGGGGTCTGGTCACTCTCTGCACCCAGTGCGCGGCCCGCCGTGACATCACGGAGAAGGATGTGATCGAGGGCGTACGGATCGCCGGGGCGCAGGTCTTCGTCAGCGAGATCATGCCGGACGGCGTCCAGGCGCTCGTCTACTGACGTACCGGCGCGAGCGGTTTCGCCGACGGACCGGCGGGCGGCCCGAGGACCGGAGCCCGCCACCCGGCCCGGAAGACCGGAACCGCACCCGGCGCGCGGGCCGTTTCAGGCCGTACGCCTCCGCCGGGCGGGCGCCGGTTCCTCGCCGCGTCCCCTCGCGCCCCGTTCACCTCACCGCCCGCTCGCCGGGCTACTTTCTGCTGTCCCGCTTCTGCGGGGGCTTCTTGCCGTCCAGCTCGTCCCACCACTCATCGGACTGGGGGTCTCCGGTCGGATCGTCCCACCAGTGGTCGTCCTTGCCGCGTGCGTTGCCCACCATGGCCGCGATCGGGGGAATGACCATGGCGACGACGCACAGGGCGACCGCGGCCGGAACCGACCAGAACCGTACGAAAGTCCAGGCGGAGACGAAGAGGATCAGGCATCCGCCCATCAACAGGAAGTACCGACGACGGCGTCGCGTGTACATGCCTCCAGCCTACGACCGAATCCGCCCCGGGGACCCGTCCGCGAAATAGGCACGCAGGACGCGGGGCCGGAGACCGTACCGCCGCTTGAACGACGCGTTGCGCCGCCCCAGCTCGACCCAGCTGCGGCCCGAGGCCCAGGCCTCGCGCATCACATGGGCGTACGCCACATAGAACGGGCTGTAACCGGGTGTGTCCTTCTGCGCATATCCGACCGCCCAGTAGTGGAGCCGGGTGTCGTCGGTGAGGGTGAGCGCGGAGGCGATCATCCGGTCCCCGGCGCGGAGTTCCACGGCCTGGGCGCAGTCGCCGAGTGCCAGGACGAAATCCTGGAAGAGGCCGGGCCGGTAGTAGTCGGAATTGTCGAATTTGGCGGCGGTGCCACGGGCCAGGCGTACGAACTCGTCCAGGTCCGCGTCGCGCGCGTCGCCCGTACGGACGGTGACTCCCGCGCTCTCCGCCTGGCGCAGGTCGTGCCTGAGGTTGTACCGCGCCTTGCTCTTGAGCGCGTTGCCGACGTAGTCGTCGAATCCCGAGTAGTGGTCCAGGACCAGTCCCCATCCCACGTCGATGTCGACGCCCGCGAATCCGGCGTCCGTCAGCAGCGCGTCCAGCGGGCCGGCGGCGTCCGCGTTGACGATGCCGCACAGCCGCGCCTCCCACTGGGACGCCAGGTCCCGCAGCGCGGTGACGGCGTGGCGGGCGGCGGACGCGCCGCCGGGGCCGGGCCGTACCGGCAGCACGGTGTCGTAGCAGTGCCAGACATGGCTGAGCAGCACGGTCCGGCCCACCGCACGGGGATGGTGATCGGCGATGACCCGCATCGGGTCGACATCGCGTTGCAGATAGGCGGGCAGGGCCGCGTGGACCCGCCCCGACCGGTCCTCGACCAGGAGATACGCGGTGCGCAGGACCGGATGCAGCGGATGCTTCTCGAAGGCGCGCAGGAAGGGACGGCGGTAGAAGACGGGGGCGCGGGCGGCCGTCATCAGGTCGTCCCACCGTCCGTCGACGTCATCGATCGTGGTGTGGACACGCACGGTGTGGTCCATGACGCCTTCCCTCAGTCCCTCGGGATCCAGTCGAGGATCACCTTGCCCGCGCTCCCCTCGGCCGCGGTGGCGAAGGCCTTCTCGTACTCCTCGGCCGGGAAGTGGTCGGTGACGGCGAACGACGGGTCCACCCCCTGGTCCAGCAGGTCGGCCATGGTGTGCCAGGTGTCGAAGACCTTGCGTCCGCTGATCCCCTGGATGGTCAGCATGCGCAGGGTGATGTCCGACCAGTCGGTGGGCATGTCCTCGTCGAGCAGGCCGAGGACACCGATCCGGCCGCCATGTGCCGTGGCGCCGATCAGATCACGCAGGGCGGAGGGGCTGCCCGACATCTCGAAGCCGATGTCGAAGCCGTGCTCCAGGCCGAGCGCGGTGGTGTCGACGGGCCCGTGACCGGCCTTGATGACGAGATGCGCGCCGGCGCGCCGGGCGAGGTCCAGCCGGAAGGGGCTGACATCGCTGACCGCGACCAGGCGCGCCCCCCGGTGCAGGGCGACGGCGGCGGCCATGACACCGATCGGCCCCGCTCCGGTGACCAGGACGGTTCGGTCGCGGACGGGAAAGGCGTCAGCGATGTGGACGGCGTTGCCGAAGGCGTCGAACATGGCGGCGACATCGAGGGAGACACCGGGGCGGTGCACCCAGACGCTCTGCGCGGGCAGCACCACGTACTCGGCGAACACTCCGTCGCGCTGCACCCCGAGGCCCTGGGCCGCGAGACACAGGTGCTTCTTGTCCGCCCGGCAGTTGACACAGGTGCCGCAGGTCAAATGTCCTTCCGCGCTGACCAGTTGGCCGGGCAGCAGACCTCCCACACTCGCCCCGGTCCGCACGATCTCACCGACGAACTCGTGGCCGACGACACGAGGTGTCGTCACCGTACGCGCCGCCCAGGGGCTTCCCTCGAATATGTGCAGGTCCGTGCCGCAGATGCCGGTGCGCAGCACCCGGATGAGAACGTCGTGGCGTCCCGGTACGGGGGCGGGGATGTCCACGCGGTCCAGCCCTTCACCGGGCCCCGACTTGACGAGCGCCTTCACCGGGCACCCGCCGATTCACCACTGCCGGCCGTCGGCCGGCCGGCGAGAGCGTCCAGCGGGACGGCGACGCGCTGGTCCTTCTTGTCCATGAGCCACCGGTCGATGTCCAGCAGCCACCAGCGGTGGACTTCGAGCAGGTAGAAGCGCCGAGGCCCCTCGTCCCGGAACACCTCCAGCGGCAGAAGCCATTCGCGGCGGACGGCCTCGTCCGGGAAGTTCCGCTCGTAGTACCACGCGCTGAGTTCGTGGAGTTCTTCCGGCCCCACCGGCCTCGCGGTGGCGGTGAACTGCGCACCGTCCAGGCCCAGTCCGGGGAGCCCGGTCAGATGGATCGAGCCGGAGATCCGCGGGTCGGCCTCGATGTTGCGTGAGTGCCGGGCCTGGCGCATCGAGTACCACAGCAGTCGCAGCGGCTGCCGCAGCGGTACGTAGTTGACGGTGGAGGCCCATACCCCGTCGGGGCCGTGGGTGGCCAGGGTCATGAAGCGTGCGTTCTCGATGAGGAAACGGCTGCGTTCGGCGAGTTCGGGCAGTGGTGTCATGAGCGGGTGTCTTCCTTCCGGGTGCCGAGGAGCGCGGCGTGAGGTGTGCCGGGGCAGGACCGCCAGAAGTCGGGCGGTCCCGCGGCGGCCGTGGGTGAAGCCGGTGGGAGCCAGGAGGAGCATCGGGCGGGGGCCGAAGCGGTGGCCGTCCCGGTGATTGAAAGCGGGATGAACTGCCGTGGGGCCGGGAACATCTCCTACGGTTGCCCATCTGGCATCCCCTGAGCGTGGCCCGCCGTGATCGATGCGTGCACGCGTTGAACGCCTGTGCCGTCACGCCCTCCGGCGGACGCGGACAAGGCTCGCCGGGCTCATCCCGAGGAGAAGGAACCTTGGCCCGCCACCAGCCCAACCGCCTGCTGGCCGCGCTGCTCAACGAGGCCCGCTGGAGCCCGGCCGAACTGGCGCGGGCCGTCAACGAACTGGGCGCGGCCCAGGGCGTGCACCTGCGCTACGACCGCACCTCGATCGCCCACTGGCTGACCGGCTCCCGCCCCCGGCCTCCCATACCCGACCTGGTCGCCTCGGCCTTCAGCCGCCGCAGCGGCCGTCTGGTCACCACCGAGGAGACCGGCCTCGCGGAAACCGAGCAGGACACCGGCGATTTTCTGGGCGACGGGCCGGAGGCGGGCGGTGTCATGGACCGGCTGGCCGCTCTGGCCCGCGCCGACACCGACCCGACCCGCCGCGCCCTGCTGGCCCGCTCCGCCTACGACCTGGCCGCCGCCGCACCGGCCTGGAGCCGCGTACCGCCGGCCGCCGCACGGCCCGGTGCCCCGGGATCACGCACCACGGGATCCCGGGCCACGCCGGAGGATGTCCAGCGGCTGCGATGGATGACCCAGGTCTTCGCGGATCTCATGGAGCGTCACGGCGGTGCTCACGCGCGCTCCGCGCTGACCGCCTACCTCGCCGAGGACACGAGCCGCCTTCTGGCCGCTCCGGCCCGGCCCGCCCTGCGCCGGGACCTGTTCACCAACGCGGCCCAACTCACCCATGTGCTCGCCCGTATGAGCATGGACGCGGGCCATCCCAGCCTGGCCCAGCACTACTTCGGCACGGCTCTCGGCCTCGCCCGCGAGGCCGACGACCGGCGCCTCTTCGCGGTCACCCTGCGCGCCATGAGCCTCCAGGCGCTGTTCCTGGGATTCCACGAGCAGGCACGGCGGCTCGCCGAGGCCGCCGTGGACACCGCGGGCCCGCGTACCGACCGGGCGACCCGGGCCTTCCTCCTGAGCCAGCGCGCGCTCATGCACGCCCACGCGGAGCTCCGTCGCAGCGCCATGAGCGATCTCGCGGCGGCCGAGACGCAGCATGACCGCGCGACCGGCGTGCCGGGGCCCTTCACCAGCTACCCCCGCGCCGGACTCGACTACCAGCGCGGCAGGACCCTTCTCGTCCTGGGGGATCAGACGCAGGCGGCACGGGCGTTGACCGTCTCGGCCGAGGCACGCGGGGACGACCGGCACAGATCCATCGCCCTCAGCCGCGCACGGCTCGCCGCCACACTTCTGGCACTGGGACATCTGGAGGAGTCGTGCACCCACTGGCACACCTTCCTCGACCACTACCCCAGCCTGCGCTCGACCCCGGCGGACCAGGCGCTGCGGCATCTGCGCCGGTCCCTGCGCGGTTTCCGCCACCAGCCGCACGCCGCCGCCGTGCTCCACCGCGCCCGGCGCGTGACTCTCCTGCCGCCGGACTCCTGATCAACCGGCGTGCGGCAAGCGCCTGTTGGCCGTGCCCTTCCGAGCACCGCCGGGTGCCCGGTCAGCACCGCGCCCCGCCGGACGACTCCGGCGGGGCGGCGGAAGAGCGATGTGCGAATACGGGCTCAGACCGCGATCGCGACCTCCGAGAGGCCTCCGGTCCGCGCGACGACCGTACGGTCCGCCGTGGCGCCCGGGACCAGCGCGCGCACGGTCCAGGTGCCCTCGGCGGCGTAGAAGCGGAACTGTCCGGTCGCCGAGGTCGGGACCTCCGCGGTGAACTCGCCGGTCGAGTCCAGCAGGCGGACATAACCGGTGACGGGCTCGCCGTCACGGGTCACGGAACCCTGGATGGTGGTCTCGCCGGGCTTGATCGTCGAAGCGTCGGGGCCGCCGGCCTGTGCTCCACACATACTGTTCAGTCCTCCAGGTCGGGGCGTGATTACTTGTTGGCGCCGAGCTCGATCGGCACGCCGACGAGCGAGCCGTACTCGGTCCACGAGCCGTCGTAGTTCTTGACGTTCTCGACACCGAGCAGCTCGTGCAGCACGAACCAGGTCAGCGCGGAGCGCTCACCGATGCGGCAGTACGCGATGGTGTCCTTCGCCAGGTCCACCTGCTCGTCGGCGTACAGCTCCTTGAGCTCGTCGTCCGACTTGAAGGTGCCGTCGTCGTTGGCGTTCTTGGACCACGGGATGTTACGGGCGGACGGGATGTGGCCCGGACGCTGCGACTGCTCCTGCGGCAGGTGCGCCGGCGCGAGCAGCTTGCCGCTGAACTCGTCGGGCGACCGCACGTCGACCAGGTTCTGCGTGCCGATCGCGGCGACCGCGTCGTCACGGAAGGCGCGGATCGCGGTGTTCTGCGGCTTCGCCTCGTACGAGGTCTCCGCGCGCTCCGGAACGGCCTCGACCAGGTCGCGGGAGTCCAGCTCCCACTTCTTGCGGCCACCGTCGAGGAGCTTGACGGAGTCGTGGCCGTACAGCTTGAAGTACCAGTACGCGTAGGAGGCGAACCAGTTGTTGTTGCCGCCGTAGAGCACGACCGTGTCGTCGTTGGCGATGCCCTTGGCCGACAGGAGCCGCTCGAAGCCCTCCTGGTCGACGAAGTCACGGCGGACCGGGTCCTGGAGGTCCTTCTTCCAGTCGATCCTGACGGCGTTCTTGATGTGGTTCTTGTCGTAGGCCGAGGTGTCCTCGTCGACCTCGACGATGACCACCTTCGGGTCGTCGATGTGGGCCTCGACCCAGTCGGCGTCTACCAGGACGTCGCTGCGGCTCATGCTGTTCTCCTCCGGGGCAGTGTGCGGCGGGGTCATGCGTGATGCGGGTGGCTTCCGGGCATGGCACGCATGGGACGGAAGCCGGCGTACGGCGCGAGGCCGGCCCTGAGATACTCGAAGGGCCACGGAAACGGGACGCGGAGGTCCCGCTCAGACAGCGCGACAGAGCATGGCGGCGACGCGGCACAGGTCAACTGCCCGCCGCTTCGTGAAGTCCGCCTGCTGCCTCATACCTCCGATCGTAGGGAGGTTCCGGCAGACATGTCACCGGTGGCTCACATCGTGAGACACGATCATCCACGAAGTGAGACAGATGTGCGGGTCGCGCACCTCCCGCCGTCCCGCCCGGCGCTGCGGCCCTTCGGCCATCTGAGGGGCGGACACCGCCGTCTCACCATCCGGCCTCCGGCCCCGCCACCCGGCCGGGCAGGGCCGGAGGACTCAATGCCTTCAGCCCGCGAGCGAGAGGTCCGTGCCCGTGCCGGAGAACCGGAGGCCGCTCTCGGAGGCGGTGACCTGGTCCAGCTTGATGGTGGACGGCAGTCCGTCGATCTTGAGGTCGTAGTCGACCACGTCCCGCACCTGCTCGTCCAGGCCCGGCACCGGCAGCTCGGGCAGGGTCTCGGCGCGCAGCCGGACCGTGTCGCCGCCCTCCAGCGAGACCGTGCTGTACGCCGTGACCGTACGGCCGTCCAGCAGGGCCCGTACCGAGGACGGCATGTCGATGCCCGCGCCGTCCAGCACGTCCGCCAGCCGTCCCGAGAGCTTGACCTGGCCCTTGGCGGCCCGGTCGGCGCCCGCGTAACCGACCGTCGCGCCCTTCGGCGCGGACTTGGCGAGATCCGCGTACGAGATCCGCGCCGAGCCGCTGGCCCGCGAGGCGGTCGCGGAGGAGAAGCTGCTGTCGATCCTGACATCGCTGAGCACGGCGCTGACCTCGGTCACCTGGACCTGGTGGCCGTCGGCGGTGGCGTTGACACCGTCGAGACTGATGTCGACCTCGTCCAGCGAGGAGCCCACGACCTGCGTGAGGAACGGGAAACCCTTGATGGTGACCTGCGGCTGGGAGCTGAGCCCCTGGCTCGACCTGATCTTGTCGGCGACCTGGCCCTCGGCGAAGTACACCGCGGCACGGTCGGCGGCGACGAACAGTCCGCCGAAGACCACGACAAGGATCAGCAGTATTCGCAGTGCGCGCATTCTTCGGTGTCCCCCACCCTGTTAGGTGCGTGGTGCCCAGGTGTCTTGTCCGCGCCGGTCGGGCGCCGACCATTGACCGTCAGACCGTCATGATCCAGACTGCCATGATCATCTTTGATCGATTTCGATCGTTCTGGCTTGCCTGACGACCGTGTGAGCCTAACGGTTCCCGGACACCGGCCCCGATGCGCGGGCGCCGGGCGGTCAGCCCAGCACACGGCCCAGCAGATAGACGGCCGGTGCGGCGGCCGTCAGCGGCAGGGCGACCCCGGCCGTCATATGGACGAAACGGGACGGATAGTCGTAGCTCGCGGCCCGCAGCCCGACCAGTGCGCAGATCCCCGCCCCGAGTCCCAGCAGCGCGCCCGCGCCGCCCAGGTCCGTCATTCCGCCGACCACGACTCCGGCGCCCGTCGCGACCAGCAGGGCCACCACCACGGAGGCCGTCCCGGGCAGCGGCAGCGCGCGCGCCACGGTGGCGACGGCGACCGCCACCGCGCCCACGACCACGGCGTCCGGCAGAGCCGCGAGATGCCCGGTGGCGATGATGGTGAGCGCGGCCGAGGCGACGGTGGCCATCAGGCCCTCCATCCGCTCGTCGGCGCCCGCGCGGCTGCGCAGTTGCAGCACGACGGTGAGCAGCACCCACACACCGAGCGTGCCGACGATCGCGGCCACCGCGTACTCGTCGTCCACGGCGAGCAGCGCGACATCGGCGGTGAGGCCGCCGAGGAAGGCGAGCGCGATGCCCTGTCTGGCCGGCCACATGCCGTTCAGCCGGAACCAGCCCGCCGCGGTGACCGCCTGGAGCAGCACCAGCGGGACGAGCAGCGCGTACGGTCCGATCGCCGCACCTCCGGCCAGCAGCAGGCCCAGTACGGCGGTCAGCCCGGCCGGCTGCATGCCGGGCGGGATGATCGGCGACCGGCCCTCGGCGCGGGCACGCTGGGCGTCGGTGATCCGGGCGTTGCCCATGGTGGTGGGCGCGCTGTAGCCGTCGACGGCGGCCGACGCGGCGGGCGCGGAAGGGGCGGCGGACGCGGGGGCCGGACCGGTCGGCGCGGGTCCCTGGGGCGCGTTCCGGAAGGCGTGCACACCCGGACCGGGCGCGGGACCGCGCGCCGGGCCCGACATCGGTACCTCCGGCGGCAGCGGATAGGCGCCCGGCGCGCCCGGCACACCCTGCACCGGCAGATAGGCGGTCTCGTCGGCGCCGGCGGCCCGGGGCGGCTGCTGATACGGCTGCTGGTGCTGCCCCTGCGGATACGGTCCGGGCTGCTGCGGCTGCTGGTCCTGCTGCCCGTACTGGGACTGCTGCCACTGGAGGCGGGGCTGGTACTGGGTGTCCCAGGTCTGGCCCTCCCAGGTCTGCGCGGCGCCCGGGTCCTGGCCGGGCTCCTGGTACACGGGCTGCTGCTGCGGCTGATGGGACTGCTGCGGCTGCTGCGGGTTGCCGTACTGGTCGTACGGGACATGGCCCTGGCCGCCGTTCCCCTGGCCGTCCTGACCGTGCGCGCCGCCCTCGCCGTACGCGCCGTTCCCCTCGTACCGACCGTACGGATACTGCTGATCGTTGCTCATGTTCTGCGGTTCACCCTCCTGCGAACGGCGGGAGCACCTCGACCGTGCCGCCCTCGGCAAGCCGTACGGTCTCATGGCCCCGATTCCCCACGGGGTCACCGTCGACGAGGAACGAACACCTCTGGAGTACACGCGTCAGCTCACCGGGGTGCCTCGACCGCACGGCGTCGAGCGCCTCGGCCAGGTTCTCGGCCGTATACGATTCCTCGGCGACTCCGGCCGCGGCCTTGGCCGCGGCCCAGTAGCGGATCGTGCCCGCTGCCATAGGCGGCACCCCTTTCGTCGGCCTCCATGATGGCCGACGCCCGAGGCGGTTCCGAGTCCGGGCCTCCGCACGCGTATGCAATCCGGAGCGTCCGGCGAGCCGTCCGGCGGGCCGGACAACCCTTCAACGCAGCCGCCGCATCGGTGCCGTCCCCCGGTGGCACCAGCGCGCGGGAGCGCTCACGGAGGCAACCGCGGCGGTCCGCGCATCCGTGCGCCCCCTGTGCGACGCGGCATACCCCAGCACCCCCGGAACCGCCCATCGACAGCACCACCGTCACCACACGTTCACGGCCGGGAGAGCGTGTCCATGCCATCGCCGCCGCCGGACCGAGCACCTCCCGGCCGCCGGCCGCGGACCGTCCGCCGGAGCCGCCGTGCCCACGGAACGAGAAGGCCACGACCGCCGCACGCTGGGCGAAGACCCGTGCGGCACGCCGTACGGCCGGTCGTCGCGCCGACCCGGTGAAGCCGTGCGCCGGCATGATCGCGGTCCCGCCGGCGCCCCCGGATTCCCCGGCGAAACCCGCCGTACACGGCTCGTACACCGCCTCGACGGGGACCCCGTACACAGTCCTCAGCACCGTGCGCCGGGCCCCGGGTCCAGTAGGCAAATCAGATGATCTGTTGGATTGACCGGATGACGCGGTGCACATGTGGGTTATTCTGCTGCGAAGAGGATCCGGGCAACGTAGCCCCCGGGTCCTTTTGTGTTTCCGGTCCGTTGTTACAGACAGATGACACAGCGGTACCGGGCCGTACCAAGCGGTAGTACTGAGCAGTGCGGTGCGAGCACCGCGCTACGGCACTACCGAGCAGTGCCGCATACGTCCTCGCAGGGACCGAGGAGGAACTGACGTAATGGGCAAGCAAACCCCGTACGACCACAGTCCGACCGAGCCGGCCGGACCGGCAGGGCCGACGACCGCACCGGCCGCCGCTCCGGCCACCGGACCCACCTGGGCGGGTGAGCGGCGATGAGTTCTCTGCTGCTGCTGACCAACGCCCTCCAGCCCTCGACGGAGGTGCTGCCGGCACTCGGACTCCTGCTTCACAACGTGCGGGTCGCTCCGGCCGAGGGGCCCGCTCTTGTCGACACCCCCGGTGCCGACGTCATCCTGATCGACGGCCGGCGCGACCTTCCGCAGGTCAGGTCGCTCTGCCAGCTTCTGCGCTCCACCGGGCCCGGCTGCCCGCTGATCCTCGTCGTGACCGAGGGCGGGCTCGCCGCCGTCACGGCGGACTGGGGCATCGACGACGTACTGCTCGACACGGCGGGTCCGGCCGAGGTCGAAGCACGTCTGCGGCTGGCGATGGGCCGCCAGCAGATCTCGTCGGACGACTCCCCGATGGAGATCCGCAACGGCGACCTGTCGGTGGACGAGGCCACCTACAGCGCGAAACTCAAGGGCCGGGTCCTCGACCTGACCTTCAAGGAGTTCGAGCTGCTCAAGTACCTCGCGCAGCACCCCGGCCGCGTCTTCACCCGGGCCCAGCTCCTCCAGGAAGTCTGGGGCTACGACTACTTCGGCGGTACGCGCACGGTCGACGTACATGTACGGCGACTGCGCGCCAAGCTCGGCCCCGAGCACGAGTCCCTGATCGGGACCGTACGGAACGTGGGCTACCGCTTCGTCACGCCGGAGAAGGTCGAGCGGGCCGCCGAGGAGGCCAAGGCGAGGGCGACAGCTCCCGAATCCTCCCGGGACGAGCCGCGCGACACCTCTCGTGGCGGCCTCCGTCACGACCCCCGCCACGATCGTCGCGCCGAGCCGCGGCACGAGAAGGCGGAGGAGCGCGGGCGTACGGTTTCGGCCACCGAGCCGGTCCCGGTGCAGGAACCTGCCGTACGGCCTGCCAAGCGGTAGGTCACCCCGCGTAGACTGCCGCGCGTGGCCAAGGTGACGCGGGACGATGTGGCACGACTGGCGGGTACGTCGACGGCGGTCGTCAGCTACGTCATCAACAACGGACCCCGGCCGGTCGCCCCGGCCACGCGCGAGCGGGTGGTCGCCGCGATCAAGGAGCTGGGCTACCGCCCCGACCGGGTCGCCCAGGCCATGGCGTCGCGGCGGACCGACTTGATAGGGATGGTCGTGCCGGACGCCCGGCAGCCCTTCTTCGCGGAGATGGCGCACGCGGTGGAACAGGCCGCGGCCGAGCGCGGGAAGATGGTGCTGGTCGGCAATTCCGACTACCGCGACGAACGTGAGGTCCACTATCTGCGGGCCTTCCTCGGGATGCGGGTGTCCGGACTGATCCTGGTCAGCCAGGGCCCGAGCGAGCGCGCCGCCGCCGAGATCGAGGCGTGGGACGCCCGCGTGGTGCTGCTGCACGAGCGGCCCGAGGGCATCGACGACGTGGCGGTGGTCACGGACGACATCGGCGGCGCCCAGCTCGCCACCCGCCATCTGCTGGAGCACGGCTACGACTACGTGGCGTGTCTCGGCGGTGTCGAGTCCACACCGGTCGTCGGCGACCCGGTGACCGACCACGTCGAGGGCTGGCGGCGGGCGATGCTGGAGTCCGGCCGGCCGGTGGAGGGACGCCTCTTCAAGGCTCCGTACAACCGTTACGACGCCTATGTGGTGGCGCTGGAGCTGCTGTCCGGCCCCGACAGACCTCCGGCGATCTTCTGCGCCACGGACGACCAGGCGATCGGTGTGCTGCGGGCCGCGCGCGAGCTGCGGCTCGACGTCCCGGGCGAGCTGGCGGTGGCGGGCTTCGACGACGTGAAGGAGGCCGCGCTCACCGATCCGCCGCTAACGACGGTCTCCTCGGACCGGCCGGCGATGGCACGGGCGGCGGTGGATCTGGTGCTGGACGACGGGCTGCGGGTGGCCGGGTCGCGGCGCGAACGGGTGAAGCAGTTCCCGTCGGCGCTGATCGTGCGGCGTTCCTGCGGCTGCGCGTAGGAACCGCCACCGCGGCTACGGGCAGGTGCCCGGCGGACCCCCCGCGCTTTTTTATATGGGGCATACACGGTTTTGTTGGGCTTCTCAGGACGTCCTCAGCCGGTTCTCATCCGGCGCGCCGACAGTCGTTTCCATGACCGACTACTACCGCAGCAGCGGCGACGCAGACAGCACGCAGCAGCAGCCCTCCGTAGGGTCCTCCGCGGGGTTCCCGGGCCAGGCGTATCCGCCGCCGCCCGCGTACGGTCCCTCCGTACCGCCCGCCCATCACAGGGGCCGGGCCAAGGCGCCGGTGGCACTCCTCGCGGCCGTGGCGATCGCCGCCGCGATCATCGGCGGCGGCACGGCGACCCTGGTCGGGCGGTACTCCGGCGACGGTACGAGCGCCGGTGACACGATCGTGAACGGGACCACCGTCTCGCAGAGCAGCAAGGGCACGGTCGCCGGTGTCGCCCAGGCCGTGTCCCCCACGATCGTCGAGATCACCGCGAGCTCGAACTCCGGAGAGTCCACCGGTTCCGGCGTGATCATCACATCCGACGGCGAGATCATCACCAACAACCATGTCATCGCCGGTGCCGCGACCGTGAAGGTGCGGCTCAGCACCGGCACGACGTACAACGCCCAGGTCGTGGGCACCGACGCCGACAAGGACCTCGCGCTCGTCAAGCTGGACGGCGCGAGCGGCCTCAAGACGGCCACCCTCGGCAACTCCGACCGGGTGGGGGTGGGCGACGAGGTCGTGGCGATCGGCTCGCCCGAGGGCCTGACCGGCACGGTCACCAGCGGCATCATCTCGGCGCTCGACCGCGATGTCACCGTGGCCAAGGACCAGGACCCGACCCAGGAGCAGGGCGGCGGCGGGAACTGGCCGTTCGAGTTCGGCGGCCGGCAGTTCAACGGCGACACCGGGACCTCGAAGACCACTTACAAGGCGCTCCAGACCGACGCCTCGCTCAACCCGGGCAACTCCGGTGGCGCGCTGATCGACATGAACGGCGAGATCATCGGCATCAACTCGGCCATGTACGCGCCGAGTTCGTCCTCGGTCGACGGCGGCTCCGGCGCCGGGAGCGTGGGCCTGGGCTTCGCCATCCCGATCAACACCGTCAAGTCGGACCTCGCCGCGCTGCGCGGCGGGGGCACGAACTGACCGGTTCCACCGGAGGAGGAGTCATCATGGCCACCACGGCTGAGAGCGACGTCACCCGGCCCCCGGCCGTCGGACCGGCCGCTCTGGCCCTTCCGCTCGCCCTCGTCCATGATCTTGTCCGGGCCTCCGCACGGCGTGCGGAGGCGGCCGGGCAGGCGGACACCACTCGCGGTACGGCGCACGGCCCGGCCCGCGGCGAACGCGGTGACCGCAACCGGAAGAGGCGGGCCGCGCGGAGGCGCGGCGCGGCCGTGCGACGCTGATAGGACGGCGAAGCCGCCTGGACCGACCTGACCGGACCGACCGACCCGACTGGACCGGCACGACCGACCCGACCGACCGGACCGACGAGACCCACGAGGTAGAAGCGATATGAGTCCCGCCGAAGGCGATCTCCAGAGAATCCTGATCGTCGACGACGAACCCGCCGTACGCGAGGCCCTCCAGCGGAGCCTCGCGTTCGACGGGTACGGGACCGCGGTCGCCGTCGACGGTGTCGACGCCCTCGCCAAGGCCGCCGCGTACGCGCCGGACCTGATCGTCCTCGACATCCAGATGCCCCGTATGGACGGGCTGACCGCCGCCCGCCGGCTCCGGGCCGGCGGCTCGAAGGTGCCGATCCTGATGCTGACCGCCCGCGACACGGTCGGCGACCGCGTCACGGGACTTGACGCGGGCGCCGACGACTATCTGGTCAAGCCGTTCGAGCTCGACGAGCTGTTCGCCCGTATCCGCGCCCTGCTGCGCCGCAGCTCGTACGCGACGACGGCCGGCGAGCCGCCGGGCAACGACGTGCTCGCCTTCGCCGATCTGCGGATGGACCTGACCACGCGCGAAGTCACCCGCGGCAGCCGCCGGGTGGAGCTGACGCGCACCGAATTCACGCTGATGGAGATGTTCCTGGCGCATCCGCGGCAGGTGCTCACCCGCGAGCAGATCCTCAAGGCCGTCTGGGGCTTCGACTTCGAGCCGAGTTCCAACTCGCTCGACGTGTACGTGATGTATCTGCGCCGCAAGACGGAGAGCGGCGGTGAGCCGAGGCTGGTGCACACGGTGCGTGGCGTGGGATACGCGCTGCGTGCGGACAGTACGAGCGGTACCGGCGGTGCGAGCGGCACGGGCGGTTCAGGCAGCGGTTCGAGCGGCGGCACGGGCGGTACGGGCGGTACGGGCGGTGCGGGGGCCACCGCGGCGCCCGGCGGTCCGCGGGGCGGCGGAGGCGGTGGCGCGCAGTGAGGACCGCGGTCCGCCGGTTCCAGTCGCTGCCGCTGCGCTCCCGGCTCGCGCTGCTGGTCGCCACGGCCGTCGCCGTCGCCGTCGCCGCGGTGGCCGTGACCTGCTGGCTGCTCACCCGCACGCAGTTGCCGAGCGAGCTGGACACCTCGCTGGAGAACACCTCCGCGCCGCCCAGCACCGTGCAGGACGCGCTGAACAACTGCAACAGCGGCGTCCCGCCCGAGACCACGGGCACGTCCGGCTTCGCCTACATCCAGGTGGTCCTGGCCGACGGCACACGGTGCGTGGCCCCTGACTCGCAGGCGGTGAAGGTGCGGCCCGAGGATCTCGCGGTCGCCGACGGCACCGAGCACACCTCCCTGCACGACAGCACCACCGACAGCGGCACCGAGGTCCGCGTCTTCACGCAGCGCCTGCGCTCCGGCTCCGCGATCGGCGCTCCGATCGCCGTCTCCGTGGCGCGGCCCCTCACCGAGATCAACTCCGCGCTGAACCGGCTCGCCCTGCTGCTGACCGCCGTCGCCGGCATCGGTGTCCTCGGCGCGGGCGCGGCCGGCCTCTGGGTCGCCAGGACGGGTCTGCGGCCGGTCGACGGGCTGACCCGCGCGGTGGAGCATGTGGCCCGTACGGAGGACCTGACCGTCCGTATCCCGGTCGAGGGCGAGGACGAGATCGCCCGGCTCTCCCGCTCCTTCAACTCGATGACCGCCGCGCTCGCGTCCTCCCGCGACCGGCAGTCCCAGCTCATCGCCGACGCCGGGCACGAACTGCGCACGCCGCTGACCTCGCTCCGTACGAATGTCGAACTGCTCGCGCGCAGCGAGGAAACCGGCCGAGCGATCCCGCCCGACGACCGCAAGGCGCTGATGGCCTCCGTCAAGGCACAGATGACCGAACTGGCCTCCCTCATCGGCGATCTCCAGGAACTCTCCCGCCCGGACGCGACCGATCCCGGCCCTCTCCAGGTCGTCGCGCTCCACGACATCGTGGAGAGCGCGCTGGAACGGGCCAGGCTGCGCGGCCCGGAGCTGACCATCACCGCGGATCTGCGCTCCTGGTACGTACGGGCCGAACCGGCCGCGCTCGAACGCGCGCTGGTGAACGTCCTCGACAACGCGGTGAAGTTCAGCCCGCCGGGCGGCTCGGTGGAGGTCGCCCTGAGCGAACGCGGCGAACTGACCGTACGCGACCACGGACCGGGCATCCCGGCCGACGAACTCCCCCATGTCTTCGAACGCTTCTGGCGCTCGCCCTCCGCCCGCGCCCTCCCCGGCTCCGGCCTCGGCCTGTCGATCGTCGCCCGTACGATCCACCAGACGGGCGGCGAGGTGGCCCTCCGTCACGCGGCGGGGGGCGGCACGGTGGCCGCCGTCCGTATCCCGGGCGCGCCCACGCCGCCGCCGGAGACCCTGTGAGGCCCTGCTCCGGCGGCCGACGGTCACGGTCGGCCCTGGTCCGGGTCCGGCTTCAGCGGCACAGTGCGGTGATGATGTCCTCGAAATCGGGGAACTCCCGCGCGGCGGCGTCGATCACCGCGGACGCCGACCGGCGAGAACCTGGTGCGAACCGCTCGGCGATGGCCGTCAGCTCCCCATCGGTACGCGGCCTCTGCCCCGGTGACTCGACCGCCTCGCGGGGGCCGAGGCCGTCGGCCAGCAGCCACAGGAAACCGGCCAGATCGGTCGCGACCACACCGGTCTCGCCCTCGGACCCGAGAAAGACCACCGGCTGGTCGGCCAACGGGCGATCCGGACGCGTCAGCCAGATCGCCGCGTAGCCACCCGTACCGTCCTGACCGAACACCCGGAAATCGTCGCCGTCCACCTCACCGTTCCCGGTCCAGGCCCGCAGCCACTCGGTGGTCTCCTCGGCCGACAGGAACTCGGGGAAGGGCTCGAAGTCGGCCGCGTCCTCGGCGTAGTGGAACGGAACGTCGGCCACGGCGGCGAGAGCCGGAAGCAGCTCTCGGTCATCGGTAAATATCACGGAGACAGGCTAATACCGGGCCACGGGCACGAGGCGCCACCCGGCGGCGGTCCAGGCAGTGTGAGGGCGGTTCCCCCACCCGGCACAACCCTTGCACCCGGTCCGTGGTCCAACATCACGACAGCGGGGAACGGGCCCCCGCGGTGCCTCCCGCGACTCCATGCCCGGCCTGACCATGCCGAGATCCCAGGAGCCACGACATGCGCAGTAAGCGTGCCACCACCGGAACCGCCAGGACCACCGCGACCGCCACCGGAAGCACCCGACGCCGCACGAGCCGGATGTCCGCCACGGCCGCCGCGACCGTGCTGCTGACGATCGGCGCCACGATCACCGCGACGGCCTCTCCCCCGGCCGCCGCCCCCAACGCCCTGGCGGCGGCCCACGACGACTTCAACCGCGACGGCTATCCCGACCTCGTCGTCTCCGCTCCCGGCGGCACCGTCAGCGCCCAGAAGGGCGCCGGCTACGTCGCCGTGCTGTACGGGTCCGCGAGCGGCCTCTCCACCTCCCGCCGGGCGACGTTCAGCCTGAGCACCCCCGGCATACCGGGGCTCGCCCAGACCGGCGACGGCTTCGGACGGACCACCGCCTCCGGCGACCTGGACGGCGACGGCTACGCCGATCTCGTCATCGGCATGCCCGGCAGAGACATCGGCACCACCGCCGACGCGGGGGCCGCGGTCGTGCTGTGGGGCTCCGCCAACGGGCTGCGGACCACCGGCCCTCTGTGGCTCCAGGACGACACCCCGACGGCGGGCACCCGCTTCGGGATGGGACTGGCCACCGGCCGGTTCAAGGGCACCGACGTCGAGCTCGCCCTCCTGTCCAGGAGAGCTCTGTCGACCTACGGCTTCGAGGCCACGGCCGACGGCGGGCACACCGCGCAGGGCACCCCCATGGACTGGAAGTGGCGGGAGGAGTTCACCCCCACCGGCCTCACCTCGGGCGACTACGGCAACAGCGGCGCCGACGACGTGGTCCTGCTCGGCACGGTCACCGTCGATGAGGGGATCCATCCCGTCTATACCTTCGGCGGGGCCAGTTACCTTCCCGGTGGCCCCGACGGGCTGACGTACGGCCGTGGACTCAGCGGCGGCCCGGTCGGCGCCTCCGGCGACATCAACAACGACGGCTGGACCGACCTCGTCTTCGGCTCCCCCACCGACACCGACGACCTCAACGAGTCGCTGCTCGACGGCGGCACCATCGATGTCTTCCTCGGCGGATTCAGCGGCCCGAGTGGTCCGGCCGCCACCCAGCACTGGACCCAGACCACCATCGGCGCCTCCGGCGACGACAAGACCGGTGACCGCTTCGGCAGTTCCGTCACCGTGGGGGATGTCAACGGCGACGGCTACGCCGACGCCGCGTTCGGCGCCCCGGCCAACGACATCAACAGCCTCACCGATCCGGGCACCGTGTGGGTGATGCGTGGCACCGCCCAGGGGCTCGCCCCGAGGAATCTGCTGAGCTTCAGCCAGAGCACGCCGTCCGTCCCCGGTGACAACGAGAACCACGACTGGTTCGGCGGGGCCGTCCGGCTCATCGACGCCGACCAGGACGGCAAGGCCGAGCTGGTCGCGTCCGCCCCGGGCAAGAACACCGACGACGGCGCCGCCTGGGTCTTCCCCGGCACGGGCAACGGCCCCACCGGCAAGGGATCATGGTCCTTCGACGGCGCCACGCTCAGCGCCCCCTCCCCCGACGCCCGCTTCGGGGAGACCCTCGCGCCGTAGCGGCGGCTCCATGTCACAGGGGGCCGGGCTGCCCCGTCCCAGAGGGGGGAGCCACGGACGACCTCGGAGGAGCACACCATGGACGCGCGACCGGGCAGGGCCGAGGAGTTCGAGGAGCTGCGGCCACTGCTGTTCTCGATCGCCTACCGGATTCTGGGCAGTGTGGGTGAGGCCGAGGACGCGGTGCAGGAGACC
This sequence comes from Streptomyces lushanensis, assembly GCF_001700515.1. Lineage (GTDB taxonomy): Bacteria > Actinomycetota > Actinomycetes > Streptomycetales > Streptomycetaceae > Streptomyces > Streptomyces lushanensis. The sequence continues at coordinate 22,562 of NZ_MAUD01000096.1, forward strand.
TGGCTGCGCTTTGACGGTTCGTCGACCCGGCCCGCGTCGACCAAAGCCTTTCTGTCGGCCGTGGTGACACGGATCTCGATCGATGTGCTGCGGTCGGCGCGGGTGCGGCGGGAGGAGTACGTGGGCCCGTGGTTCCCCGAGCCGCTGCTCAGCGATCCGTACCAGGATCCGGCGCGGGCGGTGGAGCTGGCCGACTCGGTGTCGATGGCGGCGCTGTTGCTGCTGGAGCGGCTCAGCCCGCTGGAGCGGGCGGTGTTCGTGCTGCGGGAGGTGTTCGCCTTCGGGTTCGACGAGATCGCCACCGCGGTGGGCAGGTCGGAGGCGGCGTGCCGGCAGCTGCTGGTGCGGGCCCGGCGGCACATGGAGGCCGGACGGCCGCGGTTCGCGGCGGACCGTCAGGAGCGGCAGGAGCTGGCGACGCGGTTCCTCGACGCGCTGAAGGACGGCGATGTGGAGGCGCTGCGGAATCTGCTCGCCACCGATGTGCGGCTGGTCGGGGACGGCGGCGGCAAGGCCCCGCAGCTGGCCAGAGCCGTCACGGGCGCGGAGAACGTGGCCAGGGTGCTGGGCGCGTTCTTCCCCCGGCTGACCCGGGTCGACGTGACGTTCGAGCCGCACGAGGTCAACGGCCAGCCCGGCGTGGTCTTCCGCGACCGGGACGGCAGGGTCCTGTACATCCTGGCCCTCGATGTGCTCGGCGGGCGGATCCAGACCATCCGTTCCGTGATCAATCCCGACAAGCTCGGCCACCTCGGGCCGGTCGCCGACGCCTGGGCCGTCCACCACGAGATCAGGCAGGCCCGCCCGCGCCCGAACCGGCGTTGAGGAGTCCGCGCGCGGGGGCCGACAGAGGTCCCCGCAGCGGACCACGTCGGCCCCGGCCGACCCGTACCCGCCCCGGCACCAGCACCAACAATTCATTTGCCCCACTGTCACCGGCGTGGCATACGCTGCACACAGGAGTGGCCGCGCCCCGCACCCCGTTCTCATCACCTCATCAGCCTTCATCAGCCTTCATCAGCAACGGTGTTCGGAAGCCGCGCGGCCCGGCTCAGCACCCGGCCCATCCACCGGGTCTCTTTGTGGGGGGTACGAATCACCGTGCGTACGCGCACCCTGTCGACCGCGCTCGCGGTCCTCATCAGCTCGTCGGCGCTCGCCGTCGGCACCGCGGGCTCGGCCACCGCCGACTCCGCCGCGGCCCTGCCCATCAGCTCGTACGGCGATCTCGCCGTGGACGGTGTCCACAAGCGGGTCTACATCAGCGACCCGAGCGGCAACAAGGTCGTCGTCACCGACTACGCGGGCAAGCTCGTGACGACCGTCACCGGTCTCCCCGGCGTACGGGATCTGGCGATCGCGCCCGACTCCGCCACCGTCTACGCGGCCGTCCCGGGCGACAGCAGCGTCGTGGCCATCGCCACCTCCACCGTGACCGAGGCGGCCCGGTACGCGACCGGCGAGAACACCGGTCCGAAGACGCTCGCCGTGGCCGGCGGCCGGGTGTGGTTCGTGTACGGGGGGCAGGATCCCACGCACCGCCTGGGCTCGTTCGACCCTGCCGCGAGCACCCCCGAGGTCGCTCTCGACCAGCTTCCCAACGGGTGGTGGCAGGAGGCCCCCGAGCTGGAGTCCGCCGGGAACACCCTGGTGCTCGGCACCCACAGCACCTGGTCGAGCCTGGCCGTGTACGACGTGTCCACCGGCGCTCCCGTCCTCCTCAAGGAGGGCATGCCGGCCGAGGCCACGGAGTACATGGACGACTTCGCGCTGAGCGCCGACGGCAAGAAGATCGTCGCGGCGTCGGGCGAGTCCCCGTACGCGGGCACCGCGATCAACACCGAGGACCTCACCCGTACCGGCGCCTACCTCACCGAGGCCGGCAGCCCCACCTCCGCCGCGATCGCTCCGGACGGCACGGTCGCGCTGTCCACGTTCGCCTGGTACGACAAGGACGTCTTCGTCTTCAAGCCGGGTACGACGAAGCCGTACCGCACCTACACCTACGCGCAGACCGCGACCGGCGGCGACACCATCGCCAACCAGGGACTGGCCTGGGCGCCGGACAGCAGCCGGCTGTTCGCCGTCGCCGAGGGTTCCGGCAAGCACTATCTGCGCGTGCTGGAGAACGCCGCCCGCTACCCGTCGGCGGTGAGCGTCGCCGCGCCCTCGAAGGCCACGCGCGCCAAGAAGATCACCGTCACCGGCAAGCTGGCCTCCGCCAAGGCGTTCCCGGCGGGCACGAAGGTCACCGTCGTCCGCACCGACATCGCCTCGCCCAAGGGCCGCTCGCTCGGTACGAAGACGGTCAGCTCCGCCGGCACGTTCTCCTTCACCGACGCCCCGCCCGCGGGCGGCAGTGTCACCTACAGCGCGCAGTACGCGGGCGACGCCACGCACGCGCCCGCGACGGGCAAGGACACGGTCGCCGTCTCGCGCACGGCCACCGCCCTCTCCCTCAACCACAACGGCGCCGTCTACGCCTACGGCGCCGATGTCTCCTTCACCGCCCACCTCGGCAAGACCTTCTCGAACCGCGTCGTCGAGATCTGGGCCGACCCGGCCGGCGGCGACAAGCCCAAGAAGCTGCTGAAGAGGGGCAAGGTCAACTCCAGGGGCGACCTGTCCGCCACCGTGGACATGACCCGGGACACCTCGGTCACCGCCGTCTACACGGGCGACACGCGCTCGGGTCCCAAGACGGTGAAGTCGAGCGCCTTCGCCAACGTCAAGGTCTCCACGGCCGTCTCCAAGCACTACAAGACGGGCAAGATCGGCTCCACGTCGTACTACTGGTTCCACAAGAACACCGACCCGCTCCTGACGACGTCGATGACGTACTACAAGGGCCGTGCGCAGCGCTTCCAGCTCCAGGTCTACTACCAGGGCACCTGGTACGACTCGGGCTCCGAGTACTTCGCCCTGGCCACCAACGGGAAGTCGGCGGTGCAGCTCGGAGCGCCCGGCGAGGCCGGGATCCGCGCCCGTATGCGCTCCTCGTACATCAACGGGTCCTCGGGCGACACCGTGAACTCGACCACGCACGGCGCGTGGAAGTACATGTACTTCACGAAGTAACCGCCGCAGAGGAAGTAACCGCCGCAGAGCGAGTGTCACGGCGTGGGCGTCACGAACGCCGGTGAGGCCGGGTCCCCGTCGCGGGGCCCGGCCTCACCGGCGTCTTCGCCTCACGCGGTCACCGGTCGTACGCGTCGGCCGCGCACCGCCAGAAGTCCCGCATCAGATCGGGCGGCGTCGGGCCGGACATCTCCAGCTGGCTGAGCAGGACGGTGACCGTGCCGGTGGACGGGACGACATGGGCCGTCGTTCCCGTACCGCCGACCCAGCCGTAGCGTCCCGGTACGTTCCAGGGGTCGACCGGCGCAATGTCGACCGAGCCTCCGAAGCCCCAGCCCTGGCCCTCCAGGAACAGCCTGCCCGCGTCGCGCTGGGCCGGGGTGAGATGGTCGGTGGTCATCAGCCTGACGGACTCGGGCGTGAGGATCCGGCGTCCGCCGGCGGTCCCGTCCGCGAGCAGCATCCGGCCGAAGGCGAGCCAGTCGTCGGCGGTGGAGACCAGACCGCCGGCGCCCGACGGGAAGGCCGGCGGGCTGCTCCACCGTCCGTCGGGCGCGTCGACCAGTTCGAGACCGCCCGCGAAGCCGGTGGAGCCGTCGGGGTCGGTGGAGTCGTCGGCGCGTCGGCGGTAGCAGCTCGCGAACCGGCCGAGGTCGGCGCGCGGTACGTGGAATCCCGTGTCGGCCATACCGAGAGGTTCGAAGATCCGCTCGGCCAGGAACTCGGGCAGCGGACGGCCCGAGACCCGTGCGATCAGCACGCCCTGGATGTCGGAAGTGGTGTTGTACAGCCAGGCGTCGCCCGGCTGGCTCAGCAGCGGGATACGGGCCAGCGTCGCCATCCACGCGTCCGGCGGCGCGATCCGATCAGGCTGCGGCGGCCCTTGCCTCAGCTCACTGAACAGCGGCGCGACCGCCGGGAGCGAGAAGTCGGCGGGGAAGCCGTGTCCGGCACGGGCGGTGAGCAGATCGGCGACGGTGATCGGCCTGGTGGCCGGGACCACGTCGTCGACGGGAGACTCCGGCGTCCGGACGACGTACGGCGACGCCAGCTCCGGCAGCCAGGGCGCGACCGGATCGTCCAGCGCCATCCGGCCGTCCTCGACCAGCGTCATGACCGCGGCGGCGGTGACGGGCTTGGTGATCGAGGCGATACGGAAGATCGTGTCCCTGGTGACCGGGGCGGTGCCCTCGATGTCGAGGGAGCCCGCCGTCCTGACCTCGACCCGGTCGCCGCGGGCCACCAGGGCCACCGCTCCGGGCACCGGCCCCTCGCTGATGTGCTTGTCCAGAACGTCGCGCAGTTCACTCATCGGTCCACCTTCTCGGTCCACGGTCTCGGTCCGCCGTCCCACCTGTGCGGTCGGAAGGGAGACCTCGGCCGTGGCCGGAATTCATCGGTCACCGGGTCGGTCACCAAATCGGTCACCAAGAGGGTCACCGAAACGGGTACCGAGAAGCTCGCAGGACCTAGTGCGCGATGCTGTCGATCAGTTCGCGCGCGCCCTGCCGCAGCAGCGAGACGGCCACGGACGTGCCGAGCGTCGCGGGATCGAGCGGGCCCGCCCACTCGTGGGCGTTGAGCACGGTCTTGCCGTCGGGCGTGAAGACACACGCGCGCAGGGCGAGGTCACCGTTGCGCTGGGCCCGGGCGTATCCGGCGATCGGTGAGTTGCAGTGGCCCTGGAGGACATGGAGGAACATGCGTTCCGCCGTCGTCTCACGGTAGGTGTCCGGATCCCCGAGGCCGCTGACGGCGTCTATCAGGACGGTGTCGTCCTCGCGGCACTGGATGGCGAGAACGCCCGCGCCGATCGGCGGGCACATCGTCTCGGGCGAGAGGATCTCGGTGATCACGTCCTCGCGGCCGATGCGTTCGAGGCCCGAGACGGCCAGGAGGATGGCGTCCGCCTCGCCCGCGGCGAGCTTCTCCAGCCGGCGGTTGGCGTTGCCCCGGAACGGGACGCACTCCAGATGCGGGTGGGAGGCGGCGAGCTGGGCGACGCGGCGCACCGAGGAGGTGCCGATCCGGGTGCCGGCCGGGAGTTCGCCGAGAGTGAGGCCGCCCGGGTGGACGAGGGCGTCGCGGATGTCGTCGCGCTTGAGGAAGGCGGCGAAGGTCGTGCCCGCGGGCAGCGGGCGGTCCGCGGGAATGTCCTTGACGCAGTGCACGGCGAGGTCCGCCTCACCGGAGAGCAGGGCGGCGTCGACCTCCTTGGTGAAGGCGCCCTTGCCCTCGACCTGGCTCAGGTCTCCCATCCACTTGTCGCCGGTGGTCCTGACCGGCAGGACCTCGGTCACGACACCCGGGTGGAGCACGGCCAGCTCGGCGCGGACGCGGGCCACCTGGGCGAGGGCCATGGGCGAGTCGCGGGAGACGATACGGATCAGCTCAGGGACCGACATGGCACCCACGATAGACCGTCGCGTCCGCACCCGGGCAGCCCGCCCGTCCCTCCCGCCCGACGGCGGCGGGGACGGGCGGACCGTACGCACGCGGCTCCCGGCGGCCGGCCGGGGTGTCCGATGCCGGTCAGCCGTTGTGCCGGATCAGGGATTCCACCAGGCCGGAGCGGGTCGCGGGGAAGTCCAGCGGTACGATCCCGAGCCCGCGCCAGCCGCTCGCCTCCGCGCCGTCGAGGAACGTGTGTACCTGTGGATTGAGCCGGTCGGAGTTCCACCGGGGCGGCAACAGGGCCGCCGTGCTCACGTAGTTGACGAACAGTTTGCCGGGCTGCTGGACGGCCTTGCGGAAGTGGGCCTCGATCTTGGGGTACTTGGCGAAGGGCTCGGCCTGGTAGTCGTCCTGGATGTCGAACAGGCCGCCGTCGCCGTACCGCACACCGGGCAGCCCGCCGTTGTCCGCGAGCAGCACGACCCGTCCGCGCGCCTCGCCGAGCGTGGGCAGACCGCCGTCGAGCCGGAAGAGGGAGCGCCAGCCCTTGCCGTCGAGATAGGTGTCGAAGATCCGCCGGAACTCGGCGTCGCTCTCCTCGGAGTACTCCTGCTTGAGCCGCATCAGCACGGTCTCGGAGGGGTGGGCGCGCAGGAAGTCCCGGCAGGCGCCGAGCACGTCGTCGAAGTTCAGGTTCTGGTAGAACGCGGCGTGGTGGATGCTGAACGCGTTGTCGAAGGCGCGGCAGCGTACGTCCAGGAAGCGGATGCCGCTGTTCAGCTGCGCGGCGACGGTGGTGTTCTGGCACGCCACCCACAATCCGCCGACCTGCGCGCCGGAGTTGTGCGTACCGGGAATCGTCAGCCGCTGCACGGGCGTGGCGTCACCGAGACCGCCCATCCAGTCCTGCGGGGCGAGCGCCCGCCGCGAGGCGGCGACGGCCGGGGCCGCGCCGACGAGGGCGGTGGCGGAAACAGCGAGCGCACCGGCCAGAAAGCCGCGGCGCGTACCGGTATGGGTGCTCATACGAGGGTGCCTCCGTCTGCTGTGGGGGGTCAGCCCTCGGATTATGTCCGGTACACGTCACACCCGGAACAGGCTCGAATGAACGGCGGCGGAATGAACGGAGCGCAGCACAAAGGGCGGTGAGCCGAAGCCCACCGCCCTCCGTACATCTGTACCGGAACCCGCGGCGCCACCGCCGAGCCGGGAACCGGCGGGAACTGCCGGGAACCAGCTGGAACTAGCGGATGACCGTGATCCGGTCCGCCGCCGGCGGGGTCAGCGGGGACTGGGCCGACGAGTTCGCCGCGAGGTACGCGTTCAGCAGGTCCAGGTCCGAGGGGCCGACCAGCTTGTTCTTGCCCTGGCCGAGCGCCGCGAAGCCGTCGCCGCCGCCGCCGAGGAACTCGTTCATCGCGACACGGTAGGTCTTCGCCGGGTCGATCGCCTCACCGTTCAGCTTCACCGTGTCCACGAGGATGCGGTCCGCGCCCGTCTTCCTCTTGTCCAGGGTGTAGGTGAGGCCCTTCGACACCTGAAGGTACTTCGGAGACGTCAGGTTCAGACCGCTCACCTGCTGCTGGAGAGCGGTGATGACCTGAGCGCCCGTCAGATCGAACACGTTCATCATGTTGGTGAACGGCTGGACCGTGAAGGCCTCGCCGTAGGTCACGACACCGTCGCCCTCGGCCGCCGACGCCTTGTAGACCAGGTCGGCCCTGATGCCGCCCGGGTTCATGAAGGCGAGCTGCGCGCCGCCCTTGTCGGCCGGTGCCGTACCCGCGAGCTGGGCGTCAGCGATCAGGTCACCGAGCGGGGACTCTTCGGTCGTCGCACCGCGGCCGTTGATGTCCGCGGAGATGTAGCCCTGGGGGGTGTTGGAGATCGGCGCGGCCAGCTTGTTCCAGCGCCCGATCAGGTCCGTCATGTCCTGGGCCTTGGGCTGGTCACGGCTGACGACGTGGTTCGCCGACTTCACACTCGCCCGCACGATGTCGTTGGTACGACGGTCGTAGGTGAGCGTGGTGTCCGTGTACAGCCTGCCGAACGACGCGGCCGACGTGACCAGACGCGGGTTGCCGGCCGGGTCCGGGATGGTGCAGGCGTAGGCGTTGTGCGTGTGGCCGGTGACCAGCGCGTCGACCTGCGGCGAGATGCCCTTCGCGATGTCGACGATCGGGCCCGAGATGCCGCCGCCGGGCGCCGGGCTGTCACAGTCGTAGTTGTACGAGGAGGAGGCCGGCGAGCCGCCCTCGTGGATCAGCGCGACGATCGAGTTGACGCCCTGCTCCTCCAGCTCCTTGGCGTACTTGTTGACCGTCTCGATCTCGTCGTGGAACTTGAGTCCCTTGACGCCCTCGGCGGTCACGATGTTCGGCGTGCCCTCCAGGGTGACACCGATGAAGCCGATCTTGATGCCGTGGCTCTTCCAGATCTCGTACGGAGCGAGGATCGGCTTGCCGGTCTTCTCCGACGTCACATTGGCCGCGAGGTACGGGAAGTCGGCGCCCTTGAACTTCTTCCCCTTCTCGTAGCAGCCGTCGACCGGGTGACAGCCGCCCTTCTGGAGACGGGCCAGCTCGACGGCGCCTTCGTCGAACTCGTGGTTGCCGACGCCGGTCACATCGAGGTCGAGCCCGTTGAGCGCCTCGATGGTCGGCTCGTCGTGGAAGAGGCCGGACAGCAGCGGGCTGGCGCCCACCATGTCACCGGCCGCCGCGGTGATGGAGAACTTGTTGCCCTCGCGCGCCTTGCGCAGCGAGGTCGCCAGGTACTCGACACCACCGGCGGGGACCGTCTTGACCGAGCCGTCGGCCTGCTTCTCGTTGACGTTCGCGGACGAGCCCGTGGGAGGCTCCAGGTTTCCGTGCAGGTCGTTGAAGGAAAGGAGCTGGACCTTGACCAAGTCGTCCTTGTGGTGGCCCTTGTTCCCGTCGTCGTCCTGACTCGCCACGGCCGGCATCGCCGCGACGAGCGCTCCGACAGTGGCCAGTCCTGCGGCGGCGGCGAGCAGCCGCCGGGTCGCGCGCTTGTTCTGCGGTCTCGCTGACATCGGTCCCCTTGTGGATCGAACGTATGCCTGAAGAATCTTGAGGGTATTCAGGTTCTTGAGGTGTTGAGAGTCATGAAAAGTCCGGAGTCTTATGAAGACGACGGCAGCCTAGGGTCAACGCGCGTAGCACGACAGGGGGTCCCGGGTTACAAGACGGTTGACTTTGCGGGTGGGGAAGCTGTCGGGGGACGGGCGGATCTGCGATACGGGCCCGCCGTCGCCGTACCCTCGATCCATGACTGACGCAGCAGCCCGCGAGCCCGGCCGGCAGATCCAGACCCTTGACGCGCTGACCACGGAACAGGCCGAGGACGTGTCCGACCTGCTGGCCGACGCGGTCGCCTCGGACGGGGTACAGGCCGTCTCCGAACAGGGCAGGCTCCAGTTGCGCGGCGGACACCGCGAGGGCGTACGGCACTTCCTGCTCGACGTCGAGGGCGAACTCGTCGGTTACGCGCAGCTGGAGGACACCGATCCCGTCGAGGCGCCGGCCGCGGAACTGGTCGTACGGCCCGGCTGCCGCGGCCAGGGCCACGGCCGGGCGCTGGGCACCGCGCTGCTGGGCGCGTCCGGCAAGCGGCTGCGGGTGTGGGCGCACGGCGGCAAGTCGGCGGCCCGGCATCTCGCCCAGGTGCTCGGGCTGACGCTCTTCCGCGAACTGCGCCAGTTGCGGCGCCCGTTGGGCCAACCGGGCGTCACCGAGGCGGCGCTGCCCGCCGGCGTCACCATCCGTACGTTCGTGCCCGGACAGGACGACGCCGGCTGGCTCGCGCTCAACGCCGCGGCTTTCGCGCACCACCCGGAACAGGGCTCGCTGACGCAGCGTGACCTGGACGACCGCATGGCCGAGCCGTGGTTCGACCCGAAGGGCTTCTTCCTGGCGGAGCGCGGCGGGGAGCTGATCGGGTTCCACTGGACCAAGGTGCACGCCGAGGAGCAGATCGGCGAGGTGTACGTCCTCGGCATCCGCCCCGACGCGCAGGGCGGCGGTCTCGGCAAGGCGCTCACCGTCATCGGGCTGCGCCATCTCGCGGCGCAGGGTCTGCCGACCGCGATGCTGTACGTGGACGCGGACAACGCGGCGGCGGTGACGGTGTACGAGCGGCTCGGCTTCCGTACGCACGAGGTGGACCTGATGTACCGCACGGAGTCCTGACCGAGGGTCCCGGAGCGTGGGACGGCGGCCTCGGGGGCCGGCGACGGCGCCAGGGTGCCGGGCGACGGTCCCGGGGCGCCCGGGCGGCGGCCTCAGGGCGACGGGCGGCAGTCCTGGGACGCCGGGGCCCTCGGCCTCGAAGCGCGGGGCGGCAGGCCCGGAGCGCCGGGCGACGACCTCGGAGCGCCGACCGACGGCCCCGGAACGCCAGGCGACGGTCACGGAGCACCGGACGACGACCCCGGAGCACCGGACCGCGGTCCCGGACCCCCAGGCGACGGCCCCGAGCGCCGGCCGACGGTGCCGTAGCGCCGGGGCTACGAACCCGGAACGCCGGTCGACGCCCCTGAAGCACCGGACCGCGGCTTCGGAACACCGGGCCACGGCCCCGAGCGCCGACCGACAGTCCCGGGGCGCCCGGGCGGTGGCCTCGGGACACCGGGCGGCGGCCTCGGAGCGCCCGGCGAGGACCCCGGCCGGTACCCCGGCCGGCCCCGGCCGCCCGCCCCGTTTCAGCCGGCCCGGCAGGCCGGCAGGCCCGGCCGGCAGCCCCGGGCCCGCGCGGGTCAACCGGCAGGCCCGAATCATCACCCCGCGCGCACGACCCGTGACAGCATGTGCTCCGGCGCACCCTCGCCGCCGTCGCGCCGGAGCGCCCCCGATCCGCTCCAGAACACCCCCGGGGAGCCCTGTCCCGCTTTCCTTCACGTCATGTCACCGTTACCGGCCATTCAGACGGTCTTGCGACTCTCTCCCAATGCAGCCCGCTCTGCCCCCCTCATCGAACGGCAGGATCCGCCTCGCCCCTGCCCTCTCCGACGCGCCGGTCGTCCCCTCTGCGCGGAAGAATGGGGACATGAGCCAGCAGCCCGCCGAGGTACCGGTACAGCAGACCCAGCCCTCCGTCGGTTTCATCACCGCCCACCGCCCTCACACGGTCGCCACGGCCTCCTCCGGCCTCGAACCCGATCTGGACTCCGATCTCGACGTGTACGAGGAGGACGGCGACCAGGAGGGCGACGAGCTGCCCCAGGGGCGCTTCCTCGACCGTGAGCGCAGTTGGCTGGCCTTCAACGAGCGCGTCCTGGAGCTCGCCGAGGACCCCGCGACCCCGCTGCTCGAACGGGCCAATTTCCTCGCCATCTTCGCGTCCAACCTGGACGAGTTCTTCATGGTCAGGGTGGCCGGTCTCAAGCGGCGCATCGCGACCGGTGTCGCCACCCGTTCCGCGTCCGGCCTCCAGCCCCGCGAGGTCCTCGATCTGATCTGGACCCGCTCCCGCGAGCTCATGGCCCGGCACGCCGCCTGCTACCAGCAGGACATCGCGCCCGCCCTGGCCGACGAGGGCATCCACATCATCCGCTGGCCCGAGCTGACCGACAAGGAACAGGCGCGTCTGTTCACACTTTTCCGACAGCAGATCTTCCCGGTCCTCACACCGCTGGCCGTCGACCCGGCGCATCCCTTCCCGTACATCTCCGGGCTCTCGCTCAATCTGGCCGTGGTCGTACGCAATCCCGTCAGCGGCCACCGGCACTTCGCGCGCGTCAAGGTGCCGCCGCTGCTCTCCCGCTTCCTGGAGGCCTCGCCGCAGCGGTACGTCCCGCTGGAGGATGTGATCGCCGCCCATCTGGAGGAGCTGTTCCCCGGGATGGAGGTGTTGGCGCACCACATGTTCCGGGTGACCCGTAACGAGGACCTGGAGGTGGAGGAGGACGACGCCGAGAACCTCCTCAAGGCGCTGGAGAAGGAACTGATGCGGCGCCGCTTCGGCCCGCCCGTCCGGCTGGAGGTCGAGGAGTCGATCGACCCGTACATCCTCGATCTGCTGGTCCGCGAGCTGAAGGTGTCCGACGCCGAGGTCTATCCGCTGCCGGGACCGCTGGATCTGACGGCGCTCTTCGGGATCTCGCGGCTGGACCGGCCCGAGCTGAAGTACCCCAAGTTCATAGCGGGCACGCACCGCGATCTCGCCGAGGTGGAGTCGGCCTCCGCGCCGGACATCTTCGCCGCGCTGCGCGAACGCGACGTGCTCCTGCACCACCCGTACGACTCGTTCTCGACCTCCGTCCAGGCCTTCCTGGAGCAGGCCGCGGCCGATCCCGACGTGCTGGCCATCAAGCAGACGCTCTACCGCACCTCCGGCGACTCGCCGATCGTGGACGCGCTGATAGACGCGGCGGAGTCGGGCAAGCAGGTCCTCGTCCTGGTCGAGATCAAGGCGCGCTTCGACGAGCAGGCGAACATCAAGTGGGCGCGGAAGCTGGAGGAGTCCGGCTGCCATGTGGTGTACGGCCTGGTCGGGCTGAAGACGCACTGCAAGCTCTCGCTGGTGGTACGGCAGGAGGGTGACACTCTGCGCCGCTACAGCCATGTCGGCACGGGCAACTACCACCCGAAGACGGCGCGGCTGTACGAGGACCTCGGGCTGCTCACCGCGGACCCGCAGGTCGGCGCCGACCTGTCCGACCTGTTCAACCGGCTGTCGGGCTACTCGCGCCGGGAGACCTACCGCCGGCTGCTGGTCGCTCCGAAGTCGCTGCGTGACGGACTGATCGCCCGGATCAACAAGGAAGTCGCGCACCACCGGGCGGGACGGCCCGCCTATGTCCGCTTCAAGGTCAATTCGATGGTCGACGAAGCGATCATCGACGCCTGCTACCGGGCCTCGCAGGCGGGCGTGCCGGTCGACGTCTGGGTCCGGGGCATCTGTGCCCTGCGTCCCGGGGTCGCCGGGCTCTCCGAGAACATCCGGGTGCGCTCGATCCTGGGCCGCTTCCTGGAGCACTCCCGGGTCTTCGCCTTCGGCAACGGCGGGGAGCCGGAGGTCTGGCTCGGCAGCGCGGACATGATGCACCGCAATCTCGACCGGCGTATCGAAGCACTGGTCCGGGTCACCGATCCGGCCCACCGCGCGGCACTCACCCGGCTGCTGGAGACCGGGATGTCCGACGACACCTCCTCCTGGCACCTCGGCGCGGACGGCAACTGGACCCGGCATGCCACGGACCAGGACGGCCGGCCGCTGCGGAACGTACAGGAAATGCTCATAGACGCCCGGAGGCGCCGGCGTGCAGCACCATGAAGTGGACATCGACCCCTTTGTCGCGGGCGACACCGACCGCCTGACGGCGGGCGAGGTCCTGTCCGGATATCTGCACGCCCGCGCGGGAGACTTCCTGCGCGGGCTGCGGATGTACGGCGAGAGCGGCTCGGACACGGCGGCGGCCGAGGCCGCGGCCCGTACGCTGCGCGGCGCGGCGCGCAGGATCGGCGGCGGACTGCACACGTACCGGCCGCTGCTCGATCCCGCCTGGGCCGACCAGCTCCGTACGGAACTGGGCTGGCTCTCCGGCACCCTCGCCCAGGAACACGCGTGTACGAGCAGGCTGCACCGGCTGCTCGGCGCGCTGGCCCGGCTCTCGGGCGCGACGGCGGCGTCGGCCGCGCCCGTCTCGCGTTCGGAGGACCGGCCCGAGGGCGCGCCGCCCGGCACGCTCACGGTCGGGGCGTCCCGCGCGGGGGCGCTGCTGGACCGTCAGCTCACCCTCGCCAGGACGCGAGCCCATTCGGCGGCGCTCCAGGCGCTCGGCTCGTCGCGCTTCCACGCGGTGGCGGACGCGGTGGCCGTACTGGCCTCGGAGGTACCGCTCGGGCCGCTGGCCGCGGCGCCCGCCGTGGAGGTGATGGCCGAGCCCGGTGAGCTCACGGCCCGGCAGCTGCTGGACGCGGTGGCCGCGCTGCCGCTGGCGCGCGCGGCGCATCCGTACAACGCGGAGGCCCTGGTCCACGGTCTCGCCACCGCCTCGGAGGGCGAGGCGCAGGACGCGCCCTGGCACCAGGTACGGCAGTTGCTGCGGCTGCACCGTTACGGGCAGGAGGTCTGGTGCGCGGGCGGCGCCCCCGACCCGATGCTGCTGGGCGCGGGCCAGGCGCTGGACCGGCACCGGGACGCGGCCGAGGCGGCGGCAGCCGCCGCGAACGCGGCCCGTACCCCGCGGATCGCTCCGGCGACGGCGTACGCCCTGGGCGTCCTGCACGCGGACCAGCGCCTTGAGGTGGAGGCGGCGCGTTTCGCCTTCCAGCAGGTGTGGCAGCAGATGCCGATGGCGGCGAGCGCGCCGTGACCGGCCACGGGCACGAGTACGGCCGGGACCGCGACGGCGCGGGCGGGCCCGACGGCGCGGGCGGGCCCGAGGACGAGATCGGGCCCGACGGCGCGTACACGTACGAGCGCGGGGGCATCGCGGGCGACGGCGAGGACGGCGGCCCCACGGCGGGCGCCGGGCACGACGGTCCGGACGACACCGTGCTCGCGGCCGGCTGTGTCCTCTGGCGCCGCCCGCGCGAGGGAGCCGGCGGACCCGAGATCTGTCTCGTGCACCGGCCGAAGTACGACGACTGGTCGCACCCGAAGGGCAAGCTCAAGCGCGCGGAGGACACCCTGGCCGGCGCCCTGCGCGAGGTGTACGAGGAGACCGGGCACCACTGCGCGCCCGGCGCCCGGCTCGGCACGGTCCGCTATCTCGCCCAGGGCCGTCCCAAGCTGGTCAGTTACTGGGCGGCGGAGGCGACGGACGGCGCCTTCACGCCGAACACCGAGGTCGACCGCATAGTCTGGCTCGCTCCCGCGGCGGCCCGGGAGCGGCTCACCCAGCCCCGCGACCGCGTCCTGGTGGACGCCTTGCTGGACGCGCTGCACGCGACCTGATCCCGTTTCACGGCCGACGGACCGGTGGGTGATTTCGAGCATGATCAGCCGTCAGCAGCAGCAGAAAACGCCCCCAAGATGAACCGGACCCTTCAAAAGAAAGGTCGGCACCGGGCTGTATGCCATGGTTCACTTTCCGTTCACCCTTCCCCGTCGGCGGCTTCATCTGATCTGCCTAATTTCGGGCTTACACGGTGACGGTCACAGCGCCCCACCAACCACCCCGACACACGCCGCCGTCAACTCGTATGCGACAGGCGGCTCTTGGAAGGAACACCCGAAGTGAAGCTTCAGCGCAAGAACGGGCTGCGTGCTACCGCGCTCGGTGCCCTCGCCGTCTCCGGCGCCCTGGTTCTCACGGCGTGTGGATCGGACGACAACAGCAACCCCAGCGACCCTTCGTCGAAGCCCGCCGCCTCGGCGAACGCTGTGTGTGAGGGCGCTAAGGGCCAGCTTCTCGCGTCCGGTTCCAGCGCGCAGAAGAACGCCATGGACCTCTGGATCAAGAACTACATGGCCGCCTGTCCCGGTGTGGAGGTCAACTACAACAGCTCCTCCTCCGGTGAGGGCATCATCGCCTTCAACCAGGGCACCGTCGGCTTCGCCGGCTCCGACTCGGCGCTCAAGCCCGAAGAGGTCGCCGACTCGAAGAAGATCTGCTCGGGCGGCCAGGGCATCAACCTGCCCATGGTCGGCGGACCGATCGCCATCGGTTACCACCTGGAGGGTGTGGACAGCCTCGTCCTCGACGCCCCCACCCTCGCCAAGATCTTCGACAGCAAGATCAAGAGCTGGGACGACGCGGCCATCGCCAAGCTGAACCCCGACGCCAAGCTCCCGAAGAAGCCCATCCAGGCCTTCCACCGCTCCGAGGACTCCGGCACCACGCAGAACCTCGGCAAGTACCTGAGCGCCACCGCCGCGTCCGACTGGAAGTACGAGGCCGAGAAGAAGTGGCCCGCCCCCGGCGGCCAGTCGGCGTCCGGCTCCTCCGGTGTCGCCACCCAGGTGAAGCAGGTCGACGGCGCGATCGGTTACTTCGAGCTCTCCTACGCCACCTCGCAGCAGATCTCCACGGTCAAGATCGACACGGGTGCCAGCGCCCCCGTGGAGGCCTCGTCCGACAACGCCTCCAAGGCCATCGCCGCCGCCACGGTCAAGGGCACCGGCAAGGACCTGGCCCTGGAGCTGGACTACGCCACCAAGGCCGAGGGTGCCTACCCGATCGTCCTGGTGACCTACGAGATCGCCTGTGACACGGGCAACAAGGCCGAGACGCTTCCCACCGTCAAGTCTTTCCTGACCTACACCGCCAGCGACGAGGGCCAGAAGGTGCTCTCCGAGGCCGGCTACGCCCCGATCCCCGCCGAGATCAACGCCAAGGTCCGCGAGACGGTCGCCGCCCTCTCGTAGTACCCGGCACAGCAGGTGACGGCAGCCGGCCCGGCGCAGCGCAACGCTCCGGGCCGGCGGCCGTCCACCCATCCGGTGCACCGCCGCCAGGGGAGCCATCCCTCCCCCACACAGACCGGAAAGATCATGGCTTCCACCACACCCACAGACACCCCACCGGCTCCGCCGCTCAGCCCCAGGTCGGGCACCTCCACAGGGCGCGCGGGCGACAAGATCTTCTCGGGCCTCTCCAAGGGCTCGGGCATTCTGCTGCTCGTCATCATGGCGTCGATCGCGGGGTTCCTGACCTACCGCGCCGCCATCGCCATCTCCAAGGACGAGGGCAACTTCCTCACCACGTTCGACTGGAACGCGTCCGCCGACCCGCCGGTCTTCGGAATCGCGGTCCTCCTCGTCGGTACGGTCATCAGCTCGATCGTCGCGATGGTCATCGCCGTCCCGATCGCCGTCGGCATCGCGCTGTTCATCTCGCACTACGCGCCGCGCCGGCTGGCCGCGCCCATCGCGTACATCGTGGATCTGCTCGCCGCCGTGCCGAGCATCATCTACGGCATCTGGGGCGCCATCGTCCTCGTGCCGTACCTCGCGGGTCTCAACCTCTGGCTCGACCAGTACTTCGCGTGGACGTACATCTTCGACCAGACCCAGCCCGGTGTCGCCCGCAACATGCTCACCGTCGGCATCCTGCTGGCGATCATGATCCTGCCGATCGTGACCAGCGTCAGCCGGGAGGTCTTCCTCCAGGTCCCGCGGATGAACGAGGAGGCGGCACTCGCCCTCGGCGCCACCCGCTGGGAGGTCATCCGGCTCTCCGTCCTGCCGTTCGGGCGCTCCGGTGTCATCTCCGCCTCGATGCTGGGCCTCGGCCGCGCGCTCGGCGAGACGATGGCCGTCGCCACGGTCCTGTCCCCCAGCTATCTGATGTCGCTCCATCTGCTCGACCCGGGCGGCGGTACGTTCGCCCAGAACATCGCGGCGAAGTTCGGCGAGGCCAACGGGGTCGGGCGTGACGCCCTGATCGCCTCCGGTCTCGTGCTCTTCGTCCTGACTCTGCTGGTGAACGGTGCGGCCCGGCTGATCATCGCGCGCCGCAAGGAGTACTCGGGGGCCAACGCATGAGCCACGCAGCCATACAGGACACACCGACCCCGCTGCCGCCCTCGGCGGGCGGGAAGAGCCTCAGCAGCCGTGGCCTCCCCCGCTGGGCACCGGCCGGATTCGCCGTCGTCGGCATCCTCGTCGGTGTGGGCATCGGTGCCGCGGCCGGTCTCGACAGCAAGGTCCAGTGGGGCCTGATCGCCGTCGTCGCCTTCCTCGTCACCTCGTACGTCACCACGACGGTGGTCGAGAACCAGCGCCAGGCCAGGGACCGTCTCGCCACCAGCATCGTCTGGGTGTGCTTCATCCTCGCCGTCATCCCGCTGTTCTCGCTGCTCTGGACCACCATCAGCCGCGGCGTGAAGTCGCTCGACCCGTACTTCCTGACCCACTCGATGTCCGGTGTGCTCAGCTCCCAGGCCGGCGGCGGCGTCTACCACGCGCTGGTCGGCACGCTGGAGCAGGTCGCCATCGCCACCGTGATCGCGACGCCGATCGGTCTGCTGACCGCCGTCTACCTGGTGGAGTACGGCAAGGGCGCGCTGGCCAGGGCCGTGACGTTCTTCGTGGACGTCATGACGGGCATCCCGTCCATCGTGGCCGGTCTCTTCATCCTCTCGATCATGCTGATGGCCGACATCCAGCAGTCCGGCCTCATGGGCTCGCTCGCCCTGACGATCCTGATGATCCCCGTGGTGGTCCGCTCCACCGAGGAGATGCTCAAGCTCGTACCGAACGAGCTGCGCGAGGCCGCGCTCGCCCTCGGCGTACCGAAGTGGCGCGTGATCCTCAAGGTGGTGCTGCCGACCGCGATCGGCGGTATCACCACCGGTGTGATGCTCGCCGTCGCGCGTATCTCCGGTGAGACCGCGCCGATCATCCTGCTCGTCTTCGGCAGCCAGCTCATCAACACGAACCCGTTCGACGGTCCGCAGTCGTCGCTGCCCTTCTACATCTTCGAGCAGTACAAGGTGGGTGAGGTCGCTGCGATCGACCGCGCCTGGGCCGCGGCCCTGGTGCTGATCGCCTTCGTCATGATCCTCAACCTGGTGGCGCGCGGTATCGCCCGCTGGAAGGCCCCGAAGACCGGCCGCTGAGGCCCGACATCCGGCTCCGCCGCGCGGGGCCACGAAAGAAGCAGTGATTGACATGGCCAAGCGAATCGACGTCAGCGGACTCTCCGCCTACTACGGCTCCCACCGGGCGATCGACGACATCTCGATGACCGTCGAGCCCCGCTCCGTGACGGCCTTCATCGGCCCGTCCGGCTGCGGCAAGTCCACCTTCCTGCGCACGCTGAACCGGATGCACGAGGTCACTCCCGGTGGCCGCGTCGAGGGCAAGGTGCTCCTGGACGACGAGAACCTGTACGGCCCGAACGTCGACCCGGTCGCCGTGCGCCGTACGGTCGGCATGGTCTTCCAGCGCCCCAACCCGTTCCCGACGATGTCGATCTTCGACAATGTCGCGGCCGGTCTGCGGCTGAACGGCACGGTGCGCAAGAGCGAGCTGGCCGACGTCGTGGAGCGCTCCCTCAAGGGCGCCAACCTCTGGAACGAGGTCAAGGACCGGCTGAACAAGCCCGGCTCCGGTCTCTCCGGCGGTCAGCAGCAGCGTCTGTGCATCGCCCGCGCGATCGCGGTCGAGCCGGACGTCCTGCTGATGGACGAGCCGTGCTCGGCGCTCGACCCGATATCGACGCTGGCCATCGAGGATCTGATCGGTGAGCTGAAGGAGCGCTTCACGATCGTCATCGTGACGCACAACATGCAGCAGGCGGCGCGCGTCTCGGACCGTACGGCGTTCTTCAACCTGGCCGCCGTCGGCCAGCCCGGCAAGCTCATCGAGATCGACGAGACCGAGCGCATCTTCTCCAACCCGTCCGTGCAGGCCACCGAGGACTACATCTCCGGCCGCTTCGGCTAGGGCAAGAGCCGTCCTGCGGTGCTGCATGGCGGTGCCACCGCACGGCGAAGGGCCCGCCTCCTCTCCCAGGGGGGCGGGCCCACTTCTTTGTGTCTTGAGGCTCTTCGTGCCTCTGCGGCTCGTCGCGTCCTTACGGCTCTTCGTGTCTTCACGGCTCTTCGCGTCTTCACGGCCCGGCTCAGCCGAACGTCAGCTGCACAATCCAGAAGCTCAGCGCGGCCACCAGTGCGGCGGCCGGCATGGTGACGAACCAGCCGAGAACGATGTTCTTCGCGACGCCCCAGCGCACCGCGTTCACCCGCTTCGTCGCGCCGGCGCCCATGATCGCCGAGGTGATGACATGCGTCGTCGAGATCGGCGCCTGAAACAGGAACGCCGAGCCGAACATGATCGACGCGCCGGTCGTCTCCGCCGCGAACCCCTGCGGCGGGTCCAGCTCGATGATCTTCCGGCCCAGCGTTCGCATGATGCGCCAGCCACCCGCGTACGTACCCAGCGAGAGCATCAGCGCGCACGCGATCTTCACCCAGATCGGGATCGAGTCCCCCGAGTCCTCCACATCGGCGATGACCAGGGCCATCACCACTATGCCCATCGTCTTCTGCGCGTCCTGCAAACCGTGCCCGAGCGCCATCCCGGCCGCGGACACGGTCTGGGCTATCCGGAAGCCACGCTTGGCCTTGTGCGGGTTGGAGCTGCGGAAGATCCACAGGATGCCGACCATCACCAGATAACCGACGAGCAGGCCGACGACCGGCGACACGAACATCGGGACGACGACCTTCTCCAGCACTCCGGACCAGATCACATCGCTGCCGCCGGCCAGCGCCGCGCCGACGATGCCGCCGAAGAGCGCGTGGGAGGACGAGGACGGAAGCCCGTAGTACCAGGTGATCAGATTCCAGACGATCGCACCGACCAGCGCGGCGAAGAGGATGCCCATCCCCTTCGATCCATGCGGTGTCTCGATCAGCCCCTCGCTGACGGTCTTGGCGACTCCCTGGCCGAGGAACGCGCCCGCGAGATTCATCACCGCGGCCATCGCCAGAGCGGCGCGCGGGGTCAGGGCCCGGGTGGACACCGAGGTCGCGATGGCGTTCGCGGAGTCGTGGAAACCGTTGGTGTAGGTGAAGCCGAGCGCGACACCAATGGTCACGATCAGTGCGAAGGTGTCCACGTGGTTCAGGACTCCTTGACCGCGATGGTCTCCACCGTGTTCGCGACGTGCTCGAACGCGTCGGCGGCCTCTTCCAGCACATCGACGACCTGCTTGAGCTTGAGCACCTCCATCGCGTCGTACTTGCCGTTGAAGAGATGGGCCAGCAGTTTGCGGTGGATCTGGTCGGCCTGGTTCTCCAGCCGGTTGACCTCGATCCAGTACTCGGTGAGGTTGTTCATCGTCCGCAGGTGCGGCATGGCCTCCGCGGTCAGTTCGGCGGCCCTGGCCAGTACCTCGATCTGCTGCTCCACGCCCTTGGGCAGCTCCTCGATGTTGTAGAGGACGACCAGGTCGACGGCCTCCTCCATGAAGTCCATGATGTCGTCGAGCGAGGACGCGAGGTTGTAGATGTCCTCGCGGTCGAAGGGCGTGATGAAGGAGGAGTTGAGCTGATGGAAGATCGCGTGAGTCGCGTCGTCGCCCGCGTGCTCCGCCGCCCGCATCCGCTCCGCGATCTCGGCCCGGGCGGAGGAATCCGCCCCGAGGAGTTCCATCAGGAGTTTCGAGCCCGTGACGATGTTGTCCGCGGACGCGGCGAACATGTCATAGAAGCTCGTCTCCCTGGGGGTCAGACGAAAGCGCACCTGGGGTCCTCGGGTTACATGGAATTCGGTCAGGGTGATGCTAGGCGCATCATCCGGCCACTGCTAAGCGGCCGGTCCCAAGTGTCGCCCATCAGACAAGGTGATAAGCACAGGGCCCTGCCCCAAGGCCCACAGACAGGTACCATATACCCACGAGGGGTATATCCACCTTTTCGGACAGACTGCGGCGGACCGCCGGCAGCGCACCGACAAACCGCTGTAACACGGCGGACACACAGGAGGACGCGATGACGACCACCGAGGCGGCCGGCGCGGCGACGAGCGACGCGCCCTCCGCCATCACCGACCACGACCGCGGTGTGCACGGATATCACCAGCAGAAGGACGAGCACCTCAAGCGGCTGCGCAGGATCGAAGGGCAGATCCGGGGCCTTCAGCGGCTGGTCGACGAGGACGTCTACTGCATCGACATACTGACCCAGGTCTCCGCCTCGACCAAGGCGCTCCAGTCCTTCGCGCTCCAGCTCCTGGAGGAGCATCTGCGCCACTGCGTCGCCGATGCCGCCGTCAAGGGCGGGGAGGAAATCGACGCGAAGGTGGAGGAAGCAACCAAGGCGATCGCGCGGCTGCTGCGCACCTGAGGCCCACTCACCCCATCCGCCGTGCTGCCCGGCGGCCGTCCCCCGCACTGTCCGGCGCCCCCGCCTGTGCCCGACATCACTTTCGCGCGTGACATCACCTTCGCACCCGACGTCGCATTCGCGCGTGACATCACCCTTGCGCCCGACATCGCCTTTGTGCCCGATGTCACAGGTGGTGCGGAGACGGCGAGGAGGACGGGGAGGGCGAGGAGGACGGGCGGTGTCACGGACGTACCGGCCGGGGCGCGGCGGGACCGCGCCCCGTCGCGGGCCTCACTCCCAGGGAGAACTCCAGAACAGCGCCCGCTCGGACTCCTCCAGGAGGGCCCGCTCGGCCGCCACGTTCAGCACCTCGTCGATACGGTCCGGGCTGAGCCGGTCCTCGTCCGCGGCGGACGCCGCGATCATCAACTCACCGCACAACTCGATCTCGGCGAGGGCCACGCGGTCCTGGACGGTCGGCGTACGTAACAGAGCCACGTGCTATCACCTCTTCCTGCCGGTGTCGACTTCCTAGCGTAGGGAGGGTGATACAGCCCGCGCATGGCACGTCCGGACCATTTCCGGCTTGGTCCTCCATGGTTACGGCCGGATCCGATCTTGCCGATCCATGATCGGGCCACCCGGCCCGCCTTCCACCGGGAGCCGAAGGGCGGCAGTGGGAAATCCACGCCGAACCGGCGGCGGACCGCGGCGGATCCGCCGCAGATCCGGGAGAAATCCGTACGGGCCCGCGCTCAGGCTTTGATCTCCCCGGCGAAGATGTCGCCGGACGGAGGCAGCGCGACCGAGACCGTGACCCCGAACGCGTACAGCAGTGTGGTCGACGCGACATCGACCGTATGCCCCTGATTGACATAGCTGAACTGATGCCGGACCTTGCGCAGCCGTCCGTCCTCGTCCAGATACGCGTCGAACGGCACCGCGTCCTCGCCGAACCCCTTGGCCGCGGCGGCCAGCGCGCCGCGCGCGTACGGCGCCGCCGACCGCGCGGCCCCGCCGATGTAGGTGGTGCCCCGGTAGTGCCAGACCCGGGTGCCCGCGAGATCCTTCTCACCGACAAAGGCCACATTACGGGCGGCGCGCAGCAGTTCGGCCGCGGTCAGCGGATCGGTCGCACCGCCGGTGACCAGATTCCCGTCCTCCAGCGTGGTCGAATCCACCCTGACCCACTTGTCGGCGGGCACACCGGCCCCGCGGTTCTTCATGTAGAGGGCGGCGGGCGAGAGCAGTTCGGTGATGGGCCGGTGCCGGTTCACACCCGCGGGGTCCTTCGGCAGCACGACCCTGAGCCGCCCCATCCGGCGCGCAAAGTCGTATCCACCCTCGCCCCGGATGGTCACGCGCGTCCCGCCGGCCGCCATCTCCATGGACGTACGGGCCTTCGAACTGCCCGCCGCGAGCAGGACGTCCGCCGCCCTGAGCACCGCCCCCGGATCCTGGGCCGGCCGGTCGTCGGCCATGGCCCCGCCGCCTCCCGAGCAGCCGGCGGTCGTGGCGACGACGCCTGCCACGGCCACGACGGCGAACGCCACGTTCCTGCGTCTGTGCTGCTGCACCACCATCGCCTGCCAACCCCCAACGCCTGGCCGTCGCTTGTCCTAAGCCCACCCGCTCCGGATAACGACGCCCCGCGTTCCCCGTCACGCCGGGCCGTGCGCCCGGCCCTGTGCCCGGCCCCGCTCCGGGCCCTGGGCCCGCCTCTGCACCCGGCCGCCTGCCCGGCTCTGCACCCGGCCGTGCCGGGCACTGTGCCGGACCCCGCCACAAGGCACCAGCGCCTCGGTACGGTGGAGTTCGTGCCCGAGCAAGACACCTCAGGTCCCGCCACCGCCACTTCGACCCCCACCACTTCGGCCCCCGCTCCATCCCCCACCGCACCCTCCGGTTCCTTATTTCAGCCCATATCGCCGCACATCACCTCGACCGTGGAACGCGGTTCGTTCTGTCTGGCCCGCTGCTCGTGCGGCTGGTCCGGCCCCGCCCGCAGATCCCGTGACCGCGCCCGCACCGACGCGGCCTCCCACACGCCGCAGAGCTGAAGCGGAACCTTACGATCCGGAATCTCCCATTCCGGAACCGTCGGTCCCTGAGGCACACTTCCCTCCTCAGGAGGTCGTCACATGGAACGGCGCACAGTGCTCACCGCGGCGGCGGTCGCCCTCACGGCGGCTGCCGCGTCCGCGTGTTCCGGCGGCGGCCACGACCGGCCCGGCGGCACGGGCACCGGCGGTGACAAGGGCGGACCGCCCGGCACCACGGGCCCCGCCCGCGGCGCTACGGCGAAGCCCCCGGCCGGCGCCCCTGACTGGGCCGCGCTGGCGGAAGGGCTCGACGGAGATCTCGTACGGCCCGACGACTCGGCGTACCCGACGGCCCGCCAGCTCTACAACACCCGGTTCGACTCCCTGAAGCCCGCGGCCGTCGCGTACGCCGCCGGCGAGGACGACATCCAGGAGTGCCTCGCCTTCGCCAGGGCCCATGGCACTCCCGTCTCGATCCGCGGCGGCGGACACTCCTACGCGGGCTGGTCCAGCGGCAACGGCCGTCTCGTCATCGACACGTCGAAGCTCGACTCGCTCGACCACGCGGCCACGGACGGGATCGTCGGCGCGGGCGCACGGCTCGGCGACGTCTACCGCACCCTCGCCGAACAGGGCCTCACCATCCCCGCGGGCTCCTGTCCCACCGTCGGGGTCTCCGGGCTCACTCTCGGCGGCGGACACGGCGTGGCCGCCCGCGCCTACGGTCTGACCTGCGACAGCCTCACCTCCGCCACCCTCATCACCGCCGACGGCCGACGGCTGACCGCCGACGCCGAACAGAACAAGGACCTCTTCTGGGCGCTGCGCGGCGCGGGCAACGGCAACTTCGGCGTCGTCACCGAGCTGCGCTTCCGCACGCATCCCGCGCCCGCGAGCGTCTCCGCCTTTCTGAGCTGGCCCTGGTCGAAGGCCGAGACACTGCTCGCCGCGTGGCAGCGCTGGGGCCCCGACCAGCCCGACGAGATCTGGTCCTCGCTCCATCTCTCGGCGGGCCCCGGCGGCGCCGCGCCCACCATCTCCCTGTCGGCCTTCTCCCTCGGCGACGAGGACGACCTGAAGAACGCCCTCGACCGGCTCGCCGACGGCCCGGGAGGCCCCGGCCCGGCAAGCTCCGTATCCCTGCGTCAGCGCGGGTACGGAGACGCGATGCTGGTGTACGGGGGCTGCTCCGGGCTCGACGAGGAGCAGTGCCATCTGCCCGGCACGACACCCGGCCGCAGTGCGCGAGGCGCGCTCCAGCGCGAGACGTACGCCGCCGCCTCGGACTTCTACGACCGCTCCCTCTCGCCCGCCGGGCTGCGCGCCCTCGTCTCGGCCGCCGAGGCATTCACCCGGCTGCCGCCGGACAGGAGCGGGGACGGGAGCGGCAGCGGGGGCAGCGGCGGCTCCCTCGCGCTCACCGCGCTCGGCGGCGCGGTCAACCGGGTGGATCCGCTCGCCACGGCCTTCGTCCACCGGCGCTCGCGGTTCCTGGCCCAGTACATAGCCGCCTGGCAGCCCGGAACCTCCGGATCCGCACAGCGCGCATGGCTGAAAACCACCCATGAGTCGCTGCGCCGGTACGCGTCGGGAGCGGCGTACCAGAACTACACGGACCCGACGCTGACGGACTGGCGTTCGGCCTACTACGGTCCCGCCGCGGACCGGCTGGCACGGCTGAAGACGCGGTACGACCCGGACCGGCTCTTCGACTTCCCGCAGGCGCTCTGACCGGCCTGCCGCGCGGCGTTCCGGCCGCCCGGCACGGACCACTGCCGCCGTCCGGTACCGGCCGGCCGCTGTCGCCCGTACGGCCCACCGAGGTGGCCGTACGGGCG
>NZ_MAUD01000097.1 GCF_001700515.1 Streptomyces lushanensis
CCCGCGGGCGCGGGGAGCAGCCAGAAGCTCGCCGCCGCGCGGTTCATCGGTCCGGACCATCCCCGCGGGCGCGGGGAGCAGATCGCGGTCATCGACAAGGAGGAGACCGGACGGCTCCTCCCCACGCACGCGGGGTGGCCCGCCGCAAGCTCCCCCTCACCCGCCGGCTTCAGAGCTGCCCTGGGGACCGCCCCCTACGGGCACGGCTCCAACCGTTCGCGGAGCGTCGCGTCGGCGGCCGGGAGGTCCCACGCGTGATCGGTGGTCAGAGCGCTGATCGCTGCTTCGAGACCCAGCGGCTCGCGGCCGTCCCTGCGCACCGTACGGGTCGCGCGGCTTCGGCTTCCTCTCCGGCCGCCGCCGCGTTCTTCCGCGCGGCTTCCGTCGGCCCGCGGTCGTGCCGGACAAGCCCGTGGACCGGACCGAGCTGATGGAAAACCTGCGCAAGGCGCTTGCCGACGGCGTCAGTCTGACACCATTGCACCGTCACTTTGACCGGCTGGAGGCCGCCGCCCGGCAGGGCGCCACTGTGGAGGAGACCAGCCTGATCCACCGGGCATCCGAATCCACTGGGCATCCGATGTGTTGCTGCGCCTACATGGTGGCGTAGGCGTTCAGGCTCTGGCCTCGGACGGACGGGACCAGAGCAAGAGAACAGACCGTCGCAGCCCGGCGTCCACGCTCGTCCGGCCACAGGTCAGCGGGCCTGATCGCCCCGTTCCGGCATCTGCACCGGTCCCTGGGCCCGCCGTGAAGCCGGGCGGGGACCGGGTAAGAAAGGGACCGCATCAGAAATGGCAGGCTGTCCGTGCGGCGGTCCGTCAGGTGAGGAGCATTCTCCACCAACTCTCAAGCTCTGTTTCTCCCTCCGGCGACGAGATGCAGAGGTTGAAGCGGGATCTCGCCACAGCGTCGGAGACCGCGGGCGAGAAACTTTCGTCCAGTGAACGCCGCAAGGCGCGAGCCTGGATTGACCGCGGATGAGCGGCCCGCCCCTATGCTCAGCGGGAGCACCCGCTGAGCGCAGACTGTTTGCGCTGTCGCCGCCGCGATTCGCGGGGCTCTGAGAGGGCCGCCCGGGAGCGCCAAGGCGGCTACCGACGTCGCCCGGCTCATCTCCTTTCACCGGCGGCCGGATGGCCGTGGCTGTAAAATCTCTGGCCCCCGGGCGTTACGCAGACAACAATCACGGTAACGAAGAGTCGGGGGGTCGAGCCGGGCGGCTACGCGCTGGCGCCGCGGCCAGGGGCGATCACCAACTGGGCGGGATCCGTGACGCCAATGTTGTAGGCCGTCACGATGTTCTCGGCCAGCGGCTGGGAACGGGACTGGGAGCCGCCGCCGGAGTGCGTGGAGCGGATGGCGTCGGTCTTCCACTGACGCACGGTGCGCTTGCGGAGCACAACGGCCAGGCCTTCCAGGTCGACCTTCGGATCCTCTTCTTCCGTCCCCGCTTCGGTCGCCCGGAACCGGGTGCCGGGCGACTCCTAGATGCTTAGCAGGACGCGTAGATGCTTAGCAGGACGCGGAGCCTGCGGTCCAGACCCCAGGCGGTGTGGTACCCCAGCCCGTGACGGCGGGCGAAGTCGTCGACCGCGGCCTTCAGCGCCGCTGCTACCTCGGGTGCGTCAACGTCGGGGAAGCCGCGCTCTTGGCCGCGCCGCAGGTCCCGGCCGGCCGAGGGGAACAGGACGAGCTGCCGGTGTCCTGCCGGCACCAGCGGCGGCAGAGGCTGCGGAGCCGGTTCAGGCCGACGTCGCGACGATTTCGGGTTCAGCAGCTGCAAGCGCCGTTCCGTGTCCGCGAATGCCGGCCGGCCTGCCCGTGCCACACGCCGCCGACGGGCGCTTGGTCCTCGCGGCCGACGTCAGTAACTGGCTCCGCCCTGACGCACCGACCTGCGCGGACCCGCTCTGCCACGTCTACGGCCGCAGTGGACGATCAAGGAAGCGTGCAACGGGGGCGTGGTACCGCGCGCCCGTCAGGCGTCGAAGTGACGGCGCGCGTCCTCGACGTGACCGAGGTACTGGTGGGTCCACCCGCACATGGCGTCGACCGTGGTGCGCAGAGCCCGGCCCGGCTCGGTGAGGGTGTACTCGACCCGTGGCGGCACGGTGGGGTGCACCTTCCGGTCCACCAGGCCGTTGCGCTCGAGCATGCGCAGGTTCTGGGTAAGCATCTTGTGGCTGACGCCCTCGACCTCGTTCCGCAGCTCGCTGAAGCGCAGGGTGCGCTCGCCGAGCGCCTCGATGATCAGGAGCGCCCACTTGTTGGCGACGTCCGAGAAGATTTCCCGCGCCAGGGAGTCCGCGCGCCTTAGGTCAGCGTCCTCGGGCAGGCCCTCGAGCAGCTGCTTGGTCACCATCAGGTTCCTCAGTCACCGAAAAGTGCGTTCTTCCAGGTCAGATGCAACTCTCCTACAGTTTCCGAGTAACCACAAGAGAGTAAACCGGAAGGGCGAGCATCATGGCCACCATTGATGTCTTCAACTACAACGTGCCGGCCGAGAGTGACTTCGGCTACTCGCAGGCAATCAAGTCCGGCGAGCTGATCCACGTCTCCGGACAGCTCTCGTTCGACGAGGCGGGCGAATTCCTCCACGCGGGCGACTTCGTCGCCCAGCTCAGGCAGACCTACGTCAACATGGACAAGGTCCTGGAGCATTACGGAGTCACCCGGAACCAGGTCGTCTCACAGGTCCTGTACGTGGTGAACCTGCGGCGGAACGCCGCAGCGACGGCGGAGGGCAACCTGGCGTACTTCGGCGATCACCGCCCGGCCAGCACGGTCCTCGGCGTCACTGAACTGACCTTGCCCGGCCAGGTCGTCGAGATCAGCTTTGTCATCGACACGAAGCTGGCTGCCTGAACTCGCCCGCGGTGCGCGGCTCGGCGGCGCCGGCCGTACCTTCGGCATTGCGTGGCGTTCTGTCAGCTTGTGGGCCAGGTGTGCAGGAGGTCGGCGATGTTGCGGGCGGTGCAGGCGGGGGTGAGGAGGAGGTCGCGTAGCGCGGCGGTTTCCTCGTGAGTGGGCTCCCAGGCACTTGACGCCGGTGGCGGCGCGACGGGAGCGTTCGAGCCAGCGGCACGTCCGAGGGTGTCTACCAGGGCCCCGGCGCGCGTGCAGGGCCGTCCTAGAGGGGTGTTCGAGGAGTTCGGCGCGGTGGCGGGCGCAGGCGGCGACGGGGACTCCGCAGGAAGACGGTCTGGTGCAGTGGGGAGAGCAGTGCGCGGCGCAGGTCCTGGGCGATCCTCTTCGCGGTGCACGCGTCGGGGGCGTCGAGCGGGTGCGAGGGGTCACCGGCCACCGTCAGGACGACGCGGACCGGTATCTGCTTGAGGCGCTCGACCAGGACGTGCCACGCCTTCGACGTACCAGGTTCCGGCGTTGGCGTTGCTGAGGAAGTCGGTCCTCGGGTCGACCTTGACCGAGGCGGTGCAGGTCGAGGTGGTGGCGTTCACGGCGGTGCAGCTGGGCTTGCCGGTCAGCTCGAAGCCGTAGTCGGGGCCGGTGAGCGAGAACCCGTCGGCACCCTTGATGCCCGATTTGTCGGTCGCCGTCACGCTGACCTTGATGGTCTTCAGTCCGGAGGTGCCGATGTCCACCCTGTTGTCGCCGTCGACGACCACCTTGGTGATCTTGGTGTCCCCGACCCCGCCGTCGGCCTGCGCGGCGGGCACGGCCATGGCGGACAAGACCAGCGCGCCGGTTGTGACAGCGACGGAGGCGCGAATGCGCACGAGTTGTCCCCTCGTTGGAAGAACACGCCCACAACTCGGCGGCGCGCCCCTCTCGTCACGTATGCGGGACACGATGGCCCCTCTGACGTGGGACAGGACACGAGGGCAAAAGGTTGCAGAAAATATGAAAGTACTCCGAGTGCACCGTGGGTTGTACGCACCGTGATGTGCATACCCCGTGACGCTGCCAGGGCGGCTGCGGTGTGACGGATGTCCGTATCAAGCCGGGGAGCGATGAGACCGAGCGGGGGGGCAGACTGCGCGGTGACTCCCGGGCGGTGGCCACCACACCGAGTGCCCCGGTGTCGTACCTGTCAGCGAACCCGGAACAGATGCGCTGTTGGCCGGGTCGGTCGTACGCCGGTCATCGTGCGCGGCACGGCGGCGGCGCGGAGCGAGGGCCGACTGCCGGGCGGAGCATGCAAGATCACGGCAATCACGCAGGGCCGGCTTGTCCCAGCAGTCGCTGCTTCCAGCCCCGACCAGGCCCGGTACATCGTCCGGAAGGAGCGAGCGGGGCTACACACCCTCCTCTCATGTCCGGTCGGCCCACGGTCCCGCGCCGGGCGGGCGTGGGCGGGCACGGGTCGGCAGCCGCGCCGGGTCCGGCGTCAATGGCGCGGCCGCCGTTTCACTTCTGTCGGGCGAACGTCACAGGGCTTCGGCGGTGAAGTCGGCCGGGGCGTCCTCGGTCATCACCGGCGCCCGCCGAACTCCCAGTTGTGCACCTCGATGTCGGCATACCGGTCCGGGGTCAGAATGGCGTGCGCCGCGTGCGGGTCCGACGCCTGGACCAACGCCGCCGTGCCCAGCCAGACGGCGCCGTCATCCGACAGCAGCGGCCCGTAGGCGATCAGGTGGTCCGGATCGGGCGGCACCGCGGTGTCGGCGGCCTGCCCCGTGCCGAGGCCGAGCACCAGATACCGGTTGCCGCCGGTCTGGCCGCCGGGGAAGTCCCACATGGTGCGCCCCAGCGTGTTGTGCCACCGCCGTAGCAGCACATCCCGGTATACGCCGGCCTGGTAGTTCGGCTCGTCGAAGGCGAACGAGCGGGCGGCGGCGGGATCGGGCAGGTCGACGATGTGCACGCTGCCGGTGGGTGTGTCGCCGTCGTCGGCGAAGGTCGGGCCGCGGGCGATCATCTCTTTCGCGTACTGGTCCATATATGACCAATGCTCTTCCAGCAGTTCGTCGCGCAGTGGCAGGGAGTCGGGCCGGTCGCGGTGGTAGCAGAGGAACTCCATGCCCAAGGATCTCTTCACGGGGGCAACCAGGTCGAGCGGGTTTCACAGCGATGGCCGCCCGACGGCTCGTCCCAGCAGAGCACGATCCGGGCACCAGGCCGACGCGCGGAGGGCTCCCCGCCGTCCTCCGCGCCGACGACCTGGCGGAGGCGTCAGTCCTGTGCGGTAGCGCATCCCGACGATCACGCCCCACCGCGCCTGACGACCAGTCAGAACACGTCAGACATGCGTCAAGAAGCAGCGGCCCCGGCTTCCGCGACCAGGGCGAAGGAAACGCGCAGCTCGCAGAGCGAGCCTTTCGCGCCGATCGTGTCGCCCTTCTCAGCCGGGGCCGGGGCGAAGTCCGCCGGCTTCGAGGGCTTCGCGGACGCCTTCGCAGGTGCCTTCTCCGACTTCTTCGACGAGCTGTCGGAGGAGCGGCGCTCAGCCCGCCCGGCAGCAGGACGGCGCCGACCGCCGTCACCTTGGTCAACTCTCGTATCACAGCGATTCGTTCCTCGGTGGCGTCCGGTCCGAGGGGCGTCGAAACCGAAGAGGGATCAGATGGCGCCCGGCTCCGCTCCCACCCGTCTCCTGACGTCCGCCAGCAGATTCCGCATCGAGAGCCGGAACACCTCCGCCTGGTGCTCACCCATGAACCCCAGATGCCCGAACACCTCCAGCACCACCAGACCGTGCAGATGCCCCCACGCGCTCAGCAGCAGCGTTGAGGCGGCGGGGGGCAGCCCTCCCAGGGCCTCCGGGGCGATGTGGCCGAGGTAGGCACTGAGGGCGGGGGAGAGCGGTGGGGTGTCCGCCGCCGCGAGTCGCGCGGCGGACAGGTCCGCGAACAGCTCGCGCTCGAACACCGCACTCATCCGGCGCACTGCTTCCGTCGTGGGGCCGTCCGCCGGGGCCGCGTAGTGCCGTATCGGTGTGCCGTAAAGGAGCCGGAACAGCTCCGGATGGGCCAGCGCCCAGTCACGGTAGCCCTCGGCCACCGCCACCAGGCCCGGCGTCGCCGGGCCTGCGGGGCGGGTGGCGGCGGCCGTGGCGACGGCGTCGGCCAGGCTCTCGTACGCCTCCGTCATCACCGCCGTGACCAGCGCGTCCCGGTTGGGGAAGTAGTGGTAGAGCGCCTGCACCGTCATGCCCAGGTCCCGGGCGACGGCGCGCAGCGACAGGGCGGCGGGGCCGTGTTCGCTGATGTGGGCCATCGCCGCGTCCAGGATCTCCCGGGTCGCGGCGGCGCGTCGCCGCTCGCGCAGGGAGAGGGGCCGCGCGGGTTCCTCGGGCACGAGCAACCTCCCTTGCTGTCGGACGTGCTGTCAGAAAAATCTAACACTGCGAAACCTTTCATCTCCTGTCTAGGGTCGGGTCTGGCGAGCGTCGGTGGCCCTCATTCCGCGTCCTCTCCCGCGCCTGCCCTCAATCTGAACTGCCCGAATGGAGAAGCTGCGCCGTGTTTGAACGCATAGCCGAACTGGCCATCCGCCGGTCCCGGCTCGTCCTGATCGTCGCCGTCGTGGCCGTAGCCCTCGCGGGCGCGCTCGGCGCCGGCGCGTTCGGGGTGCTGAAAGGGGGCGGGTACGACGACCCGGCCTCCGAGTCCACCCGCGCCGCGCGGCTCATCGGGGAGCGGTTCGGGGGCGAGACCAACCTGATCCTGCTCGTCCGCGCCCCCGAAGGGGATGTCGACACCCCCGCCGCCGACAAGGGCGGCCGAGCGCTGGCCGCCGACCTCAAAAAGGACCCGGCCGTCAAGAACGTCGTCTCCTACTGGGAGACCGGCAGCCCCGGCCTCCGCTCGAAGGACGGCCGCGAGGCCATGATCCTGGCCCATGTGAAGGGGGACGCCAACGAGCTGGAGAAGAACGCCAAGACCCTCATCGCTGAGTACACCGGCGCGTACGGCGGCGGGCTCACCGTCCGCGCGGGCGGCGGCACCGCCGTCACCGCCGACCTGACCACGCAGGTGCCCAAGGACCTGCTGCTGGCCGAGGCCATCGCCGTACCCCTGACGCTGGTCCTGCTGCTGCTCGTCTTCGGCAGCGTCGTCGCCGCCCTGCTGCCGCTGGCCATCGCCGTTGTCGCCATCGCGGGCACCTTCGCCGAACTCGCCCTGATCGGCGGGGTAGCCGACGTCTCCACCTCCGCGACCAACCTCACCACCGCGCTCGGTCTCGGCCTCGGCATCGACTACGCACTGCTGATGACCAGCCGCTTCCGGGAACAACTCGCCACGGGCGCGAGCGTCGAGGACGCCGTACGGCACACGGTGCGCACCGCAGGCCGTACGGTCGCCTTCTCCGCCGCCACCGTGGCGGTCGCGCTCGCCGCGCTCCTGGTCTTCCCGCAGTACTTCCTGCGCTCCTTCGGCTACGCGGGTGTCGGCGTCGTCGCCATCGCCGCCGTCAGCACGCTGTTCGTGATGCCCGCCCTCTTCGTCGTCCTCGGCCACCGCGTCAACAGCGGCCGGCTTCCCTGGGCCGGGAAGACGCGCGGCACCGCGCCCGTGTGGGGGCGGCTGGCCGCCACCGTCATGCGACGGCCCGCGCTCACCGCGCTGCCCGTCCTCGCGGTGCTGCTGGTCATGGTGAGCCCGCTGCTCGGCCTCACCCTCGGCACCCCCGACGAGCGCGTGCTGCCGGAGGACGCGCCGAGCCGCCAGGTGGCGACGGCGCTACGCGAGGAGTTCGAAGGCAACGACGACGCGGCGATCCAGATCGTCCTCGACCGCGCGGTCGA
>NZ_MAUD01000098.1 GCF_001700515.1 Streptomyces lushanensis
GCCGTGCGCCTCCACGGCGTCCACCTCGGCGGGTGTCAGTCCCGCCTCGGCGAGTGCCTGCCGGATCACCCGCTGCTGCGAGGGGCCGTTCGGCGCGGTGAGCCCGTTGGAGGCGCCGTCCTGGTTGACGGCTGTGGCGCGGATGATGCCCCGGACCTCGTGGCCGTTGCGCACGGCGTCGGAGAGCCGTTCCAGCACCAGGACGCCGACGCCCTCGGACCAGGCGGTGCCGTCGGCGCCGTCGGAGAATGCCTTGCACCGGCCGTCGGGAGCGAGACCGCCCTGGGCGGAGAACTCCACGAAGGAATCGGGGCTGGACATCACGGAGACTCCGCCCGCGATCACCAGGGAGCACTCCCCGGCGCGCAGCGCCCGGCCGGCCCAGTGCAGGGCCACCAGCGAGGACGAGCAGGCGGTGTCGACGGTGACCGCCGGGCCTTCCAGTCCGAGCGCGTAGGAGAGCCGGCCGGACATGACGCTCGCGGTGTTGCCGGTGGCCGCGTATCCCCGTACGTCGGTGGCGGAGCGGCGCAGTACGTCGACGTAGTCCTGGCCGTTGGTGCCGACGAACACGCCGGTGGTGGAGCCGCGCAGCCCCGACGGGTCGATCCCGGCCCGCTCCAGCGCCTCCCAGGTGGTCTCCAGCAGCAGCCGCTGCTGCGGGTCCATGGCGAGGGCCTCACGTGGTGAGATCCCGAAGAAGCGGGCGTCGAAGTCGGCGACCCCGGTGAGGAATCCGCCCTGGAGTGTGTCCGAGGCGCCCGCGCCGAGTGCCTCGATGTCCCAGCCTCGGTCGGCCGGAAACGCGGTGATGCCGTCCCGGCCCTCGGTGAGCAGCTTCCACAGCTCCTCCGGCGAGTCGGCCCCGCCGGGGAAGCGGCAGCTCATGCCGACGACGGCGATCGGGTCGTCGTCCGAGGCACGGGCCGCCGCGACGGGCGCCGCCGTCCGGGGCAGTGTGCCGAGCAGTTCGGCCAGCAGGAAGTCCGCCAGCTCGCGCGGTGTCGGCAGATCGTAGACGAGCGAGGCGGGCAGGCTCAGCCCGGTCAGGGCGGCGAGCGCGTTGCGGAGTTCGAGCGTGGTCAGCGAGTCGAAGCCCAGATCGCGGAAGGCCCGGTCGTCCTCGATGTTCCGCTCGTCGGAGTGGCCGAGCACGGCGGCCACCTGGGCGCGCAGCAGGCCGAGCACATGTCCGGCGCGTTCGGCCTCGGGCAACTCCGCGAGCCGGCGCCGCAGTTCGGGTTCTCCCGCGCCGGCGCCGGCGGGCGCGGCGGAGCGCCGTACCTCTGGCAGGTCGCCGACGAGCGGCAGCGGGCGGCTCGCGGCGAAGGCGGGCAGGAAGCGGCCCCAGTCGATGTCGGCGATCGCGAGGGTGGTGTCGTCGTGCTCGACCGCCCGGAGCAGCGCGCGGACGGCGGGTTCCGGCGCGAGCGGCTCGAATCCGCCGCGCCGTACGCGGCTCTCGATCCCGGTGGCGTCGGCGGCCATGCCGGATCCGGCCCAGGGGCCCCAGGCGACGGAGAGCGCGGTGAGGCCATGGGCGCGCCGGTACTCGGCGAGCGCGTCCAGACAGGCGTTGGCGGCGGCGTAGTTGCCCTGTCCCGCCGCGCCGATGACACCGGCGGTCGAGGAGAAGAGCACGAACGCCGAGAGATCCAGCTCGGCGGTCAGCTCATGGAGATGGTGGGCCGCGACCACCTTGGAGCGCAGGACGGCGGTGAAACCGTCCGGGGTCAGCGCGTCGACGGTGGTGTCCTCGACCACGCCGGCCGTGTGGATCACCGCGGTGAGCGGCGCGTCCTCGGGGACGGCGGTGAGCAGGGCGGCCAGCGCGTCGCGGTCGGCCACATCGCAGGCGGCGATGGTGACCCGGGCGCCCAGTTCCTCCAGTTCGGCGCGGAGTTCCGGCGCGCCGGGAGCGTTCTCGCCGCGTCGGGCGGCGAGCAGCAGATGGCGGGCGCCCTCGCGGGCGAGCCCGCGGGCCACATGCCCGCCGAGCGCGCCGGTGCCACCGGTGATCAGGACGGTGCCCGCCCGGTCGAACGGCCGCGGCGGGCCGTCCGCCCCGTCCGCTCCGGCAGGGCTGTGGGCGAGGCGCCGTACGAAGACCCCGGAGGCGCGTACGGCCGTCTCGCTCTCACCGTCCGTACCGGCGAGGACGCTCCTGAAGCGGCGGGCGGCCTGGCCGTCGAGCCGCTCGGGCAGGTCGACGCAGCCGCCCCAGCGGCCGGGCTGTTCGAGGGCGACGGTACGGCCGAGTCCCCAGACGGCGGCCTGGTCGAGGCCGGTCACGTGCTCGGAGCGGCCGACGGAGACCGCGCCACGGGTGACGTTCCACAGCGGCGCGTCGATCCCCGCGTCGCCGAGCGCCTGCACGGCGACGGTGGTCAGGGTGAGGGCGGCGGGCACCTCGGGGCGGACCCCGCCGTCCGGGCCCACGAGCGCCAGCAGGGACAGCACACCGGTGAACCCGCCGTCCCCGGCGCGACCTTCCGTGAGCCGGGCGGCCAGTTCGGCCCGGTCGGTCCCGGTGACCTCGACCAGGACGGTCGGCGCGCCGAGGGCGGCGACGACCTCGGCGGACCAGGCCGCGTCCTGCGTACGGGCCGGTGTCAGCACGAGCCAGCGTCCGAAGAGCGCGGCGGGCGCGGTGGAGCCGGTCCGCGGTTTCCAGGCGACCTTGTAGCGCCAGGCGTCCACGGCGGACTGCTCGCCGCGGCGGCGGCGCCACGCGCCGAGGGCGGGGACCATCGCGGTGACGGTGGATTCGTCCAGCCCGAGCGAGGCGGCGAGCGCCGTCACATCGTCGCGCTCGACGGCCGACCAGAACTCGGCGTCCACCGCGCCGGCGGCGCCCTGCGCGCCCGGGGCCGCGCCGGCCGGAGCCTCGGGCCAGTAGCGCTCACGCTGGAAGGCATAGGTGGGCAGGGCGATCCGGCGCGCTCCGCTGTCGGCGAAGTACGCGCGCCAGTCCAGTTCCATGCCGTTCACCCGCGCACCCGCCAGCGCGGTGACGAGCGCCGCTGCCTCCGGGCGGTCACCGCGCAGGAGCGGCAGCAGGACCGTACGGGGCTCCTCGGCGAGGCTGTCGCGTGCCATGCCGCAGAGCACCCCGTCCGGGCCGAGTTCCAGGAAGGTCCTGACGCCGCCCTGGGCGGAGAGCCAGCCGATCCCGTCGGCGAAGCGGACGGTGTCCCGGACATGGCGGACCCAGTACTCCGGGGAGCACACCTGGTCGTCGGTGGCGAGCGTGCCGGTCACATGGGAGACGAGCGGGATGACCGGCGGACGGTACGTGAGACTCCGCGCCACCCGGGCGAAGTCCTCCAGCATCGGGTCCATCAGCGGGGAGTGGAAGGCATGGCTCACCCGCAGCCGCCCGACCTTGCGCCCCTCGGCCTCGAAGGACGCGGCGAGGGCGAGGACGGCGTCCTCGCTCCCGGCGACCACCACCGAGGAGGGCCCGTTGACGGCCGCGATCGAGACCGTGCCCCCGGTGCCGTCCGCTTCCGCGAGCAGCGGCAGGACCTCGTCCTCGGCGGCCTGGAGGGAGACCATCGCGCCGCCCCCGGGCAGGGCCTGCATCAGCCGGCCGCGCGCGGCCACCAGGGCGCACGCGTCCGGCAGGGAGAGCACACCCGCGGCGTGCGCGGCGGCGAGCTCACCGATGGAGTGCCCGGCCAGATAGTCGGGCGTGATGCCCCAGGACTCGGCGAGCCGGAACAGCGCGACCTCGACGGCGAACAGCGCGGGCTGCGCGTAGCCGGTCCGGTCGAGCAGGGCGCCCTCCGGCGAGCCCTCGGCGGCGAACAGGATCTCGCGCAGCGGCCGGTCCAGCTCACCGTCCATATGGGCCAGCACGGCGTCGAGCGCGTCCGCGAAAGCGGGGAAGCGCCCGTACAGCTCCTGTCCCATGCCCACGCGCTGGCTGCCCTGTCCGGTGAACAGGAACGCCGTACGGCCACGGCCCGTGCCGCCGCCCCGCAGCACGCCCGGTCCCGGCAGTCCGTCGCGCAGGGCCAGCAGACCGCGCAGCAGTTCGCCGCGCTCCCGCGCCACGACGGCCGCGCGGTGCTCCAGGCTCGCCCGCGAGGTGGCCAGGGAGAAGGCGAGATCGGTGAGCTGGATCCCGGGCCGCTCCTCCACCAGGGCGAGCAGCCGGCCCGCCTGGGCGCGCAGCGCCGCCTCGCTCCGGGCCGAGACCAGTACGGGCACGGTGTCGGGCGCGGCGTCCGTCGCGGCCTCCGTTGCGGGTTCGCGGGAGTCGGCGGGCTCCGGCGCGGGCTCCTCGGCAGGCGCCTGTTCGAGGATGGTGTGCACATTGGTGCCGCTGATGCCGAACGAGGAGACGGCGCCGCGCCGGGGACGGCCGGTGGCCGGCCAGTCGGTCTCCTCGGTCAGCAGATCGACGGCCCCCGAGGACCAGTCGACATGCGAGGACGGGGTGTCGGCATGGAGCGTCCTGGGCACGACGCCCTGCTGGAGCGCCATGACCATCTTGATCACGCTCGCGGCGCCGGAGGCCATCTGGGTGTGCCCGATGTTGGACTTGACCGAGCCGAGGAGCAGCGGCCGCGCGGGGTCCCTGTCCTGGCCGTAGGTGGTGAGCAGGGCCTGGGCCTCGATCGGGTCACCCAGCGCGGTGCCGGTGCCATGGCCCTCGACGACGTCGATCTCGGCCGGACGGAGTCCCGCGTTGGCGAGGGCCTGGCGGATGACCCGTTGCTGGGACGGGCCGTTGGGCGCGGTGAGTCCGTTGGACGCGCCGTCCTGGTTGACGGCGCTGCCGCGCACCACGGCCAGTACGTGATGACCGTTGCGCCTGGCGTCGGAGAGCCGTTCGAGCAGGACGAGACCGACGCCCTCGGCGAGTGTCATTCCGTCGGCGCCGTCGGCGTACGCCTTGCAGCGGCCGTCGGCCGCGAGCGCCCGCTGCCTGCTGAAGCCGACGAAGGAGAGCGGGGTGGACATGATGCTCACTCCGCCGGCGAGCGCGAGGGTGCTCTCACCGTTGCGCAGCGACTGGCAGGCGAGATGCATCGCGACGAGCGAGGACGAGCAGGCGGTGTCGAGCGTGACGGCCGGGCCCTCGAAGCCGAAGAGGTACGACACCCGGCCGGAGAGCACGCTGGAGAGCGTGCCGGTGATCGCGTGGCCCTCGGAGCCCTCGGCCGCGCCGGGCACGGCGGAGGCGTAGTCCTGGTAGCTGGCGCCCACGAAGGTGCCGGTCATGCTGCCGCGTCGGCTCACCGGATCGATCCCGGCGTGCTCGAATGCCTCCCAGGCCGTCTCCAGCAGCAGCCGCTGCTGCGGATCCATGGAGACCGCCTCGCGCGGCGAGATCCCGAAGAACCCGGGGTCGAAGTCGGCGACGTCGTGGAGGAATCCGCCCTGGACGGAGTAGGTCCTGCCCTGCCGGTCGGGATCCGGGTCGTAGAGCGCTTCGGCGTCCCAGCCCCGGTCGGCGGGAAAGCCGGAGATGGCGTCGCCGCCCTCCCTGACGAGCCGCCAGAGCTCCTCGGCCGAGGCGACTCCGCCGGGATAGCGGCAGCTCATACCGATGACGGCGACCGGGTCGTCGTCGGTGGCGGAGAGCGCGGCGGTCGCCGGTCCCGCGGTCACCGTACGGGCGCCCGCCATCTCGTTCCCGAGGAAGGCGGCCAGCGCGGCGGGACTGGGATGGTCGAAGACCATGGTCGTCGGGAGCGTCAGTCCGGTGACGGACGCGAGACGGTTGCGCAGCCCGACCGCCGTGAGCGAGTCGAAACCGACCTCGCGGAAGGCGCGCTGGTCCGGCAGGGCGTCGGGCGACGAGAGGCCCAGGACGGCCATGGCCTCGGTACGGACCGTCTCCAGCAGCAGCCGCCCTTGCTCGGCCGGCGGGAGCGCGCGCAGCCGGGTCATGAACGCGCCCTCGGCGACGGTGCCGGTGGACCGTTCGGCGGCCTCGGTGATCCTCCGTACCTCCGGCACCTCGGCGAAGAGCGTGCTCGCACGCCCGGAGGTGAAGACGGGGTAGTAGGTCTCCCAGTCGATGTCGGCGACCGCGACGGCGGTCTCCTCGTCGTCCAGGGCGCGCTCGAGTCCGCCGAGCGCGAGCTGCGGGGCCATGAACTCCAGCCCGCTGCGCCGGATCGTTCCCGGATCGACCCGGCCGAGGTGGAGATCGTCGGCCCAGATGCCCCAGGAGAGGGAGAGAGCGGGCAGCCCGCGGGCCCGGCGGTGGGCGGCGAGCGCGGCGAGATGGGCGTTGCCCGCCACATAGGCGGCGTGCGCGCCGCTGCCCCACATCCCGGCGGTGGACGAGTAGAGGACGAAGTCGTCCAGTTCGTCGTCGTCGAGGAGTTCGTCGAGCACCTGGGCACCGGTCACCTTGGCGTGCATGACCCGGGCGAAGGCGTCGAGATCCGTCTCGGCCAGCGTGTGGAGCTCGATCAGCGCGGCGGTGTGCACGACGGTGCGTACGGTGCGGCCCTCGGCCCTGAGCGCGGCCAGCAGCGCGGCGACGGCGTCGCGGTCGGTCACATCGCAGGCGGCGACGGTCGCCTCGGTGCCCGACTCGGCCAGTTCGGCGACGAGTTCGGCCGCGCCCGGGGCGTCCATGCCCCGGCGGCTCATCAGCACCAGATGTCCGGCGCCCCGCGCGGCCAGCCAGCGTGCCAGATGCGGCGCGAGCGTGCCCGAACCACCGGTGACGAGCGTGGTGCCGCGAGGGCTCCAGTCGCGGGCGGGCGCACGGTCGCCGGCCGCGGCACGCACGATACGGCGGGTGAACACCCCCGAGGGCCGGACGGCGAGCTGGTCCTCCTCGCCGAGCGCGCCGGCGAGGGCCGACACGAGCCGCCCGGCCGCCCGCTGGTCGACGGTGGCGGGCAGATCGATGACACCGCCCCAGCGCCCGGGGTGCTCCAGGGCCGTGGTCCAGCCCACGCCGGCGATCTGTGCCTGGACGGGCGAGACGAGCGTGTCGGAGCGGCCGGTGGAGACCGCGCCCCGGGTCAGGAACCACAGCGGCGCGTCGATTCCCGCGTCGCCCAGCGCCTGGACGAGCGAGACGGTCAGCGCCAGCCCGAGGGTCAGGCCGGGATGGCGTGCTGACGGGTTCTCGGCGGCGGCGAGTGTCGAGACGATCCCGGAGAAGCCCGCGAGCCCGGCGCTCCCACCGGAGCCGCCGATCTCCTCCGTCCGCCCGGCCTCCTCCGTACGACCGGCCTCCTCTGTCCGGCCGGCCTCATCGGCTCGGCCGGTCCCGTCGGTCGAGCCGCTCCCGTGCCGTCCGGCGTGCTCGGCCAGCAGCGCGGCGAGGGCCTCGCGGTCCGTGGACGACTCGCCCAGGACGAGCCGTCGTACCTCGGCGCCATGGCCGCTCAGGGCTCCGACGACGTCGCTGTCGTCGTGGGCCTCGGCGGAGACCACCAGCCAGACTCCGGACAGCGGTGCCGCAGGGACCGTGCCGACCGGTGTCCAGGATTCCCGGTAGCGCCAGGAGTCGACGGTGGAGCGGTCCCGGCGTGACCTGCGCCAGGAGGAGAGCGCGGGCAGCACGGCCGCCACCGAGTCCTCGTCGGTGCCCAGGGCGGAGGTCAGCGCGGACAGGTCCTCCTCCTCCACCGCCGTCCAGAACTCCGCGTCCAGGGGATCCGCCGCGAGCGCCCGGTCCGGTACGGGCGGTACGGCCCAGAGCTGTTCGCGCTGGAAGGCATAGGTGGGCAGATCCACGCGCCGGGCGCCGGTGTCCGCGAAGAGGACGCGCCAGTCGACCTCCACCCCGCGTACGAACAGTTCGGCGGCGGACAGTACGAGGCGCGAGAGGCCGCCCTGGTCGCGACGGAGCGTTCCGCCGACGACGCCCGGCTCCGCGGTCTCGTCGATCATGTCCTGTACCGGCATGGTCAGTACGGGATGCGAACTGACCTCCACGAACTTCCGGTGGCCCGCGCCCAGCAGCTCACGGATCCCGTCGGCGAAGAGCACGCGCTGCCGCAGATTGCGGAACCAGTACTCCGCCCCCATCTCCTCCGTGTCCAACCAGCCCCCCGTCACCGTCGAGAAGAAAGGCACTTCGGCCCTACGGGGACGCACCGGACCCAGCGCATCGAGAAGCTCCTCGCGCAAACCCTCCACCTGCGCGGAATGCGACGCGTAGTCCACCGCGACACGACGAACCCGGATCCCCTCGCCCGACAGTTCGGCGAACAGCCCGTCCAGCGCCTCGGGATCACCGGAGACCACCACGGAACGCGGACCGTTGACGGCGGCAACGGAGATCCGGCCGGGCCACGCCTCAAGCCGGCCCTCCATCTCGGCCACCGGCAGCGGCACCGACATCATCCCGCCATGCCCGGCCAGACGACGACCGATCGCCTGACTCCGCAACGCCACCACCCGCGCACCGTCCTGGAGCGACAACGCACCCGACACCACAGCAGCCGCGATCTCACCCTGCGAGTGACCGACGACCGCGTCGGGCTCCACCCCGCAGGAACGCCACACCTCCGCCAGCGACACCATCACCGCGAAGGAA
>NZ_MAUD01000099.1 GCF_001700515.1 Streptomyces lushanensis
GGTCGGCGCCCGGGATGCCCGCCGCCAGCTCCCGCTGCTGGGAGGACGGATAGAGCCGGTCGGAGTCGACGCCCGCGACCAGCGCCGGCGCGGTGATCCGGCGCAGCGCGGCGGCCGTGCCACCGCGTCCCCGTCCCACGTCATGGCCGTTCATCGCCTCGGTGAGCACGACATAGCTGCCCGCGTCGAAGCGCCGTACGAGCTTGGTGGCGTGATGGTCGAGATAGGACTCGACCTGGTACCGGCCGCCGCGCCGGGGATCCTCCGTGCCCTGCGGCGTACGCCCGAACCGGACGTGCAGTTCGGGTTCGCTGCGGTAGGTGACATGGGCGAGCCGACGGGCCAGTCCCAGCCCGGTGTGCGGACCCCGCCCCGGTACGGCGTCGTAGTAGTCGCCGCCGTACCAGAACGGATCGGAGCGGATGGCGCGCGCCTGGATGGTGGCCCAGGCGATCTGCTCGGCGCTGGCGCTCGCCGTCGTGGCGAGCAGCATCAGGGCGCCCGTGCGCTCGGGACAGGAGACGGCCCACTCCAGGGCCCGCATACCGCCCATCGAGCCGCCGAGCACCAGCGCCCAGCGCCCGATGCCCAGTTCGTCGGCGAGGCCGGTCTCGGCGGCCACCTGGTCACGCTGGGTCAGCCGGGGAAAGGCCGAGCCCCAGGGCCGTCCGTCCTGCCCGGCCGAGGACGGTCCCGTGCTGCCCTGGCAGCCGCCGAGCACATTGGGCGCGACGACGAACCAGCGCTCGGTGTCCAGGGCCCGGCCAGGACCGATCAGCGCGTCCCACCAGCCGGGCGTGGGATGACCGGGTCCGGCCGGTCCCGCGACATGGCTGTCTCCCGTCAGGGCGTGCAGCACCAGGACCGCGTTGGAGGCGTCGGGAGCGAGCTCTCCCCAGGTCTCGTAGGCGATACGGACTCCCGGCAGCTCGGCACCGGACTCCAGGACGAGCGGCTTCTGCCTTGTCCACCACGCGCGGCGGCCCGGTGGGTCCCCCTCCCGCCAGGCACCGGTGGCCGGCGGGAGGGGGACGGATCCGGCGGGGGCGGACTCCGGTGGTCCGGGAGATGGCCCGGAACCGGAACCGGGCCCGGAACCCGAGCCCGGGGGCCGGGCCCCCGGGTGTGCGGAACCCGTATCGGTCCCGGTGTTCAGGACGCGCCCTTCGCCGCGCGGAAGCCGGCTTCCAGGTCGGCCCTGAGATCGGTGAGGTTCTCGATGCCGACCGACAGCCGCACCAGACCGGGCGAGGTGCCGGTCGCGGCGAGCTGCTCGGCGTCGAGCTGGCTGTGGGTGGTCGAGGCCGGGTGGATGATGAGGCTGCGTACGTCGCCGATGTTGGCGAGATGGCTGAACAGCTCCACCGCGTCGACGAAACGCTTGCCCGCCTCGACCCCGTCGCGCAGCTCGAACGCCAGCACCGCGCCCGCGCCGCGCGGAAGATAGCGCCGGGCGGCCTCGTACCAGCGGTTGGAGGGCAGCCCCGGATAGTGCACCGCGGCCACCTCGTCCCGCTGCTCCAGCCACTCGGCCAGCGCCTGGGCGTTGGCCGAGTGGCGCTCGATACGCAGCGAGAGCGTCTCCACGCCCTGGAGGAGCAGGAACGCCGACAGCGGCGACAGCGCGGGACCGAGGTCGCGCAGGAGCTGCACGCGCAGCTTGACCGCGAACGCGCTCGGGCCCAGGGCCGGCCAGTAGCGCAGTCCGTGGTAGCTCGGGTCGGGCTCGTTGAAGTCGGGGAAACGCTCGGCGTGCGCGCCGAAGTCGAAGGTGCCGCCGTCCACGACCACACCGGCGATGGTGGTGCCGTGCCCGCCGATGAACTTGGTCGCCGAGTGCACGACGATGTCGGCGCCGTGCTCGACAGGCCGCAGCAGATAGGGGGTCGGCACCGTGTTGTCCACGATCAGCGGGACTCCGGCGCTGTGTCCGGCCTCGGCGACCCCCTCGATGTCCAGGACGTTGCCGCGCGGATTGCCCAGTGTCTCGGCGAACAGCGCCTTCGTGTTCGGCCGGATCGCCGCCCGCCACGCGTCGAGATCGTCCGGGTCGTCGACGAAGCTCACCTCGATGCCGAACTTCGGCAGGGTGTGCCGGAAGAGGTTGTACGTCCCCCCGTAGAGGGAGGTGCTGGAGACGATGTGGTCGCCGGCGGAGGCGAGCGTGAGGATCGCCAGCGTCTCCGCGGCCTGTCCCGAGGCCAGCGCCACGGCGGCGACACCGCCTTCGAGCGCGGCGATCCGCTGTTCGAAGGCGTCCTGTGTCGGATTGTGGATCCGGGTGTAGATGTTGCCCGGCTCGGCGAGCGAGAAGAGATCCGCCGCGTGCTGGGTGTCACGGAAGACGAACGAGGTGGTCTGGTAGACCGGCACCGCCCGTGCGCCCGTGGTGGGATCGGGCGCGGCGCCCGCGTGCACCTGCTTGGTCTCGAACGACCAGGCGGAGGTGTCGGGGCCCTCGGAGATGTCCTCGGGCGTGTGCCCGGCGGTGACGGAATCGATCGGCTGTGCGGGCCGGCTGGGCTGGCTCATGGTTCTCCCTGGTGCGGTTCGGCTGGGTTGCCGGGCGGAGCGCGGGCTGAGCGGGCGGAACAGGTCTCGGAAAAGGGAACG
The DNA here is from genome assembly GCF_001700515.1 of Streptomyces lushanensis. GTDB lineage: Bacteria > Actinomycetota > Actinomycetes > Streptomycetales > Streptomycetaceae > Streptomyces > Streptomyces lushanensis. The sequence continues at coordinate 2,614 of NZ_MAUD01000099.1, forward strand.
AGAGGGCACGGTCGGTGGAGACGGGACGTCACGGAAGGACCGACCGGACGGGAGGGCACACGCTTCACGGCGACGGCGCACGGGGGCGCACACGCGCGGGGCGTCGTGTGCCGTGGCGGCAGCGGCGGGAGCGGTGGATCCGGCGGGCACGGCGGCCGGGGAAGCGGCGGCCGTGCCGCCCGGGGCACGGCGTCAGCGTGCGGAATGACAGCCGGTGCTGGTGACACGCCCGTAGTCCACGTGGCGGCGGGTCACGAGCCGGAGCGTCATGACGTCAGGGAACCACAGCACGGCGCCGCGTACAACCCGTCCGTTCCGCGGCCGGGGAGGCCGGACGTCAGGAGAGCACGACCAGTTCACGGCCGGTCCGGTTGAGCCGTTCACCGCCGTTCTCCGTGCAGATCACGATGTCCTCGATCCTGGCCCCGTAACGGCCGGGCAGATAGATGCCCGGTTCGACGGAGAAGGCCATCCCGGGCTCCAGCGGAAGCTGATTGCCCGCCACGATGTAGGGCTCCTCGTGGCTCTCCAGTCCGATGCCGTGACCGGTCCGGTGGATGAAGTACGCGCCGTACCCGGCCTCGGTGATCAGATCGCGGCCGACGGCGTCCAGTTCATGGGCGCGCAGGCCGGGCCGTACGGCGTCGGTCTGGGCGCGCTGGGCGCGCAGCAGCACCTCGTACGCGCGGCGGAACTCCTCGGGCGGCTCGCCCGGCGCGTAGACACGGGTGGAGTCGGAGCAGTAGCCCTCCTCGGTGGTGCCGCCGATGTCGACGACCACCGGATCGCCCGCCTCGATCACCCGGTCGGACAGTTCATGGTGCGGGCTGGCGCCGTGCGGTCCGGAGCCGACGATCACGAAGTCCACCCGGACATGCCCCTCGGCGATGATCGCGTCGGCGATGTCCCGGCCCACCTCGCGCTCGGTACGGCCCGGGCGCAGCCACTCCCCCATCCGCGAGTGCACCCGGTCGATCGCCGCTGCGGCGCGCCGCAGCGCCTCCGCCTCCGCCGGGGACTTGCGGGCCCGCAGCGCGTACAGCACCTCACCCGCGAGCACCTGCTCGGCGCCGGGCAGCGCGGCCCGGAAGGCCAGCGACTTCTCGGTCCACATCCGGTTGTCGAGGGCCACACGGGACAGGGCGCGCGGCAGCCGCGCGGCGATCAGGTCGTACGGGTCGTCGGTCTCGTTCCAGCCGGTGATCTCGATCCCGAGCCGCCCGGCGGGCGACGCCTGGGCGGCGGGCTTCTCCAGGGCCGGTACGACGAGGAACGGCTCGCCGCCGACGGGCAGGACGAGGCAGGTGAGCCGCTCCAGCGGCTGTGCGTCATAGCCGGTGAGATAGCGCAGATCGGCGCCGGGCGAGATCAGCAGGGCGTCGATCCGGGCGGCGGACGCGGCCTCCGCCGCCCGGCCGAGCCGGTCTGCCTGCGAGTTCGTCGTGGTCATCAGCGGGCCTTCCGGAACGGTCGGGAAACCTTGGACGATGTGTCGTGGCGGTGGGCCGAGGCCCACCGGGATCCTGGCTGAGCGTATCGGCGGCCCCCGGCCGCCCGCGGGACCGGGGTGCGTGGCCCCGGCACGGGACCGGGGCGCGGGCCGCGCGCGGGGCGCGGCCTGGGCAGGGCCCGGCATCGGCTCGTGAGAGGCGCGCGGTCGGCGGGGCCGGGGTGCCGCCGGAGCAGGGGGCGCTTCGATGTGTTCGATGACAGGACCGTGTGCGCCAAGCGCCGGGAGGATGCGCCTTCACAGGGCCGGCGGTGGCGGTGAGTCTGGAGGCGAGGGTGCTGGTGCGCCCACTGGTCCCGGAGAGCACGCGTCTCACAGAGGTGGAGGGTGTCCGCGGCGGGCCGCTCCACCGGCCGACCGGCCGCGCCGTACGGCGGCCCGGCCGGCCGTGCCGTGTGAGCCCCGCCCGTCCGGTCCGTCCCCGGTACGCCGGTCCGCCCTCGGCCAGCCAGTCCGTCCCCAGCGCGGCCGATCGCCGTGCGTCCACGCGTCATGCGGGAGCCCGACATGCTGTACGAAACCGCCTCTGCCACGGCCGAAGTGAACACCGTCCGTGGACCCGTGCCGGTCGGCGGGCTGGGGCAGGTCCTGATGCACGAGCACATCTTCGTCCTCAACCCCGAGTTCACCACCAACCACCCCGACCGCGCCGGGTTCCACGAGGCGGAGGCGGTGCCGCACGCGGTCCGGCGGCTGACGGAGCTCGCCGCCACGGGAGTCTCCACCATCGTCGACCCGACGGTGATCGGTCTGGGCCGCCACATCCCGAGGATCCAGAAGGTCGCCGAGCGCGTGGACCTCAACATCGTCGTGGCGACGGGGCTCTACACCTACGAGGACGTCCCGCACTTTCTGAGTCTGCGCGGTCCCGGCACACTGCTCGGCGGTGACGAGCCTCTGGTGGAGATGTTCGTCGCCGACATCACCGACGGCATCGCGTACACCGGGGTGAAGGCCGGCATCCTCAAGTGCGCGACCGACGCGCCCGGTGTGACCCCCGGTGTGGAGCGGGTCCTGCGGGCGGTCGCCCAGGCACACCGGGCCACCGGCGTACCGATCCTCACGCACACCCACGCCCAGACCCGCCGGGGTATCGAACAGCAGGACGTGTTCGCCGCCGAGGGTGTGGATCTGACCCGGGTGGTCATCGGCCACTGCGGGGACACCGCCGATCTGGACTATCTGATGTCGATCGCCGACCGGGGCTCCTTCCTCGGGATGGACCGCTTCGGCCTGGACATACTGCTGCCGTTCGAACAGCGGGTGGAGACCGTCGCCGCCCTGTGCGCGCGCGGCTACACGGACCGGATCGTGCTCGCGCACGACGCCTCCTGCTATCTCGACTGGCTCCCGATGCGCGATCTGCCCGTCCTGCTGCCCAACTGGCACTATCTGCACATCTTCCGGGAGGTGCTGCCCGCGCTGCGCCGGCGGGGAGTCACCGAGGAGCAGATCACCACCATGCTGGTCGACAACCCGAGACGGATCCTCGAATGCCGGGGCTCCTACTGACGCACTCCGGGAGCGCCGTGCGCTCCCGGAGGACGGGACGGCGACGGGACGGGCCGCGAGGGCACCGTCCGGCCGATCCCGCGCATACGGAACCCGCCCCTCGGGGCGGGTTCCGCCGTCACGTACGGATCACCGCTCACCCGTACGGACCGCACGCCCCTCAGCCGTACGGACCGCACGCGGATCACGCGCGGGGCTCAGTCGGGCGCGGGCAGGAAGCCGGGCAGCCGTGTCCCCAGCGAGAGATCCTCCGCCCTGCGGCGGACCAGGTCCGCGACCGCCAGGTCGAGAACGCCCAGACCGAACGGGGAGAAGACGGTGACCCGGTCCTCGGAGCGCGGGCCCGCGTCCGGGTCGGCGAGGACGGCGCCGATCGGTGCCTCGATGAAGTCGCGGCCACCGGTCCGCTGCTCGGCGAGATGGAGCGAGGTCGCCTCACGGCAGACATGGTCGGCGTCGTCCACGACGTTGACCGCCGCCAGCACGGAGTCCGCGGTGAGATCCCGCAGGGAGAGGTGGAGCACCAGCGTTCCGGGACGGCAGGCGTCGGTGGTCAGATACGGCGTGGCGGCCGTGGTGGCGAGGCTGACCAGACGGTGCGTGGCGAGTGCCTCGTCCGCCGTGCCGGCCGAGGAGACCTTCAGATCGGGCCACTGCCCGGCGCAGCGGTCGGCGAACGAGCGCACGCGGTCCTGGTCCAGATCGAACAGCGTGACCTCCGCCAGATCCGGCAGCGCCGTCCGCAGGAAGCGGAGCACCTCGAAGTTGATCACGCCGCAGCCGACCAGGGCGACCCCGGTGTCGGGTGTCCGCGCCGCGAGTGCGGCGGCGGCCAGTGCGGCGCTCGCCGCGGTGCGCCGCGCGGAGATCACGGAGCCTTCCACGAACGCCTCGGGCATTCCGGTGGCCATCGAGTTCATGATGACCGCCGCCGACGCGCGCCGCAGACCGGCCTCGACATTGCCCGGGAAGGACGAGACCCATTTGATCCCGGCGACCGGTGTCTCGTCGCCCAGATAGGCGGGCAGTCCGATGATCCGGTTGCGCCGGTCGTCGGGAAAACGCAGGAACACCGAGTGCGGCAGCGCCGTACGGCCCCGCTCGTGCAGCACATAGGCCCGGCGGACCACTTCCAGGACATCCTTCTCGGCGCCGTCGAGAATCCGGTGCACGTCCTGGGCTCCCAGGATCAGCATGACGCCACCCCCATCTCGGACATCTCGGTCTCGGACATCTCGGACCTCTTCTCCTTCCACAGGTGGGACACATCACCGAAGTGACGGGTGACCCAGTCGTCGTTGTAGATCGTGTCGAGATAGCGCTCACCGCGGTCGGGCAGGATCAGCGCGACGTTCGAGCCCGCCGGGATGCGCCCGCTCATGGCGCCGAGGGCGGCGATCAGCGCCCCCGTCGAGCCGCCGGCGAGGATGGCCTCGCGGGAGGCGAGCCTGCGGCAGCCGACCACACAGTCCAGATCGGCGACATGGACGACCTCGTCGGCCAGACCGTCGCGGTAGAGACCGGGACGCACCGCCGCGCCATGGCCGGGGATCAGCCGGGGGCCAGGGGGGTTGCCGAAGATGGCGCTTCCCTCGGCGTCCACCGCGACCACGGTGACCGGCAGCCGGTGCTCCCGTACGTACTCGGCGCAGCCGCGCAGGGTGCCGCACGAACTGGTCGCGCAGAAGAGGTAGTCGAGTCCGCCGGGAAGACTCCCGACGATCTCCCCCATGGTGTTCCGATGGGCCCGCGGATTGAGCGGGTTGGAGTACTGGTCGGGCCAGTACGCGTGCCGGATCAGGCCGGTGAGTTCACGGATGCGGCGGATACGGACCGGAAGGTATTCGCCGGTCGCCGGATCGGTCTCCCGTACGACCTCCACCTCGGCTCCCAGCGCGCGCATGATCGCCACGTTCTGCTGGTTGGTCCGTGGATCGACGACGCAGATGAACCGGATCCCGTAGTACGCGCACACCTGGGCGAGGCCGATGCCCAGATTGCCGGAGCTGGACTCGACCACGACCGAACGGCCGGGCACGATCCGGCCGTCGCGGATGCCCTCGCGCAGCATCTCCAGCGCGGACCGGTCCTTCATACTGCCGCCGGGGTTGTGCGCCTCCAGCTTGGCGTAGGTACGGAACGGCCTGGACGGGTCGAGCCTGACCAGTTCGACCAGCGGTGTGGCTCCGATGGTGCCGAGCACTCCCGCGGTTCCGGGCACCCCGGCGGGTCGTACCGATCCGGTGTCAGACGGCAGCATGTCTCGTCCCCGTCCCGGGGAGTCGCGGTCCGAGCGTCGTGCGAAACACGGTTGTTCCTCCTTGGCAGTGCGTCGGTCTTGTCAGGAATCCACCGAGTCAGCGGTGCTCCGCCGTACCGAGCGGGAGAAGGTCGCGGCGCAGGCCAGCAGCACCATCCAGACGGCGAGGGCGGCGGCGGCCCGCCGCGGCCCGACCGCGTCCAGCAGCAGCCCGCCGACGAGCGCGCCTATGGGCAGGGCCCCGGCGGACAGCATGCTGGTCGCCGCGAGGACACGGCCGCGCAGCCGGTCCGGGGTGACGGCGAGCTGGTAGCTGCCGACCGCGACATTCCACACGGGCCCGACGAACCACATCGCCGCGTAGGCGACCGTGAGGACCACGAGGTGGTCGGCGTACACGATGACGCCCATCAGCAGCGCCCAGACCCAGTTCGCGCCGATCACCAGGGCGGCGAGCGGGAATCTGCGGCCGAACCAGTTGGCGGCGAGCGAGCCGAGCACACCGCCGGCTCCGGCGGCACCGACCATGAGGCCGATCCCGGCCGAGGAGGCCCCGTCCGCGGTGGCCATCACGATGACGATCAGGAACAGCGCGCGGAAGAGGAGGTTGCTCCCCGCGACCAGCAGGGTGGTGGCCCGTACGAACGGCTGGTCCTTGAGCCAGACCAGCCCTTCCCGGACCTGGGAGGCCATCCCGCCGGTACGCCGCGTGGTCGGCTCCGCCTCGAAGTCCTTGCGCACGAAGAGCAGGGTGACCAGCGCCACCAGATAGGACACGGCGTCGAGCAGGAACGGGACGGAGCGTCCCACGCCGAAGAGGATGCCTCCCAGCGGCGTACCGAGCATGGTGGCCGCCCGGCCGCGTGCCTCGTTGCGTGAGAGCGCCTGGCGCAGCTGGCCGGGGCCGACGACGTTGGGCACGGCCGCGTGCGCGGCCAGTCCGTAGAACACGGACAGGGTGCCTTCGGCGAACCCGACGACCAGGATGTGCGCCAGACGCAGTTCACCGAGGACCATCGCCGCCACGATGCTCGCGGCCCCGAGGCAGCGCAGTACGTCGCACCAGATCATCAGCCGTCTGCGGTTCCAGCGGTCGACCAGCGCACCGGCCGGAAGCTGGAACAGCAGGGTGGGCAGCAGGGCGAAGAAGCCGGCTGTGCCCGCGTCGGACGCCGAGCCGGTCAGGGCGAGGACGAGCAGCGGATAGGCGACCGTGGAGGCGGTCGAGCCGACGATGGAGACGGCCGACCCGCTCCACAGCAGCATGAAGTCGCGATTGCGGTGGAGCGGTGTCACCGGGCGGTCGGGCGGGGACTTGGCGACGGTGGTCATCGTGTGTCGCCTCCCGCGGTGGCCGGTACTCGCCCTGCGGCGTACCGGCCCGGCAGACCGCGTTCGTGGGTCCTTGGCATGGTCATCAGTCAGGCACCTCGGCCAGCGGGGTCCGGTACGGGTTCGGGTACGGCGGGCGGGACGGCTCAGACCTGGACGGCGCCGTCCATCTCCCGGCGCAGGCTGAGCGGGCGCATGTCGGTCCACACGGTGCCGATATGGGCGAGGCAGTCCGCCCGGCTGCCCCGGGTGCCCTCCGCGTGCCACCCGAGCGGCAGGGCCCGGTCGGCGGGCCAGACGGAGTACTGCTCCTCGTCGTTCACGACGACCTGGTGCATACGCTCGTCGGTGTGTTCCTCGGCCATGGCGGCCCTCCTCGGCTTCACGGTCGCGTCAGGGACGCCACGTGATCAGTGGCGACGGAAGCGAGCCTGCCGGTGGTCCGGCGCGGCTTGCAGAGAAGAAAGCGCAGAGTGGCGGGCGTACGCGCTGCCGACAGTGCTGCCGCTTGTTCTCTCGTCCGGGCGCGGCCCGCGGCTGAGGCTGAGGCGCATGACTGCGAACTCATCCGCACCGGCGACGGACCACCGCCCGCGCGGACTCCGGGCGGTGGTCCGTCGCCGGACCTCTCCGAGAGCGTGCCGAGACGAGCCCCGGGGCGAACGCCGGTACGGGAAGCACCCTGCCGTTCATCGTGCCGGCCGCGGCACCGGGCACACCGGTGGCCGAATTCCTGCCGGAGGCCCGCCCGTTCGTCCGGGAGCGGCTGCGCCAGCACGGCGCGGTGCTGCTCCGCGGATTCGACATCGGCGGTGTCGAGGGCTTCGAGGACGTCGTACGCGCGGTGTCCGGCGAGCCTCTCGCCTACGCGGAGCGCTCCTCGCCCCGCAGCACCATCAAGGGGCAGGTCTACACGTCGACGGACTATCCGCCGAGCGAGGAGATCTTCCTGCACAACGAGAACTCCTACCAGGCCACCTGGCCGATGACACTGTTCTTCTACTGCGTGCGGCCTCCGGAGACCCTGGGCTCGACACCGCTCGCCGACACCCGCCGGGTGCTGCGTGCCATCGATCCCGCCGTACGTGCGGAGTTCGCGGCCCGTGGCTGGATGGTGGTGCGCAACTTCATCGAGGGCTTCGGGGTGCCCTGGCAGCAGGCGTTCAACACCGACGACCGCGCCGAGGTGGCCCGTTACTGCGCGCGCAACGGTGTGGAGGTGGAGTGGACGGGCGCCGGCGGACTGCGCACCCGGGCCCGCCGGAAGGCCGTGCACACCCATCCCGTCACCGGTGAGGAGGTGTGGTTCAACCACCTCTCGTTCTTCCATGTGACCACGCTGGCCGAGGAGATCTGCTCGGGTCTGCGGGAGATGTTCGACGAGGACGAGCTGCCGACCAACACCTTCTACGGCGACGGTGAGCGCATCCCCGACAACGTCGTCGCCCATCTGCGCAGTTGCTACCGCGCCGAGCAGCGGCGCTTCGACTGGCAGCGCGACGACGTGCTGCTGGTGGACAACATGCTGGCCTCGCACGCGCGTGAGCCGTTCACCGGCCCGCGGAAGATCGCCGTGGCCATGGCCGAGCCCTCGGACGCCGTCTCCGGCCCGGCGTGAGCGCGGCGAACCCCCTTGGCGGAGCGTCCCGTTCCGCATCACCGGGTGTCCTCATCCCGGTCCCGTGAACCCTACTTCTCACTCTGGGAGGCGACCGATGGCAACCGGCGACGGCCCGTACCCGCTGTCATTCGCACAGGAACAGCTCTGGTTTCTCGATCAGCTGCGGTCCGGAGCCACGACCGAGTATCTCCTGCACGAGGCGTTCCGGCTGCGAGGGCCGCTGGACACCGGCGCGCTCACGGCCGCGCTCACGGAGATCGCCGTACGTCACGAGGTGCTGCGCACCCGGTACGGCTCCGCCGACGAGGACGGAGACGGCGACAGCGGCACCGGGGCGCAGATCGTTGATCCGCCACGGCCCGTGGAGCCCGCGCTGGTGGATCTCGCCGGGCTGCCGGAGGACGAGCGGCAGACGCGGCTGCGGGAGCTGAGCGCCACCGAGCTGCGCACACCGATCGATCTGCGTAAGCGCCCGCCGTGGCGGCTGACGCTGGTGACACTCGGCCCGGACGACACGGCGCTGCTGGTCACCGTGCATCACATCGCCTTCGACGGCTGGTCGTGGGGTGTGCTCGCCGAGGAGATCGAGACGCTGTACACCGCGTTCGCCAAGGGCGAGCCGTCGCCGCTGGAACCGCTGCCCGTGCAGTACCTGGACTACGCGCAGTGGCAGCGCGAGAGCTACGAGGCGTCCGCCGGGTCCATGGACCGGCAGCGCGCCTACTGGCGGGAGCGGCTGGCGGATCTCGATCCGCTGGAGCTGCCCACCGACCGGCCCCGGCCGGCCCGGTGGGACGCCACCGGGGACAGTCTGTCCTTCACGGTGCCGGCCGCGCTCGCGGCGCGGGTCGACGAGGTCGGCCGGCGCGCGGGCGCGACACCGTTCATGACGTACCTCACCGCGTTCCAGCTTCTGCTGGCCCGGCACACGGGCCGGCGCGACGTGGCGGTCGGCGTCTCCGTGGCCAACCGCGACCAGCCCGAGCTGGACCAGATGATCGGCATGTTCCTCAACACCGTGGTGCTGCGGACCGATCTGTCCGGCGATCCGTCGTTCGTGGAGCTGCTGGCGCGCGTCCGTGACGCCCATCTGGACGACTTCAGCAACCAGGAGGTACCCTTCGAGCGGGTCGTCGCCGATCTGGCCCCGGAGCGCGACCCCTCCCGCAATCCGGTCTTCCAGGTCGGGTTCGCGCTGCACAACGCCCGGCGCCGGCCGCTGCGGCTGCCCGGTCTGGAGGTCTCCAAGTACGAGTCGGCCACGGCCGGTTCGGCCTTCGACCTGTCGCTGCATCTCGCCGCGCGTCCGGACGGCTCGCTGGAGGCGAGGTTCCTCTATCCGACGGCCCTGTTCGACGCGGCGCGTATGGAGCGGACGGCGGAGGGACTGCTGCGGCTGCTCACCGACATAGCCGACCGGCCCGATGTGTCGGTGCACCGGCTGGAGATCGTTCCCGGGTCCGAACCGGCGCGGTTCGCCGAGTGGAACCGCACGGACACGGTGACCACCGACCGCTCGCTGTCCGAACTGTTCCTGGAGCGGGCACGGGCCACACCGGATGCGCTGGCCGTGGTGTCCGGGAGCGAGGAGATCCGTTACGCGGAGCTCGCGCGGCGGGTGGGCGCGCTCTCCCTGCGGCTGCGGAGCCGGGGAGTCACCCGCGGCACACCGGTCGGTGTGGCGCTGCACCGGAGCGGTGACCTGGTCACGGCGCTGCTCGCGGTGCTCGCCTCGGGTGGCGTCTATGTACCGCTGGCGCCCGACCATCCGGCGGAGCGGCTGGCGTTCATGGTCTCCGACGCCGGGGCCGAGGTGCTGCTCACCCAGGAGTCGCTGCGCGACCGGCTGCCCGCTCATCCTCATGTGTTGACGGTCGACGCCGCCGGGCACGACGAGAGCGTGCCGGCGGACACGGCCTTCAGGGCGCCGGTGATGGTCGGCAATACCGATGCCGCCTACATCATGTATACGTCCGGTTCGACCGGTCGGCCCAAGGGGGTGGTGGTCACCCATGCCGGCATACGCAACCGTGTGCTGTGGTCGGTGGACCGGTACGGGATCGGCCCGGGCGACCGGGTGCTCCAGAAGACCACCATCGGTTTCGACGCCGCCGTCTGGGAGTTCCTCTCGCCGCTCGTGTCGGGCGGCGCCGTGGTGATGGCGCCCGAGGAGGCCCATCGCGATCCCTCGGTCATGGTCCGCGCGGTGGCCGAGCACGACGTGACCGTCCTTCAGCTCGTCCCGTCGGTGCTGCGCCTGCTGCTGGCCGAGACGGATCTCGCCGAGTGCTCCGCGCTGCGGCTGGTGTGCTCGGCCGGTGAGCCGCTGCCCGCCGAGCTCTGCGCGCGGCTGCGCGGGACGGTCGACGCCGAGGTGTTCAACACCTATGGGCCCACCGAGTGCGCGATCGACTCCACGGCATGGCGCTACGACGGGACCGAGCGGACCGAGATCGTCCCGATCGGCCGTCCGCTGCCCAATGTCCGCACGTTCGTGGTGGACACCGAGGATCAGCTCGTACCGGTGGGGGTTCCCGGTGAGCTGTGTGTCGCCGGGGTCGGTCTGGCGCGCGGCTACGCGGGCCGGGGAGATCTGACGGCGGACCGCTTCACTCCGCATCCGTTCCCGAGCACGCCCGGTGAGCGGTGGTACCGCACCGGGGACCTGGTGCGCCGTCGCGAGGACGGCGCGCTGGAATTCGTCGGGCGTATCGACGAGCAGGTCAAGGTGCGAGGCGTCCGGATCGAGCCGGGCGAGATCGAGGCGGCTCTCACCGCCCATCCCGCGGTCGCCGCCGCGGTGGTGACCACGCACCGGCCGGAGTCCGGCGACACGGAGCTGGTCGCCCATCTCGTAGCGGCGCCGGGGACACCGCTCCCGGAGTCCGAGGAGCTGCGTGCCCTGCTCGCGGCCCGGCTGCCGGAGAGCATGATCCCGTCGGTCACCATCCCTCTCGACGCGATTCCGCTGACACCGAACGGCAAGGTGGACCGCGGGCGGCTGCCGTCGCCGGAGAGCCGGAGCCGGCCGGACGGAGTGGTCCGGACGGCCCCGCGCACCGCCGCCGAGCGGACCGTCGCCGAGCTGATGGGCGAGGTCCTCGGGGTGGAGCGGGTCGGCGCCGACGACGACTTCTTCGCGCTCGGCGGGCACTCCCTGCTGGCGATCCGGCTGGTGCTGCGGCTGCGGCGCGCCTTCGGCGTCGAGCTGACGGTCGGAGAGCTGTTCCACGCCCGTACGGTCGCGGAGCTGGCCGCCCGGGTCGGTTCGGCGGGGACGGAGGACGAGGAGCCCGGGATCCGGCCGGTGGAGCGCGGCGGGGAGCTGGCGCTCTCGTTCGGCCAGCAGCGTATGTGGTTCCTGGACCAGCTCGATCCGGGCAGCGACGAGTACGTCGTGCCGGTGGCGCTGCGGCTGCGCGGCCCGCTGGACATCGAGGCGTTCCGGCGGGCGGTGGACGCGACCGCGGCCAAGCACGAGATCCTGCGCACCCGTTATGTCTCGCGCGGCGGCGATCCGGTGCAGCTCATCGATCCGCCGGGCCCCGTCGACTTCACCCTGCACGATCTGTCCGGGATGCCGGAGGCCGGTGCCACGGCCCGTGAGCTGCTGGACCGCGCCTCCGGTCTGCCGTTCGACCTGGAGCGGCAGGCGCCCTTGCGTGTCACGGTGATCCGTACGGCGCCCGACGACCACCTGCTGGGACTGACGCTGCATCACATCGCCTTCGACGCCTGGTCGATGGGGATCTGTCTGAAGGACCTGAACGCGGCGTACGAGGCGTTCGCGGCGGGCAGGCCCTCGCCGCTGCGCGCGCAGCCCGTGCAGTACGCGGACTTCGCCGCCTGGCAGCGCGCGCAGCAGTCCGCGGGCGAGATCGCGGGCCAGCTCGCGTACTGGAGTGACCGGCTGGCCGGACTCAGCCCGGTCGAACTGCCCGCCGACCGGCTCAGGTCAGCCGTGCGTGACGCCCGTGGCGACACGGTGATCGTGGATGTGCCGGCCCGCACGGGCCAGGGTGTCGCGGACCTGGCGGCACGGCACGGCGCGACACCGTTCATGGTCCTGCTGGCGACGTTCCAGCTGCTGCTCGGACGCTACACCGGCCGTACGGACATCGCCGTCGGGACCCCGGTCGCCGGGCGGACCCGGGAGGAGACCGAGGAACTGGTCGGCTTCTTCACCAACAACCTGGTGATCCGCAACGACCTGTCGGGCAATCCTGCCTTCACGGACTTCCTGGACCAGGTGCGCACGGTGTCCCTGGAGGCGATGGCCCACCAGGACGTTCCGTTCGAGCATCTCGTGGACGCGCTGCGGCCCGACCGCGATCTCTCCCGCAATCCGCTGTTCCAGGTGATGTTCGAACTCCAGCACATGGAGGGCGTGCCCGCGACGCTGGGCGGCTCGGTCATCGAGCCGGTCCACACCGGGCCCGCCGTGGCGAAGTTCGATCTCACGATGACGGTCAAGCAGCGTCCGGACGGACGGCTGCACTGCTGGTTCGAGTACGCGACCGGGCTCTTCGAGCGGGCGACGGTCGAGCGGATGGCCGGGCACTATCTGGCGCTGCTGAACAGTGTCACGGCCGGTCCCGACGCGCGGATCGGCGATCTCGCGCTGCTCACCGACGCCGAGCACCGCACGCTGGTGCACACCTGGCCGGATCCGGAGAGGGACCGGCTCGCCCGGCTGGACCCGGCGGCCGAGCACGCCCTGACCGTACCGGAGCTGTTCGAGCGGCAGGCCGCGCGGACACCGGACGCGGTGGCGGTGGTCTCCGGAGATCTGGAGATCGGCTACGCGGAGCTGAACGCCCGCGCCAACCGGTTCGCGCACCGGCTGCGCTCCTTGGGCGTCGGACCCGAGACGGTCGTCGCGTCCTGCCTGGAGCGCAGCGCCGAGGCGGTCGTGGTGCTGCTGGGGGTGCTCAAGGCCGGCGGGGTGTACGCGCCCTTCGATCCGCTGCATCCGCCGGCGCGGCTGCGCTTCATGCTGGGCGATGTCGGCGCGAGGGTGGTGGTCGCCGGCGCGGACTTCGCGGAGCGGCTGGAGACCGGCCCGTACCACGTGGTCACCGTCGACGGCGAGGACGGGACCGGCGGACCGGGGGCGGTGAAGGACGCGCCGGCGCCGGCGCGCACGGAGGCGTCCGCGAACGTGCCCGTGCCGGTCGCACCGGGCAATCTCGCCTATGTCATCTACACCTCCGGCTCCACCGGGCGTCCCAAGGGTGTGATGATCGAGCACCGCTCGTACGCCCATCACTGCCGGGTGATCGCGGACGAGTACGGCATCGAGCCCGGTGAGCGGGTGGTGCTGCTGTCCGCGCTCACCTTCGACGTGGCGATGGACCAGATCGCGGCCACGCTGACCGCCGGCGCCACGATCGTGGTGGGTGATCCGGTCTTCTGGACGCCCGCGGAGCTGCCCGCCCGGCTCGCCGAGCACGAGGTGACGATCGTCGAGATCACCCCGGCCTACTACCGGGCGATGGCGGAGTCCGGCTCGCTGCACCGGCTGACCGGGCTGAAGCTGATGAATGTCGGCAGCGACGTGGTCACGGCGGCCGACGTGCGGCGCTGGGCCGAGACCGGGCTGCCCGGACGCTTCCTGTGCAACTACGGGCCCACCGAGGCGACCGTCACCTGCCTGCTCCACCGGGTGGGCGCGGAACCGGACACCGGCCCCGCCGGGGAACAGGCTGCCTCGGCGATGCCCGTCGGACGGCCGGTGGCCGGGACCCGGGCCTATGTGCTGGACGCCGATCTGCGTCCGGTCCCGGTCGGTGTTCCCGGTGAGCTGTGCCTCGGCGGGGTACGGCTGGCCCGTGGGTACCACGGCAGGCCGGAGCTGACCGCCGACCGGTTCGTGCCCGATCCGCTGGGCACCGAGCCCGGGCAGCGGCTGTACCGGACCGGCGATCTCGTACGCCACCGGCCCGACGGCACGATCGAGTTCCTGGGCCGGATCGACCATCAGGTCAAGATCCGCGGACTGCGGATCGAACTGGGCGAGATCGAGGCAGCCCTGGTGCGCCATCCGGCGATCCAGGAGGCCGTGGCGGTGGCGGCGGAGGTGGCGCCCGGCGACAGGCGGCTGGCCGCGTATCTGGTGGCCCGGCCGGACGGCTCGGTCCCGGGCATCGGCGAACTCCGCGCCCATCTGGGTGAGTTGCTGCCCGAGTACATGATCCCGTCGCTCTGGGTGACACTGCCCGCGCTGCCGCTGACCACCAGCAAGAAGGTGGACCGCACGGCGCTGCCCGATCCCGTGCTCGCCCGTACGGACGGCGGACGGGAGTACGTGGCGCCGCGCGATCCGGCGGAGGAGACCGTCGCCGCGATCTGGTGCGAGGTGCTCGATGTGGCGCGGGTCGGCGCCCTGGACGACTTCTTCGCCCTGGGCGGCCACTCCCTGCTGGCCACCCGGGTGCTCGCACGGATCAGGGAGGCGTTCGCGGTCGACCTGCCGCTGCGCAGGCTGTTCGAGGCCACCACGGTGGCCGGGCTGGCCGAGGCGGTGACCGAGGCCGTGGAGGCCGAGATCGCCGGGCTGTCGGACGACGAAGTGGCGGGACTGCTGTCCCAGAGGAGTGCGCGATGACCGAGACCGAGACCGGCAACCGGGCGGCCCTGCGGCAGGAGCTGCTGCGGCAGCGGCTGCGCGGCGGAGCGGCGCCCAGGCGGAGCGACGGCATCGGCCGGGCCCCGCGCGGCGGACCGCTGCCGCTGTCCTTCGCACAGCGCCGGCTGTGGATCCTGGACCAGCTCCAGCCGGGCGGCACGGAGTATCTGATGACCGCCGCCCTGCGGCTGCGGGGCGAGCTGGACAGGGCCGCCCTGCGCACCGCGCTGGACGGGACGGCCGCCCGGCACGAAGTGCTGCGCACCCGCTATCCGGTGGTGGACGGCGAGCCGGTGCAGATGATCGACGAGCCGGGCCCCGTTCCGCTGACCGGGCTCGATCTGCGCGGACCGGACCGGGAGCGGGCGGACGCCCGTCTCGCCGCCCTCGTCACCTCCGAGCGGGTGCCCGTCGACCTGGCGACCGGTCCCGTCTTCTCGGCGACCCTGGTCCGGCTGGACCTGGACGAGCACGCGCTGCTGCTGACGTTCCATCACATCGCCTCCGACGGCTGGAGCGAGGATCTGCTGGTGGCCGAGGTGGCGGCCCGCTACGGCGACGCGGTGGCCGGCCGTCCGACGGCGGAGCCTCAGGAGCCCTTGCAGTACGCCGACTTCGCGGTCTGGCAGCGCGAACGGCTCTCCGGGGAACTGCTGGAGCGGCAGCTCGTCCACTGGCGGAAGCGGCTCGCCGGGCTGGAGCCGCTGGAGCTGCCCACGGACCGGCCGCGTCCCGCCGTACGCGAGACCGCCGGCGCCCAGGTGCCGCTGGAGGTGCCCGCGAACGTGGCGGGACGGCTCACGGCGCTGGCGCGCGCCCGGGGCGCCACACCGTTCATGGCGCTGACCGCCGCGTACGCGGTGCTGCTCGGCCGCTGGAGCGGGCAGCGGGACGTGGCCGTCGGCACACCCGTGGCCGGCCGCGACCGGCCCGAGGTGCAGGACATGGCCGGTCTGTTCCTCAACACCCTGGTCCTGCGCACCGATCTGTCCGGCTCGCCCTCCTTCACCGAGGTGCTGCGGCGCGTACGGGAGTCGGCGCTCGACGCGTACGGCCACCAGGAGGTGCCGTTCGAGCGGCTGGTGGACGAACTGGCGCCGGAGCGCGATCCGTCGCGTACACCGCTGTTCTCGGCGATGCTGCTCTGGCAGGAGGAGTCGGCGGCGACGGCCGGGCCCCGGACCATGGGTCCGCTGACGGTCGGCCGGCTGCCGGTCGGGGAGAGCACGGCCAAGTTCGATCTGACGCTCGGAGTCTCCGAGCGGTCCGACGGCTCTCTGTCTGGAGCCCTGAACTACGCGTCGGCGCTGTTCGACCGCGAGACCGCCGAGCGGTTCGCCGCCCACTTCGCCCGGCTCCTGGAGAGCGCCACCGCCGAACCGGAACTGCCGGTGGACGAGCTGGAGATCCTCGCACCGGCCGAGCGCGGTCTGCTGGTGGAGGAGTGGAACGACACCGCACGGCCGTATCCGTCGGGAACGCTGCCCGCGCTGTTCGAGGCCCAGGCCGCCCGGACCCCGGACGCGCCCGCGCTGCGGTACGAGGGCACGACGGTGTCGTACGCCCGGCTCGGCGCCGAGGCCGACCGGCTCGCCGCGGAGCTGCGGGAGCACGGTGTGGGCCCGGAGTCCGTGGTCGGGGTGTGTCTTCCCCGGGGAATCGGTCTGGTGGTGGCGCTGCTCGCCGTCATGAAGGCCGGGGGCGCGTATCTGCCGCTGGATCCGGAGTATCCGCGCGAGCGCGTCGGTTTCATGCTGGACGACGCGGCGGCGACGGTCGTCGTCACGGACGCCGGCCTGGCGGCGCTGGTGTCCGGCGGGGACGGCGCCGGGGACCGGCGGATCGTGGACATCGACGCCGACCGGTCCGGCCCGTCCGGGCCCCTCGTGCCGTCCGGACCCTCCGGCACCGGCACCGACTCGCGCCCGGCGCCCGGGCATCCCGCGTATGTCATCTACACCTCGGGATCGACGGGCCGTCCCAAGGGGGTGGTGGTCGAGCACCGCGCCATCGTCAACCGGCTGCGCTGGATGCAGGAGACCTACGGACTCACCGGGGCGGACCGGGTGCTCCAGAAGACGCCGTACGGATTCGACGTGTCCGTGTGGGAGTTCTTCTGGCCGCTGACGACCGGCGCCACCCTGGTGCTGGCCCGGCCCGGCGGGCATCGCGATCCCGCGTATCTGGCCGGGGTGATCGCCGACGAGGGCGTCACCACACTGCACTTCGTACCCTCCATGCTCCGCGCGTTCCTGGCCGGACCGCTGCCCGCGATGCCCACCCTGCGGCGGATGATGTGCAGCGGCGAGGCGCTCCCGGCCGACCTGGTCACGGCCGTGCACGAGCGGATCGGCTGCGAGCTGCACAATCTGTACGGGCCGACCGAGGCGGCGGTGGACGTCACCGCCGCGCGGTGCGCGCCGGGTCTGCCGGTCACCATCGGACGTCCCATCGCCAACACCCGTACCTACATCGTGGACGAGGGGCTGCGGCCCGTCCCGGTCGGTGTGCCGGGAGAGCTGCTGCTCGGCGGTGTGCAGCTCGCCCGCGGCTATCTCGGCCGGCCTGCGCTGACGGCGGAACGGTTCGTACCGAGCCCGTTCGCCACCGCGCCCGGCGAGCGGCTGTACCGTACCGGCGATCTCGCCCGGTACCGCGCCGACGGCACCATCGAGTATCTCGGGCGGCTGGACCACCAGGTCAAGATCCGTGGCCAGCGCGTCGAGCTCGGTGAGATCGAGGCCGTGCTCACCGAGTGCGCGGGCGTGGACGCGGCCGCGGTCACCCTGCACGACGAGCGGCTCGTCGCCCATCTCACGCCCGCCACCGCGGATGTCGCCGCCGTACGGGAGCAGCTGCGCGGGAAGCTGCCCGAGCACATGTGCCCGGCGCACTGGATGCTGCTGGACGCGCTGCCGCTGACGACCAGCGGCAAGGTGGACCGCAAGGCGCTGCCCGCGCCCGAGGACACCGGCTCACTCTGGGCCGGGGAGTACACCGCGCCGCGCGACGCGCTGGAGCGGACGCTCGCCGAGGCGTTCGCCGCGGCCCTGGGCGTCGACAAGGTGGGGGTGCGCAACAGCTTCTTCCAGCTCGGCGGTGACTCGCTGCGCGCGATCCGGGCCGTCGGCCGGCTGCGTGAGCAGGGCTTCGAGGTGTCCGTGGTCGACCTGTTCACCCGTCAGCGGGTGGCGGAGCTCGCGGAGCTGGTGCGCTCCCGTTCGAAGTCCGCCGACGGCACACCCGGTTCCGTGGCGCCCGACGCGCTCGTGGAGCGGTTCGCGCTGGTCGGTGAGCAGGACCGGGCCCGGCTGCCGGACGGTCTGGACGACGCGTACCCGATGGCGCAGACCCAGGCCGGGATGGTCTACGAGATGCTGGCGGCGACCGACCGGGCCGTCTACCAGAACGTCTCCTGCTACAAGGTCCGTGACGAGCTGCCGTTCGACCGGGCGGCACTGACCGAGGCGGCCCGGCTCCTGGTCGCCCGCAACGAGATCCTGCGGACCTCGTTCGACCTCTCCGGCTACTCCGAGGCCATGCAGCTCGTCCACCGCGAGGCCGAACTGCCGCTGGGATTCGACGACCTGCGGTCGATGGCGGCGGTGGACCAGCGGGCGATCGTGGACGGCTTCCTGGTGGGCGAGCGGCGCAGGCCCTTCGACCTCGGCCGTCCTCCGCTGCTGCGCTACCACGTCCATCAGATCTCCGACGAGGAGTGGTGGCTGACCCACATCGAGGCGCACGCCATTCTGGACGGCTGGAGTCACACCTCGGTGGTCGCCGAGCTGATCTCCCTGTACCGGACGGTACGGCGGGGCCGGACCCCGGATCTGCCGCCGCCGCCCGATGTGCGGTTCGCCGATTTCGTCGCGCTGGAGCGCGCCGCGCTCGAATCGGAGGAGGACCGCGCGTTCTGGGCGCGACGGATCGGCGGCAGCGAGAAGTTCGAGCTTCCGCCGGCCTGGGGCAGCCCGGAGCGGGACGAGAAGGCCACCATCGTCGATGTGCCGTACCGGGATCTGCTGCCGGGTCTGCGAAGGCTCGCGGCGGCGGCGGGCGGCTCGCTGAAGAGCGTGCTGCACGCCGCGCATCTGCGGGCCCTGGGTGCGGTCACCGGCCGCAGGCGCTTCCACACCGGGCTGGTCTGCAACGGCAGACCGGAGCAGGCACGCGGCGACGAGGTGCGCGGGCTGTATCTCAACACCGTGCCGTTCGCCGCCGATCTGTCGGCCTCGACCTGGCGTGAGCTGGTCGGCGAGGTCTTCGCGGGTGAGGCCGAGCTGTGGCCGCACCGCCGCTATCCGATGCCCGCCATGCAGCGGGAGTGGGGCACCTCGCCGACGCTCATCGATGTGGCCTTCGGTTATCTCGACTTCCATGTCCTGGACTGGGAGTCCGACGAGGTCGGCATGGTGGACGACTTCAGCCCCAGCGAACTCGCCCTGGAGGTGTGGACGTTCCCGGGAGTGCTGCGGCTCGGCGGCCGGCCGAGCCTGGTGGGACGCAGCCGGCTGGAACTGCTGGGCCGGGTCTACCGCCATGTGCTGGAGGCGATGGCCGCCGACCCGGAGGGTGACGCGTACGGGCTGACGCTGCCGCCCGCCGACCACGACCGGACCGTACACCGGGGGAACGACACGGAGCTGCCGGTGCCGGCCGGTCGGCTGGTGCATGAACTGGTCGCCGAACAGGCCGGTTCGACACCGCACTCGGTCGCGCTGCGGTACGGGAACGACACCGTCGACTACCGCACGCTGGACGAGCGCGCCGAGCGGCTGGCGCGGCGGCTGCGCGCCCGGGGCGTCGGGCCCGACAGCATCGTCGGCCTGTATCTGCCCCGCACCCCGGATCTGATCGTCGCCCTGCTGGCGACGCTCAAGGCCGGGGGCGCGTTCTTGCCGCTGGACCCGGAGTATCCGGCCGAGCGGCTGCGTCACATGCTGACGGACGCGGAGGTCACGGTCCTGCTCAGCACGCGCGCGCTGCGTACCGCCCTTCCGTCCGGGGTGAGTTGCTCGGTGGAGGACGTCGAGGACCTGTACGGGAGCGACCTGGCGAACGGAGAGGACCGGGACGGAGAGATCCGGGACGGAGAGATCCGGGACGGAGAGATCCGGGGCGGAGAGCTTCCGGCGCCGCGTCCCGGGGGCCGGGACCGGCCCTCGCTCGACAGTCTCGCCTATGTGATCTACACCTCCGGATCGACCGGACTGCCCAAGGGTGTCGGCGTACCGCACCGGGGACCGCTCAATCTGCGGTACGCGCAGCGTGAGCACCTCGATGTACGGGAGGGCGACCGGGTGCTCCAGTTCGCCTCGCCGAGCTTCGACGCCTTCGTCTGGGAGGTGGTCATGGCGCTCACCAACGGCGCCGCACTGGTGCTGCCGCCTCCGGACACCGACCCGGGCGATCTGCGCCGGCAGGCGGAACTGGTCACCCATATGACACTGCCGCCGTCGCTGCTGGACCGGCTGGCACCCGAGGACTTCCCGCGTCTGCGCGTCCTGGTGTCGGCCGGAGAGGCATGCTCCGCCGAACAGGCGGCGCGCTGGTCGGACCGGGTGACCTTCATCAACGCCTACGGGCCGACGGAGACCTCGGTGTGCGCCACTCTCGCGCCGGTGCCTCCCGCCCGGGTGCGCGGCACGGCCGGGCCGGGCGGACCGTCGGCCTCGCCGTCGATGGGCCGGCCCATCGGGAACTTCCAGGTGTACGTCCTCGACGCGGACCTCCGTCCGGTGGCGGACGGGGTCCAGGGCGAGCTGTATGTGGGCGGGGCCGGGCTGGCCCGCGGCTATCTCAACCGTCCGGACCTCTCGGCGGAACGCTTCGTGCCCGACCCTTACGGCGGCCGGCCCGGGGCGCGGCTCTACCGCACCGGCGATCTGGTGTCGCGCAACACCGACGGCACCCTCCAGTACCACGGCCGCCGGGACCACCAGGTCAAGGTGCGCGGGCTGCGGGCCGAGCCGGGCGAGATCGAGAATCTGCTGCTCGGCCATCCCGCGGTGGCCGCGGCGGTGGTCACGGTGCACCGCGCGGGCACGGCCGACGCGACACTGGTCGCGTATGCCGAGAGCGCCGAAGGCCATGAGGCCGAGCCCGCCGGACTGCGCGATCATCTCCGCGGCCGGGTGCCGAAGGGACTGCTGCCGACGCACTACTTCGTCCTCGACGCCTTCCCGCTCACGCCCGCCGGCAAGATCGACCGGGCGGCGCTTCCCGTACCGGACGGCGCGCGGCCCGCGCTCCTGGCGCCGTACGTGGCTCCCTCGGGCGAGCTGGAGCAGGCCGTCGCGGAGGCGTGGAGCGAGGCGCTGGCCGTCGAACGCGTCGGCGCGCACGACGACTTCTTCGAGCTGGGCGGTCATTCGCTGGCGCTGATGAGGATCGTGGCGACGCTGCGCGCGCGGCACGGACTGGAGCTGCGCTTCCGGTCGTTCATCGAGCACCGTACGGTCGCCCGGCTGGCGGCGAGCATCGAATCCGCCCGGAGCGCGCAGGCCGCGGAGGGCGGGGCGGGCGAGGAGACGAACCGGGCGATGCTGTGGATCCGCGAGAAGGGCAGTGGCCGTCCGCTGTTCTTCGTCCATCCCGGCGGTGGCAGCGCCCACTGGTATCTGCGGCTCGCGCCCCATCTGCGGACGGACCGGCCGGTGGCGGCGTTCGAGTGGCCGGGACCGCACGCCTCGGCGAGCCCGCCGACCGCCGAGGAGATGGCCGAGCGCTATCTCACCGAGCTGCGGGCCCTCCAGCCCGTCGGTCCGTACGTACTGTTCAGCTGGTGCGGCGGCAGCGGGATCGCCTCGGAGATGGCGAGCCGGCTGGTGGCCGCGGGCGAGGAGGTCACCTTCATGCTCCTCGACCCGGGCCTCGACGCGCACGAACGGGCCGAGGGCTGGCGGGAGCTGGCACTGATCCGCCGGCTGGAGCGGCTGGTCGACGAGGTGGCACGGGGCGGCGCCGAGGCGGACACGCCGGAGCGCCGGGCGGAGATCCTGGATCTGCTGAACCACCTGGTCGACGACGTGGACGAGGAGACCGGTATCACCCTGCCCGACGAGGGCGTCGGCGAGGCGTGGCCGCGCGCCGCCCGGATCTGGCGGGAGGTGATGGAGATGGATCTGGCCTACCGGCACCGTCCCTTCCCCGGCCGGCTCCATCTGATCGTCAGCGATGAACTGGCCCAGGGCGAGCACGAGGTGGCGTTCGGCCAGTCCTTCGAGGACTATCTGAGCCGCTGGCGCGATCTGCTCACCGAGGGCGTGGAGGTCCACCGGGTGCCGGGCGACCACTTCGGGGTGATGAAGCCGCCGCATGTGTCACGGCTGGCGGAGGTCATGGACGCGGTGATCGCCGGGGAGGGACCGGGCGAGAGGCCCGCGGACGGCTGACGGCTGACGGCTGACGGCACGGATCAGCTCGGCTCGACAGGGAGCGGTGGGACACCGGAGGACGGTGTCCCACCGCTCCGCTGTGTGCTGCCGTACGGTCGGCCGCTCGATGGACGGACGGACGGGCGAGTGGGCGGGCGGACGGACGTACCGCGGGTGAGTGGGCGGGCCGGCAATCAGGCGGGCGGGCAATCAGGCGGGCGGGCACAGGCGAAAGCCCGGGGCGGTCCTGGTGGTCAGGACCGCCCCGGGCGGGAACAGCGGGAACAGCGGGAACAGCGAAAGGAGCGAATCAGTCGGTCGACGGCGACGAAGCGGAGTTCGGAGGTGTACTTGTTGCCCTCGTCATCGGTCAGCCACGCCTGCTCCGGCGTCGGCAGCATCTCGGACACCGTCATACGAGCCGACGGATCCTTACGCGCCAGCCTCCGCGCCGCCTTCGCGAAAATATTCACATACACCGGACTGTCGAAATCCACGAAAAACGGACGCGGCTCCGTCGGAGACACCACGAACACCCACCGCGGCAACTCCTGCGCCGCACGCCACTGACGCGCCCGCACAAACCGACGCGCCTCACTCTTCTCACCCGCGAACTCCATCCCCGACGCCACGAACCGCCAGGTCTCACGGGCCACCACGAGCGAGTCGACCGTGACCCGTGGCGAGCGGTCGTTCTCCGGAAGGATCTGGAAGAGATCCATCACCAGGGTCGTGAGGACGTGCGAGAAGACATCGACGGCGTCGAACACCGCACCGTCGGGCAGCACCACCACCAGGCGGTCCGCCCGCCGTTCGACCCGGGCGTCGGCGCTCAGGACGGTGCGGGGCCGGCCCGGAACCGCCGTGTCGTCCAGAAGGGCGACATGGTAGTCCTCGGGCCGTACCAGGGAGTGTCGGATCCGGGCGGAGAGCCGGGACTTGTGCTCCTTGGGCAGCAACGGCATCAGCCGGGGGCCGGGGTGGTCGCGGCTCGTCCGGGCGAACAGTTCCTCGGGGTCCGGGTGCTGATGGACGAAGAGCGAGGCGCCCAAGGTGTTGGTGGCGAGATGGAGTTCACCGAGGACGAGCTCGAACTCACCACGCTCCAGCGCGGCCGTGTCGGCCGCGGCGACCATCACGTCCGGGCTGAGATAGCGGGCCGCCGTCCAGCCCGTCCCCGTACCGCCGAAGGCCTCCTCGATCCGGTCGGCGATCTCCGCGCCGGAGACCCGGACCCGGCGGGCGCCCCCCGACAGATGCCGGTTCAGGATGCCGCTCCAGCGCCGGCGGAACTCCTCCTGGAGGCGGACCGCGTCGGCGGCGCCCTCGCCGTGCAGGACGGGCAGGCAGGCGAACCAGAAGGACGCCAGATCCACCGTGCCGTCCCCGCTGCTCCCGCCGTCCCCGGCCGTCTCGCCCACGAGCCGGTCGAACATCTCACCTGCCCGCCGCATCACCTGCTCGGCGAGCCGGGAGGTGAGCCAGGTGGCGCTGGTCATGAAGAGGTCCAGCGGTGCCAGCGCCGTCACGATGTCGCCACCGATTCGGGCCTGGGCCGAGCGCACACAGTCGGAGTAGACCAGGGCCCGGCAGGGCGCGATGGTGGCGCCCTTCTCACGCTGGGCGGCGACGTCCGTCAGCCGCTCGAAGTCCTCCTCCAGGCCGGCGAGCGCGGCGATCAGCCGCTCCGGGTCGTCCCCGGCCGCCCGTACGCGGTCACGCCCGCGCTCCAGCGTGTCCAGCTTGGCGAGCGCGGGTTCGCGTACGGCGGGATCGCCGATCCGGTCCAGGATCTCGCGCAGCCGCAGTTCGGGCCGGGTGTCGGCGGGCACCTCCAGCCGCCAGGTGACACACCGGAGTCCCACCAGGGTGTCGAGCGCCTCGGTGACATCGGTGTCCGGTCCCAGCAGCCGCTGGATGACATGGGCGGAACGTACTCCGTCGCAGAGTTCGAGAACCCGCGACTCACGCTCCGAGACCGCACGCGCCGGACGGCCCGGCACCCGTACCGTCCCGTCGGCCACGCCGACGAACGGGACCCGGCGCGGCGCCACCCACTCCCGCACCCCCGCAACCCCACCGATCACCCGGGCCAGCGCATCCACCGACCAACTCGAAAAATACACCTCCGAACCCGATACCAACCCCACACCAGGATCCACCCGCACACCACGCGACGACAGATCCACACGACCCC